>JAWCPE010000009.1:0-23220 GCA_038870415.1 Bathyarchaeia archaeon
CACAGCACATGTATGAGGCCTTCCATGAAGCGAAGGCGGACGCATGCCTCGCCGCGAGCATCTTCCACTACGGCGAGTGCACTGTCGGCGACGTGAAACGTTTCCTGAAGGAGAAGGGCGTCTCGGTAAGGCTATAGAGCCTGAACAAACAGGGTAAGCTTCGTCTCAACCGTAGTCTTTAAGCCAGATGTAAGGGCTATCGGTTATAAGGTCGGGATCTGATGTTTCTGTCCAAGTGGACGCCTGAAAGGGGTTCTGGCCACCTTTTCCGCCCTGACCTCCTAGGCATCCCTACGTCGAGCGTCATCTTCGGCGTCGCCGTCTATGGGGAACAGAAGACGTCGCCTCATGGCCATGCCGACTCTGATGAGTGGTTCATGGTCGTGGATGGCGTGGGGAATATTGAGACCGACGGGGAACCCCACGTTCTGAGCGCCGGAGGCATCGTCTACACGCCGCCCTACGCGTGGCATGCGTTTCAAGGTCGGGGAGGGCCTTTCAGGATTCTCTTCGGCATCTACGGCTGGAGAACGTACATTCAGCCGAAGGAGAGCGAGACCGTGGCACCTGTCGAGGGTAGAAACTCCATCGTGCGGACCCTCAGGGATGCCCGAGCTGAGGCCTCCGGAGGCAAGCTCTCCTTGACGCTTCTGGAGCCTGAAAACGTGGGAAGACTCAACTGCCTAGGCGTGAAGTACTGCATCTATGCTCCTGGCGCGGCTGTTCAAGCCCATGCGCACGAGGGCCTAGAGCAGGTGGCCTACATAGCCTCGGGTACGGTCCAGGTCCGGGTTGGAGAGGAGCGGCGAAGCCTCTCTAGGGACGAGGCAGTCTACATCCCGGCAAGTACGGTTCACAGCCTGGAGAACTGGGGCCGCGACCCAGTGGCGGTGGTGAACGCCTACTATGCTTCCCGCCACCTCTGGAATGGCAGCATAGAAGCATTCCTCACGAAGCTCGACCCGAGCGTAGAGCGCGCACGGCTCAGGTACCCTTCAGAGATCTGACCCCCCATACCCGAGGGGAAACGAGCGGTTCGCTGCAAGCCCTACGAGCCGTCATCTGTTGAGTTGCTCGAAAGGCTTTATCCGATACCTAGGGCCTCCATGTGTTCACGGTGAAGGCGGCTGGGCTCCCGTTTCAACATAATCTATGCTGGGCAACGGAGAACCCTCGAAATTCCAGATGAGAACGTCGAAAGCGTGATCAGGATTAAGGACTTCCCCCCGCTGTTAGACTTGAAGGCGGCTGTCAGGGACGCGGTGGAGAACCCTGTCGGCGGCGAGAAGCTCTCCGACCTCGTCAAGCCGGGAGGCAAGGTCGTCGTTCTCACCATCGACCGTCTTCCATTATATACCTCTGCTATGAACCCGGTCGTCCTTGACGTCCTGAACGAGATGGGCGTCAAGGACCAAGACGTCACCTTCTACCTAGCCATGGGGTTGCATGGAACCCCTGCGGATGAAGCCCGCATAGGGAGGAGCGTCCTCCAACGCGTTAAGGTTGTCAAACATGAATGTGACGATAGGGACCTAGTCGAGTATAGGGGCACAACGAGGTTTGGCACCCCGCTCTGGTTCAGCAGGGAGGTTCTAGCGGCGGATGTACGGATCGGAATCGGGGAGGTGGCGCCTCATCCCGTCGCCGGCTATATGGGCGGCTCTAAGGTGATTCTCCCCGGTGTATCCCACCGGGATACGATCGATCATAACCATGGTTTCCTGCTCTCCTCGTCGAACTTCTACG
This sequence comes from Bathyarchaeia archaeon, assembly GCA_038870415.1. Lineage (GTDB taxonomy): Archaea > Thermoproteota > CALKCG01 > B24 > JAWCPE01 > JAWCPE01. The sequence continues at coordinate 1,747 of JAWCPE010000009.1, forward strand.
GCGTCGTGGACGGGAACATCATACGGGAGGATATGAACGACGCCGCTGAAGCCGCGGGGTTAGATATGAAGGTCGACGCCGTCATCAACAGCCAACAGCAGCCCGTAAAGGTCGCGGCTGGGGACTTCGTGAAGGAGTGGAAGGCTCTCCTCCCCTTCGCAGACCAGGTCTGGTCTACGAGAATGCGAAAGAAAGCGGATATCGCGGTCTACCATCCAGGCGCCCAGAGGGAACGCACCTTAATGAGTTCTCTCTATCAATCGATCGAAGCCGCGGATATGGCGACGAGAGAGGACGGCATCATCGTCAACGCCTCCTCCTGCATCGACGGGGTCGCCGGGGGCTGGCCGCCTATAGGCGTCGGAGCCCGTGAGAAGACTGGCCCAGACTTCTTGAAGATGAGCACTGAAGACCTGGCACGGTTGATCGTCCGGCACGAGGTGAGCGTCCGGGATGTCGTCCTGATCTATCGCCAGAAGAGGGTACTAGAGCGGAAACGGGTCTTCGTGGCTTCGAAGACCATCTCCGACGAGGAGGCCCGGGAGTTCGGCTTCGCAGGCTCAGGCTCCCTAGAGGAGGTTCTCGCAAGGGCCTTCCAAGAGATGGGAAGGGACGCCCGCGTCGCAGTCATGCCGCAGGAAGGAATAGCCTGGCGGACCATGCCCATCGTGGACGCTGGCTAGCGTGGATATGCCAGCTTGCCGTTGTCCCGGATTACTCAGTTGTCTCAGGGATTCCTGTCTGGAAACGTAGCCTTGCCGTACCGGCCGGGCCTAGGCAGACGGGTTGGGTCGTCGTCTTCTCTTCACGGCCGTCTCATTCCGTCCGTCTTTGGGCCTCTCTTAAGGCCTGACGAGGGCCGCTAGGTCGCAGGGGATTCTTCGCCGAGACATCTGCCGAATGGTTAACGTGAGCTAGTCTGAGTTGCGGCGTTGAGGCTGCGTGGAGAGCATGGAGTTCACGCCGCTGGCCTCGACTACCCTCCGCATCTTCAGGAAGACCTGTCTCAGCCCTTCCAAGTCGTCCCTGCAGTGTTCTAGGATGAGTTTCATCGCGTCCTTGTCGTGGGTGAGCGCTCGCATGTAGAGGGGTGGCATATCGTATCCCTTCAGCTCGACGCGTTTAGGTACGCCGAAGAACTTGCAGACGTTATCAAGGTCGTAGTGCTGCAGCTTGAGCAGGCTCTTCGCGTACCGCCAGAGGTCGATATGCCGCTTCTCAAGCAGCGAGGAGGGGTCTAGGTCCGCCTTCAAAGCTCTGCTAATCAAGAGGGGAAAGTCGAACCCTGCGCCGTACCAGGTCACGACCGTATCGTACGGCCTGAGGCGTCTCAGAAGCGCCCGTATGATCCTCGCCTCGCCCTCAGCCACCGTCCCCTTCGCGAAGGAATGCGAGAAGCGACCGTAGAGGCTCATCAAGCCGAAGCCCACGATGAAGCTCGACTCAGCATCTAGCCCTGTAGACTCCACATCAAGAAAGACTACCCGGCCAAGCCCCGACAACTACACCAACTACTCGCTTCTGCTCTCTTACTGGGATAAAAGACCGTTCTCAAATCTCCGAGACCTGGCATCGCACTCCAAACCGCATCCCTCGAAGCAGACCGCACGTTTAATCCCTTCCTTGGGGAGAGAGGGTCGAACCGACGAATCCTCGCTATGCTCATGACGGAGAAAGAGCATCAAGCTCCTGTGGGGTCCTCAGAGCTGGGCCTCCTGTTCGAACTCTTTCATCGACCTGAGCCCTATCTGGTGGAGGTTCCCTACGTGGACTCTCCGGAGGTGCTTCGTCGCAGCCCTGTAGGCTTGGACTGCGAGGCTCATAGGCGTATGCGGTAGGTCGCTCATCAAGTAGTCCGGATGGAAGAGCAAGAGGCTGTAGGGTATCTCTGGGCTCAGCCGCGCTATGAAGCTCGCGACCTGCTCCACTTCGTATGCGTCCACGTACCCCGGGACGAGCAGTGTCGTAGCTGTTAGAAGGGGCATCTCAGGGCGTTCGGCGTAGAACTCCCGGTAGACAAGCTCGAAGTTCTCATACGCTCTCCGGTTTGGGACGCCACTCAAGGCGATGCTAAGCTCGGGGCTGAAACATTTAAGGTCGAACTTGATATTGCCGCCGCTCACGAGCGAAAGCTTCGCCGCCTCCTTGACCAGCTTAGGGTGGCCTGCGCCGTTCCACTCGAAGCAGACCCGCAGGATCCTCCGCCGCCCCTTCGCCTCTAAGACCTTCCTTGAAGCGTTCAAAGCGAACGGAAGCTGAGGCTCAGGGGAGCCGCCGAAGAAACACCAGCAGCTGACCCTGTCATCTCGAAGGGTCACCTGTACTAGGTCCTCCGCGGTGAAGCTGGGCGCCGAGCCGAGGCTCTTATGAGATGCGTTCTGGCAGAAGAGGCAGTCGAAGTTGCAGCCGTAGAAGAAGACCGCTAGGTTCTCGTAGCCCAGCTCAGGGCCGGGCCTACAAGCGTATCTCGGGAAGCCCGCGCCTGTCCCGGCGGGGCAGAACCAGGCGGAGCAGCAGTTCGTCACTTGAGGGTCAAGGTAGTGGTAAAGGAGGCCCTTCCCCGGCGTCGCGCAGGATACCAGCCTGCCCGCCTTGTTCTCTCTGAGGCCACAGTAGCCCCGTTCTCCGACGCCGATCCTGCACTCGTTCGCGCAGAGGCTGCATGGGATGCCGTCTGAACCCTTCGGCGGCTCAGCGGGAAGGCTGAGGCTCAGTCGTGCACGTGCATGGGCCTCTCTCGCGAATGGCAGAGCCTCGTCGGGATGCTCCCGCATGCATGAGCCGCAGACGCCGAGATATGCAGAGACAAGGGCAGACCTCCTCCCGCAGACTCGACATTCCTTCCCGCCTAGGGCCTGATGAAGGAAACGGACCAGATATAGGCTCTCCTCGTCACCGGAGACGCGGACTTATTGACCTAAACTCTCTAGCCTCTTTCTTAAAGCCCCTCTGAACGCTACTCCAGCAACGTGTAGGCTCGCTGTCTTCCAGAGAAGACCGCCACTTGCTTGTAGCCCACCCTTCCCAGCATCGATAGGGCCTGTTCGAAGCCTTCCGCCACCTCATACGGGCTGTGAGCGTCCGAACCTAGGGTTACCGGGAGATGCTCTTCGAAGCAAAGCCTGAGGAAAGCCTCGCTAGGGTATATCTCGCGGACAGGCTTCCGAAGACCGGAAGTGTTCACCTCGACGCAGACGCCTGCCTCCTTGAAGGCGTCCACAGCCTCAACGTAGAGCCTCGCAGGGTCCTTCTTAGGCCTGTACCCGAACTTCTTCACGAGGTCCGGGTGGGCTATCGCGTCGAAGAGCCCTGTTCGAGCCGCCTCCTGAACCAGCCTGAAGTAGTCATCCCATAGGCGGTCGATGTCCTCCGTCTTGTACCGGGCTATGTAGCGTTCATCGTCGAAGACCCAGCCTCGGACGGTGTGGACGGAGCCTAAAACGTAGTCCAGCTTTGCGCCGTTGAGCGTCCGGTCGATCGCCTCTACTACCGCGGGCGCGTAGTCGACCTCGACGCCGAGCTTGACCCGTGGCTCCGAGAAGCGTGCTTGAAGGCGACGGACCGAGTCGATGTACTCGGGCAGTTGGCTTAGGGGCATCGAGTAATCCCGGTTGTCAAGGTGGAAGATGAGATGGTCGGAGAAGCCGAGCTCCTTTAGGCCTTTCCGCGCCGCAGACCTGACGTACCTCTCAGGCGTCCCTTCTGCGTGGCCGCAGAGGCTAGTATGAACATGGTAGTCGACAAGCACTCTCTTCACGCTTCTCCAAGCTTTCCGAGGGGGTTTGAGGCCCTCTTATTGCAAGGGGCACTCTATCGGCGTTTAGCGCGGGCGAGGACGCCTATAATGATCAGGAGCCCAGAGAAGGTTAAAAGGAGTCCCCCAGCCGGTACGTGTCTTGGCAGGGCCCCGAACTGTTGCAGAAGCAGGAAGAAGCCTGTCGCAAGGGCTACCACGCCGAGAAGTAGCAACAAGTACTCCATCCTCAGCCTCCCTCACCCATACGAGACTCGGCGAAGTGGTCTAGTCTCCTCTGCATGATCCTGCAGAGTACGTCTTTTCTCGTCTGCCATTCAAGCCTGACGAACTCTGGGAAGGACCTGTGAAGCCTATAGTAGCTCTCCAAGAAGGCGACGGTGACCTCATCTGAGGGATAGCCTGAGCCTACCTCACCGTAGGCTTTGCAGTAGCCCTGCACGATTTCGTCCCTTCTCGTCTTAGCCAGGATCGACGCAGCCCCCACTACGGGATAGATCTCGTCAGCATGGTTCTCGGCCACTATCCGCGTGTTGGCGGTCAAGAAGCGCCTGAGCAACCTGAGGAAGCCTCTAGGGTTGGTGCTTGGGGCATCCACGTAGGCGATGTCCGGCTTCAACGAGTCGATTATCTCAGCTATCTTCTTGGCCTCTAGCTGGTTAAGCATCCTCAGCCTCACCGCGCCGTCGATCTCCTGCGGCGACAGCTCGACAAGGTGGTAGGCTTCAGCCAAGGCAAGTATGGCCTCTCGAAGTTGCAGTCTCCTTTCAGGGATGAGCTGTTTCGAGTCTTTCACGCCCAGCCAAACGAGGGCCGGGACGGATGCTTCGTCGAAGAGGACTCCGCAGATCACCATCGGGCCGATCACGGGCCCACGCCCAGCCTCGTCGACGCCTAGTATCTTCAACGAGCTTCGAAGCTCTCCCTAAATCAGCCAGGGTCTAATCGGCTGCGTATTTCTTAAGGGCTCTCTCGTCTAAGGTGACGCCGAGCCCAGGCTTCTCCTGTACCGCTACGTGCCCGTCCTTGACGGGCAGGGGCTCCTCGATGAGCGGATGCTCCCTAAGCCTATGCAGGAACAGGGGGCTAGGCAAGGTTGCGGTCTTAACCACGGCGGCGAGATGAACTTGGAACGCTTCGCTTACCCCGGTGCGGCCGAAGCCCTCAAGCCAGACGGGCCTACCGCCGAACGTGTAGCCCTTACCCTCATTCCCACTGGCGCTCATCCTTCCAGCGGCGTTCTCCGCGATCGCCGCGTAGCCGAGGGTTGCAGCCACCCCTGGGACCTCGAGGACGTAGTAGTCAGCCATCCCCGCAGCTAGGGCTACAATCGGGTTCGGCTCCCCCATATGGATGGCGAGCGGAGTATCGACCCGCGACTTGATCGCTAAGTAACCTTGGACATCCGATTGCGGTATGGGGCTTTCTAGGCAGAGGATGTTCAGGTCTTCCACGCCTCTCGCGAACGCTACCGCTTTGGAGGGAAGCCAGAAGGAGCCGTTCGCGTCTGGGATGATCGCGTTCTCCGGCGTAGCGTCTGCGATGCTCTTCGCCTGCTCTACGGGGTCGAACCGCGGCCTAGCCTTAAACTTGTGAAACGTGAAGCCCTCCTCAGCCGCGGCCGCTGCTTCCTCTGCTAGGAGCTCAGGCGGGAAGTGGTGGCTCCAGTAACAGACAGGCACCTTCTCCCTCTGCTTCCTACCGAGAAGCCTATAGAGCGGTAATCCGAGAGCCTGAGCCATAAGGTCGTAGAGAGCCTCTTGGAGCGGCCAGACGGAGTCGTTCAGAACGTATTCGAAGGGGTTCTTCCCAACCAGGTCCTTGCCGAGAACCCGGGCATCCTCAAAGCTCTCGCAGAGCCCTACCAAGCCATCATCTGTATGGAGTCTATAGAGCCAGGACCGATGTGGCTGTCCAGCCCAATCCATGTATTCGCGAAGCGGTTCACGCCAGGGAATGTCGATGTGGAAGCTCTCAACCCGCGTTATCTTCAACCGCCACCCACCGTTCACGATGCAATAGCGGGAAGCTGAATATAAGCCGACCCGGCACCGCTTAGCCTTCGCCCATGGCTGGGTAGCCACGTGCAGGAGGTTGTCATCCATGGAAGGTGTTGAAGAGCTCCTCGGTCGGCGCTATGAAGCCCTCCTCCAGCGTTACAGGCCTGGCATCGACCATGGCGAGCTTCCCCTCCTTCACCCTCGAACAGATCTACAGCCCAGATCTACAGTCCCACCCAGTGGTTACTCGTCGCCTCGATGAAAGCCTTAGCCTCCCTACCCTTCACCATCCCTCAGGGCTTCGAGGAGCCTGTCCACGCATCACCCCATCGAAGCCCCCTAAGGCTCGCTCTAAAGGTTAAGGCATGAAGAAGGATCCTCCGCGACGAAAGCCAATTGAAACGGTTGGTCTAGAGGAAAGCCTCAGGTGGCTGTCCATCCCGCATCGCGTCGGCGAGGGAGATCTTGAACCCTTTCTCGGTCTGGCCAAGCGAGGTTGGCTTAAGGAGGAGCCAGCCGCATCTTCTACGTTTGAACTTGACTGCTAAGTATGGTTCTGCCCCGAACTTCTCCGCGAACCGTTTCAGTTGGTCCATCGATTCAGTTTCGACGTAGAGCGTGTCTCTCAAGGTGCTCTTCACCTCTACGGCGAGGTGGCGGCCTTTACCACCGACGAGGAGGTCTGGCCTGTCGATCCTCGTGCTTGAGCCTGAGGAGGGAGCCCTAATGACGGCGAAGCCCATCTCAGAGAACTTCTTCACAAGCTCTCGCTCTTCGTTTATGCCCCTTCTCAAAGCCCCTCCTCAACCGACGTCTGCACTACGGCCTGTCTCCGATATGATTCTTTTCCCGCTAAGCCAAACCCAACCCGCGCGGTCTGGGAGGGTTAACGTGCAACCCGCCCGTATGCTATTAAGACGAGCGCGCTTCCTTGCCTGTCTAGCTCTTGGATTTGACGGTATCCCATGCGAGGAGGGGGTCCTCTCGGACTCCTCTGCCTAGGGCTTTCTCGACGAGTAGCCTCTGCTCGATGCTGGCCGCCCATTTCCGTACCTGGACGACGGCGTCAGGGTTCACGCTTATCGAGTCGATGCCGCTCTCGATGAGGAAACGTATGAAGTCCGGTCCATGCACGGAGGGGGCTTGGCCGCAGATGGAGACCGTGACCCCATCCTTGTGGGCGGCCTCGATCAGATGTTTGATCGCCCTCTTCACCGCGAGGTCTCGTTCGTCGAAGATCTGCCCTACGGTGGCGTTGTCCCTGTCGCATCCGAGGATGAGCATCGTCAAGTCGTTCGAGCCGATGCTGTAGCCGTCGATGAACCTGTTGAACTGGTCTGCGAGGATAACGTTGCTCGGTATCTCAGCCATCAGCCAGACTTTGAAGTCGGGGCCTCGATGGATGCCTTCCTCCTCGATTATCTGTATGACCTTCTCGCATTCCTCTACGGTCCTGACGAAGGGGAGCATCACCCAGAGGTTCTTCAGTCCGAACTCTTCACGGACCTTCTTGACAGCCTTGACCTCGAGCTTGAACGCCTCCCGGTACTTGGGGTCGTAGTACCGGCTTGCGCCACGCCACCCGAGGAGCGCGGAAGGCTCGTCAGGCTCGTACTTCTCGCCCCCCTTCAGGTCGCGGTACTCGCTCGTCTTGAAATCGCTGAACCTCAAAACCACAGGGCGGGGGTTGAAGGCCGCACAGACCCTCCTTATGCCCTCCGCAAGTTTATCCACCACCCTCTCAGGATGGCCTATCTCGATCAGGTAGAGGGGGTGCTCCCCTATATCGGCGGCCCAGATGAACTCTTCACGCATCAGGCCGACGCCGTCGCAGGGAAGGGCGGAGACCTTCTCAGCCAGCTCTGGCTCGCCGAGGTTGACGAGTATCTTCGTCCCCGTCACAGGGTAGGCTTCCACCGCACCGGCCACCATGGCGGCTGCGCTGGGGGCCATCTCGGGCCTAGCGGCTTCCTCTAGGAACCCCTCGTAGACGACGCCGTTCTTAGCGTCTACCGTGACCTCCATCCCTGTCTTCAGTATGTCGGTCGCGGCGGCCCCTCTGCCAGTCGTCCCGACGATGCAGGGGATGCCCAGCTCCCTGCTTACGATAGCGGCGTGGCACGTCATTCCTCCGCTGTTAGTCACGATCGCCGAGGCTTTCCGCATCGCGGGGACCCAGTCGGGCGCAGTCATCTCCGTGACGAGAACCTCTCCCTTCTTGAACTCGTTGATGCCTTCCACGCTCATGATGACGTGCGCGACGCCCGCGGCGAGACCTGGCGAAGCTGGCAGGCCTTGGACGAGCACCTTCCGCTCGATGGTCATCTTCACCCCCTCCGCCGGCGGAGGGGCAGCCTTCTCCCTCAGGGACCAGACGGTCTCAGGCCTTGCCTGGAGTATCCAGAGCTTATCGGTCCGCTCGTCTAGGCCCCATTCTATGTCCATGTGGCGGCCGTAGTGCTCCTCTATCGCGACCGCGTACTTGGCGAGTTCAAGTATCTGGTCGTCTCTAAGCACCGGTTTCTCCTGGAGCTCGTCAGGGACCTGGGCTTCCTCCGTGCCGCCGTCTTCCCTGCGGACGAGCTGAGTCGTCTTCCTCGGGACGACCCTCCTTACGATCGTGAAGTCCTTCTTGCTTACGTAGTACTCGTCCGGGTTGATCTTGCCCTGGACTACGAACTCGCCTAGGCCGTACCCTGCCTCTATGAGCACCACGGACGGGTCGCCGTTCGAGACGTCGAGGGTGAAGATGACGCCTGAAGCCTTCGAGTAGACCATGAGCTGAACGACGGCCGAGAGCGCTATCGCGAGGTGGTCGAAGCCCTTCTGGACCCTGTAGAAGATCGCCCTGTCAGTGAAGAGGCTGGAGTAGCACTCTTTCACCTTCTCGACGACTTGGTCTTCGCCTCGAACGTTCAGGTAGGTCTCCTGCTGGCCGGCGAAGCTTGCGTCGGGCAGGTCCTCCGCTGTGGCTGAAGACCTGATCGCGACGAAGGGGTCATCGGCGCCGTACCGTCTCGCTAGCTCCCTATAGTCCTCCTTTATCTGCTCCTCTAGGTCCTGGGGCATCTTAGCCTCGACGATCATCCTCCTAATCGTCTTTCCCACGCGTTGAAGCGTCTGAGTATCGTTCGGGTCCTTCAGCTCGGCAAGGGCCTCGGCCAGCTTCTCCTTGAGCCCCGCCTCTTCTATGAAGTGGCGATAGGCAGCAGCGGTGGTGGCAAACCCGTAAGGAACAGGTACCTTCGTTCTACGGTACATCTCACCGAGGCTGGCCGACTTCCCGCCGACCTGTGGGACCTGCTCTTTACCGATCTCGTCAAACCAGAGGATGTACTTCTCGCCGGCTTCGGACATCATGACCACCTTTCAGATTAGCCTCGCACGCCTTGAGCGGTAGCAACTGAACAAGGGAGGGTAAAAAGCCTTCCCATCATGGTGGGTTCGTTGTAATCTATCCCCTACACTGCCGATACTCTTTAGGGGTGAGCCGCGTGTCGGTGGGGTGGTGTGGGAGGGGGGCTTTCGAGGCGTAGGAAGCGCTTGCTTCTCCGCCGGAGGCTGGAAAGTCGTCCTCTGAGGCCGTCTAGGCGTCCATAGGGGCGCCTTCTACAGATGGTGGGGCCGGCTTCCTCCTCGGCGTATGGAGGGGCTGGACGCCTACGGCTGAGGCCGCGGTGAGGCTGCTCCGGGACTGCTTCAACCGTTACGGTAAGCCACGACAGGTCCTCACGGACCGGGGCGCCCAGCTCTACCCGGCTTGGGGAGGCGTATCCGCGTTCGCCGAGTGCTGCCGCCTGGACGGCGTAGAGCATATCGCAGCCAGCCCGAGGAGGCCGTCCACGCTGGGGAAGGCGGATGCCTACCGTAAAGCGGCCTGGTGCGAGGCACCCCCTGTTCCCCACGCTGGAGGGCTTCGCCCACCACTGGAGCCGCGAGAGGCCGCATGAAGGCGTAAAGTACTCACTTAACCCCAGCAGAAGCCTACCACAGGAATGCCGGCAGCGTCACGGGATAGATCACACAACAACTTCCCGGGAATGACGTAACCGACTCGTCTCGGACATGAAGCTTAAGTCGCCCGGATGTCTATTAGCGATGTTTATCGCTGGAGCTGCCAGAAGGTGGTATCTGTGAACGCGCGTGAGCGGCTGACGCGTTATCTTCACTATAGGGAGGTGGACCGGCCTCCGTTTACGCAGTGGCAGAGCATCTGGCCTGAGACTGTGGATCGTTGGCGAGCTGAGGGCCTTCCGCCGGGAGTAAACCCTTACGAGTATTTCGACTTCGACAAGACTCAGCGCCGCACGGACGAGGTTATCCCGCTGGACCTCGGTCCGATTCCACGCTTCATCACGCGGACCCTGTACGAGGATGCGCGTTACCGGGTCTACGTCGACGGCAACGGCGTCGTATGCAAGGAGTTGAAGGGCCACACCAGCGTGCCGTTGTACATGGATTACCCGGTCAAGACGCCGGAAGACTGGGAGAGGATGAAGAAGCGGTTCGACGCCGGCGATATGAGGCGTTACCCGAACAACTGGGGTGAAGAACTCCTTGAGTACTACGAGACGGTCGACCACCCTGTCTACCTGAGCCTAACAGGCTTCTACGGGCAAGCCCGACGGTTCATGGGCGCCGAAGGGATCAGCGTCGCCTTCTACAAGAGCCCCAATATGGTCCATGATATGATGGACTTCTGGGCAGACTTCGTCCTCAGCGTCTGCAAGGACGCGGTGAAGGAGGCGAAGATCGACTACGCCGTCATCTGGGAGGATATGGCGTACAAGAATGGGCCGCATATCTCACCGAGGCTCTTCAAGGAGTTCATGACCCCCAACTACAGGAAGATCACGGGTTTCCTCAACCACCACGGCATCGACATAATCATGGTAGACTCGGATGGAAACCACGACATCCTAACGCCCCTATGGCTGGAGGTCGGAGTCAACTGCCCATATCCCTTGGAGGTGAATGCGGGCATGGACGCCGCAGCGATGCGAAAGACGTACGGCAAAGCGCTACGCCTCATAGGGAACATCGACAAACGCGCCTTAGCTCAAGGCCCCGAAGCCATCGACAGGGAACTCGACCGGCGACTGCCCTTGGTGGAGGACGGCGGGTACATCCCGGCGGTAGACCACGCCGTCTCAGCGGATATATCCTTCCAGAACTACTGCTACTACGTGAAGCAGCTTAAACAACGGTTACACGTCGAGTGAGCGGCTGCCTGATAATCCGTGCTTATAGATGTCTAGCCGTCGCCCTTATCCGTGCAGACGAAGTCGACCGACAGAGGGGCAGCTTCCGTTGAGGGTTGACCGTCACACTCATCTTGACCAAGGCTTACGTCACCGAGGCTGCGGTCAAAGAGCTTCAGTCAGCGAGAGGCTGGATGGCAGGACGAGTCGAGGAGTTCATCGACATCACCCCCTGAGAAGCATCTGAAAGCCACAGAAGACGCGGAGAAGGTCGTCGTATTCTCTTAGCTGGGCTTCATCGACGTACCGAATGAGTTCATCGCCACATATGTGCAGAACCACCCGGAAAGGTTGATCGGTTACGGCTCCGTCAACCCTGCAGTCCAGGAGCCGCCGGTGAGGTCAGACGCTGCGTAAAGGAGCTGGGGCTTTCAGGGCTTAAACTGTACCCGACCCTTCAGAGGTTCTATCCGAACGGCCCGGGGTGTTCCCGACCTGCGAGGCAGCTCAGGAGCGGAACATTCCCGTACTCTCGCATCTAAGCCCCCTCTTCGTTTGGGGTGCGCCGTTAAGGTACAGCCAGCCACTCTTATTGGAGGACCTTGCCCTGGGCTTCCTAGATTTGAGGACGGTCGTGGCTCATCTCAGTTCTGGCGGGAGATGGAGACCCTCACGCTCATCAGGAAGCAGCCGAACCTCTACGCGGAGATATCAGGCCTAGCGCCTACGCAGCGTTACAGGTTCTACAACGTTCTCCTCTCGGCTGTTGACTACGGCGTCGCGGATAAGCTCCTCCTCGGCTCCGACTGGCCCATAACCGGTCAGAAGGAAACTGAGAAAGCCCTCAGAGACGTGAACCTCTGGGCGCAGGGAACAAACCTCCCAAAGGTCTCGGAACAGGTCATCCACGCCGTACTTGAAGAGAACGCGGCGAAAGCCCTCAAACTCTAGAGCCCAGACCACTACAGGAATCTGACCACGCCATCGCAGTTGCCTGTTACGCTTTCCTCAGAGGAAAGTGCTTTAACTCCTCACGGGAGAGAGGGATTTCATCGCTAGGTGAGTGGATGGCTCGTATAGAGTTCGGATGGGCTCTGCCCACCTTCGCAGGTTCCCGCGACACGCATATCGACGACCCCTGCTACGAGGAGGTGGACTGGGACCTGACCCGCGACACGGTCCTGCTCTGCGAGGAGCTGGGCTTCGACTCCGCCTGGGTGGCCGACCACCTGATCCTCGGCAGGGAAGGCGAGATACTCGAGGTCTGGACTGTCATGACCGCCCTAGCCGCAATCACGAAGAGGCTGAGGATAGGTTCCCTCGTCCTTTGCGAGGCTCATAGGAACCCGGCCTTAGCCGCGAAGATGGCGGCTACGTTCGACGTGATCTCGAAGGGCCGGCTGGACTACGGCATAGGAGCAGGGTGGCATAAGGTCGAGATGCAGGCGTACGGGCTACCGTGGAATGAGAAGCCCGCCGTAAGAGTGCGGAGAATGATAGAGAGTATAAAGATCGCGAAGCTCATGTGGACGGAGAAGAAAGCCAGCTTCAAAGGCCGATACTACGAGGTGAAGGACGCGGTCTGCGACCCGAAGCCAGTTCAACGCCCGCATCCGCCTGTCTGGGTCGGAGCCTGGGGTGAGAAACTCATGCTCAGAGCGGTGGCCCGGTACGCGGACGGATGGAACTCCGGCGGCCCAGTAGACCTCTTCAAACATAAACTGGACGTGTTAACCCAGCACTGCAGGGATGTAGGCCGGGACCCTAAGAGCGTCAAGGTCTCATGGGACGGCCACATCCTCGTAGCCCCGACCGGAGACGCGCTCAGGAGACAGATCGAGAGGATCAAGCTTCTCAGCCCACGGTATCCGTTGGAGACGGAGATCGCGGAACGCCCTATGCCAGAGATGCAGGCGAAGTACGACTTCCTGAAGAGCAACCTCGTAGGAACACCTGACCACGTCATCAAGAGGATTCAGGAGTACGCGGACATCGGCGTCACTCACTTCATGCTCTGGTTCCTAGACTTCCCATCGAGGAAAGGCATAGAACTCTTCGCCAAGGAAGTCATGCCCTCCTTCAAGTAGAGCAGCGCCGCTATACCCCCGGGGAGGAGCGTCGAGAGCGTATCCCCGAACGCTCCCCGGCTCTCTCTGAGCTGTTCCATCATCCTTCCCGATGGGCTTCTCGGTGGGCCTTCTAAGCTCCACTCATCTCCTTGACCTTTACGTGCGATGCCTTGCCTGAAAGGTCTTCTCGACCAAGGGGCTGCGCCATCCTGTTATGTTATAAGGGGGACGTGCGTGTGTGGTCCCGAGACATCGTACTGGGTGGCGTATCATGCCTGGTCGTATAACGCCTTGGGAGAGGCTTGTGGCCTCCGCCCACTTGGAAGAGGTAGATTTTGTCCAGTGTTACCTGCCGCTGCGCGGGGCTACCTACCGGCAGGCACCTGAGGTGGACGCAGCGAAGCGTTACCCTGAAAGCTACAACGCTATCCCCTTCTACGGGCTGGCAGCGGAGCCGAACCCCTCGCTCTTCGGCGCCAAGATGGACGCTCGCAACCCTGACGTGGAGTCAGACTGGTGGGAACCAGTCATCAAGACGGAGGAAGACTACGACCGGCTGGAGATGCCCGACCTCAAGGCGGCACTCCTGCCTAGAGCGCTCGAACGCCACAAGCAGATACTTGGCCGCCTAGAGCGGAGAGGAGCTGCGAAGCAAGATTATATCCCGACGGCGAGCATCCTCGGCCCCGTAGACCTCGCGTCTCAGATGCGGGGCTACGATAGGCTGCTCGCCGACTTCCTCCGCTGCCCGGGGAAGGTGCATAGGCTCTTTGACCTTCTCACGCGGATGAACGTGGAATGGATCGAGCTCTCCCAGGAGGTCGTGGGGGAGTTGAAGCTCCTGACGCTTGCGGACCACGGCCTTAGCTTTCTCTCACGAAAGCTCTACCCTATCTTCGGCCTACCCTACTGGCGCAGAGAACTGTCAGCCGCCCCGAAGGAGGCGGTGAAATGGTATCACAACGAGGGGCATGTGACAAACGTTCTCGAAGCCGTCCCTGAGATGGGCGCCGACGTCTTCCACTTCGGCTGGGTCGACATCGCCGAGGCGAAGAGGCGCATAGGCGACCGCGTCTGTCTCTGCGGCAACCTGAACTCTACCTCTCTGCTTCTCGAAGGCTCCAAGGCCCAGGTGGCGGAGGCGGCGAAGAAGGCGATCGACGTGGCCGCGCCGGGCAGCGGCTTCATCCTCTCCAGCAGCGGAGGGATGGCTCCTAAGACGCCTATCGAGAACGTGGACGCCATGTATGAGGTCGCCTGCACCTACGGCAAGTACCCACTCCAGAGGAGAGCGGGACGAAGAGGCTAGGGAAGCCAGCGCAGAGCGAGAGACGTAGACCAAGCGTCTTCAACGGCAGACTCGGCTTCTAGCAGGCTTAAGTAGCCCACCGGAGTCGCCGAGGATACTGTTACGTTATTTAACAGGTGAACTCAAAGCCAAGGGTTGTCTAGCTTGCCACTCGTCCCTTCGCTCGACGAGGGCCTTGAAGAGCAGAGGGAGACCGATCGTCGCGTCTACGTAGACCGTGGCGTGGCGCGCTTCGCTCGTCAGCTTACCCCAGGATTGGCTCTCCTCAAGCGTGCACCCTGAGAGGCCTCCCCACTTCGGGTCGTCCGTGGTGATTTGGACAGCGTAGGCGTGGCCCTCAAGCTTACGGCCGACAATCTCAGCCATCGGCGTGACCTGCTGGATGTAGTTCTTCGGGACTCCGCCGCCCACGTACAACGCCGCAGTCTTCACTGCTCTCTGCTTGATCTCAAGCATCTCTAAGTTGTCTAGGATGGGGTCTATGACGAGGGCTCTCTTTCCAGCCTTCAGCCTCTTCAAACGATAGGCTGTGAGCGCGATCCCGATGGAGCTGTCGCTTAAAGCGGGACAGAAGATGGGGGCATGCATCTCTGCGGCAGTCTTCAGGATCGATTCGTCGTCGCTCAACTGTTCGCCAAGGATATGTAGGAACTCCCTGCTCGAATAGAGTCGAGGCTCAAGCTTATCAGCGAACTCCACAAGCCACTTGTCTGTTTGAACGAACTCCTCATCCCACGCGTAGGTGTCGTAGATCCTGTCTACATCCATCTTCTCCAGCATAACATCATCGACCTGCGCGGAGCCTACGTAGTGGTGGAAGCCCAGAGCCTCGTGCAAGTCGTGAAAGAGGTTCGCCCCCGTGGAGACGAGGACATCTACCACGCTAAGCCTAATCATGTCCCTGACAACCTTCCTCATGCCGGCGGGGACCATCGCCCCGGAGAGGCCCATGAAGACCACCGGTCTAGCCGGGTCGGTCAACACCTCGATCAGAACGTCTAGGCACTTCGCGAGGTTCCTGCTTTGGAACGAGGTATATTTGAAAGACTCAACGACCTTGCTGAGAGGCGTATTCGAGACCGCGTCGAAATGCTTTATCGGGATGGTATCTCGCGGGTTCTGCCTAGTCTCAACTCTGGGAACTGTGGCAGAGCTGAACGCCCAGCCTCCGCCGCCACGCTGCGCGACTCTGCGCCTCGAACAAACCTTCGGTTTCATCTCTCAGAAACGATATCGTCAGAAAAACGACGATAGAGAGAATATAAACCTTTTCGGCCCCACGTGACTCGGAAAACCGGCTTATTGATAGACCATGTACACTCGTTCAGTTCAAACAGCTCTTTTCGCCTTTCTAACCAATAATATGGCAGTATTGCATCTTCACGGCGTGTAAATATCTTTTCTCGCTCAGAAAAGCTGTCTTCACTGTTTCACGGCGGGACGTTGCTAGATTTCCCTCAGTTCGCCTGAGGCGAGGCGTTTGAAGAGCTCTCCGCCCTCCGCATATCCGCTGGCGACTAGGAGGTCCCCGGCGTGGATTACGGTCGACTCCCGGGGGTTGTACGTCCATTTGAGGCCACGTCGGACCGCGATTATCTTCATCCCGATCTTGTCTTCTAGGGCTAGTTCCTGCAGGGTTCTGCCGTCTAGGATGGAGCCTTCGCGTACGTAGCTCATCTCCACGATGTCCTCAGCCTCTGTTACCGCCATCTGCAGGATGGGATGAGTCGGTATCTCGAGCAGGACGATCTTCGCGATCTCAGCGGCGGCGTCGCTGATGGTTTCAGCCGCGAACCCAAGCCTTATCAGCCCCAAGACGCCTCTCTCATCGACGTTATTCCCCTTCCTACCGATAACCGCCAGCTCGAACCTCATATGCAGCCCATCGAAGTATTCCTCCAGCTCTAGGAGTTGTCTCGCCAAGTCTTTGCTCTGAATCAGGAGAGCGGAGTAAGCCAAGTCGATCATGAGCTCTGAGGTGTCCTTAAGCTCGACGAGCATCTCCTCAAGAGTCTCCTCGCTTTCGGCAGTCAACTTACGGGACCTCCTTAAGTTCGCCTCTGCCGAGTCGGTTGAGGAGCTCCACTCCCACGTCGGAGCCTCGGGCGTAGACGATATCCCCTTTAACCAGTTTGAAGTCCGCTCTCGGGGCTACGTGCCACGTCTTGCCTCGTCTAACGGCGATTATATCGACGCCGATGCTGACCTCAAGCTTGAGGTCACCGATCCATCTGCCGTCCATGATGGAGCCTGGCTGGATCGTCGTCCGCACGAGTCTCTCCTCGACCTTCTTGAAGGCTTCTGGGACGCTGGGGTGGAAACTCAGGCCTTGAAGTTCAACCATGGCTATGTCCCTCGCGGCCCCCGCCATCTTGTGTATCGAAGACGCGGCCTTCAGTATCCCGGCTATCTGCTCCGCGTCTCTCTTGTCCCTAGCGACGAGGGAAGCGTTCATCAACAACAGGTAGCTTAGGTGGTCCGCCGTCTCGCCTAGCTCTAGGACCTCCTCCGCAAGGTCTCGGTCTCTGTAGAGCACGGAGGAATAGGCCAGGTCGACCATGAGGCTGGAGAGCCTCTTCATCTCCTTCAAAGCGCCTCGGACGGACATGGGCCGATACCTGACCGGCCTAAACTCGATAGTCTCGGCTCGTTCTTTCTCCAAAGGGGATCAACTGCATCTTAGCGAGAGGCTTCCTCGCAGCATCGTATCCACGTACGTGGTGAAATACCTTTCCCTAGATGAGCCCCATAATTCTCACCGCAGCCATGAGGGATAGCAGAGCGGCGGCGTCAGCGAGCGTAGCCTCGATGGGAATGGTGAAGTTATCCGGGTCGAGGCCCCTGACATAAGTGACGGCGCCGGCGGAGATGCTTATCACCGCCACGAGGGGAGCTGTGAGGAGGCAAGTGACCCCCAGCAGGCCCGCCAGTGTTGGGTAGCTTAACGACCTTAACCCCATGAGGTAGGCTACCGCGAGGGTACTGACGCCGCCCAGTCCGACGAACGTGACTAGGGTGGCTGAGTACACGGCGGCGAATTCGGCCAGCATCTTCTTCGCAAATTCTCGGGAAAGAAGCCTTGGTACCTCGCCGAGGCCGAGGGCGGTTGTAAGCCGGGAACCGATGATCGATCCTACGTCACCGCTCAAGTCCATTACGACTGGGACTATGAGGAACATCGCTGGCAACGCCTCAAGGGTTGTCTTGATGCTCTCAAGGGCGACGCCTAGGAGCACCCCGATGAGGCCCGTTCCCATTATCGTAGGCCCCGCCTCTAGCAGTATCTGTCTTACAACCCTATCCATTTTAGACCACCAAGATGAGGTTCATAAACCGAGCTACGACAACTATTGAGAACCCGGTCAAGGAGTCGCTGACGCTGGACATCATCGGGTAAAGTAGCACGTCGGGGTCGAGGCCTCTTTTGTACGCTTGGAAGGCCGCGGCCAGCGTGATCGGAACGGTCACAGCCGTGGCTAGCATAGCTGAAAGAAAGGCGATGGCGAGGTAGAAGAACAGGGAGAGATACCATATCGGGCTTGGAGAGGCGACATCGAAGAGGGTGCCCATCACGTACCCAAGGAGCCCAGACCAGATAGAGGATAGAGTGGCAAGAAGGAAGATGCCGAGAAGGGTACTCTTGAACGCGGAGCTGTTCCCGCGGAAACGTGGCTCTATCGTTCCCAAGTGGAGTGCCGTGCTCAAGCGTCCGCAGAGGACGCCAAAGAGGTTACCTCGAAGCTGTAAGACGGGAGGGATCAAGATGAGGATAGCTGGTAAGCGGGCAGCTGTTTCTGTGAGGAGCCCGAAAGCCGACTGGGCGGGAATCAGTAAGGACATGGAGATGAACTCGCCTAGGAGAACCTCGAAGAAGAGGAGGTATAACGCCCCACTTGAGCGCGCAGCCCCAGTCATAACGCTGCCCTGCTTCGCGATGCTTGAACTGGGCCAGAAGACAAAGCTCCCTTAAACCGTTTCGGAGCGAGCAGAGACTCGCATCCGGCTGTGTCCGCAGATACGCGTACAGCGTTCTCAGTTAACGGTCATGAATGAAAGACCTGGTATAGGTATAGATGAGAGCCTCGACCTGCGATAGCCTAGACGACCATGCTGGGCGGCCCTAGGGCTTGGAGCAGATGCGTTACGAAGAGCTCTTCAGGGTAGGCTCCTGTGAACTCCGCGGTCTCGTTTATAACGACTTTAGGTACGCCCATGACCCTGTACTTGTAGACGAGCTGCGGGAACTCGATCGACTCTACCATGTCAGCTCTGATGTTCTCGTTCTCCACCGCGAATTGATGGGCTAGTCTCACCGCTCTCGGGCAGTATGGGCAGTTCGGCGTCGTGAAGACCTGTATGTGCACCGGCCTATTCACGGTCTTAAGCCGCTCCTTCGTCGCTGAGCTGAGCTTGGTCGTCCCGGCGGAGACATCTATGATTGCTTCGATGAGGGGCATGAACTCGTAACCGGAGGGGACACCGTAGAACCTCACCCCATAGTCACGCTTGCCCAGAACCGCTATAGCCGGTATCTTATCGACGCCGAGCTCTCGGGCCTTCATCTCATCTTTGACGAAATCGTAGACCTCAGCCTTGACCCGGTCCGAGGTGGAGGCAACCTCCTCAACTATGCTCCGCGTCTCCTTGCAGAACTGGCACTCAGTCTCCTGGGTGAAGGTGAGAAGCCTAACGTCGTTGACAAGCCGCTGCTTAAACAACTCGCCGAGGCGCCGTGTATCCTCATCTGATAAGAGGCCCAAACAGATCCCCTAGCAGGGTGTATGCTTCACGTCGTCCCTTTAACGTTTCTTTTCCAGACCTATTTCACGTCTACGGGACCCCATAACCACACCAGCTCAGGGACTACATGGCGCGCACCCCGCGGCTCCAAGTCCAGTCAGCTCGATGCTTCCAAGCGTCGTGATAAAGACCGGCATCTACGGCCTTGTACATGTCGCTCTCTTTCATGTCAGTCTACGCAGGACTGTAGGCTGACAAGCGCCTGAGGTTCGCGACAGCCGCTGACAGCCCTCGACAGCATCACAGTCCACTGTCCGACAGGTCGCTGCTGATGGTTACCGACGACTTGTGACAGCTCTCACTCAGCCACTTAGCGAAACGGGGCGAGCATCGACGAGATGCGGGTCGGCATCAGCCTAGGTGGCTTACTTCGAGCTAGGCTGGAGTAAGCCCAACTACCTGCGCCGATTAAGGCCTCCCAACGCTTCCAACTCACCACCAGGTAGGGATGGAGGCGAAAGCGTAAAGGCTGCAACCCAATTAGACAGGTACCGGGTGGCAGCGAAGAGACAGAGCGTCCTAATGCCAGAGAATAGACCTGGAGGGCTTCTTGACAACATCGCCATAGGCACGTCTGGGTGGAGTTACGAGGAGCGTGTGGGCTCTTCTACAAAGCTCAGGAAAGCAGATTCGCCATCTACTCAAAGGTCTTCAATACGGTGGGGGTCAACTCAACGTTCTACCGCTACCCGGACATAAACCTCGTCAAAGGCTTGATCCGCTCCTCTCCCCCGGCTTCACCTTCACCAAGCCGGCTGCCTTAGCCACGGGGAAATGGGGCAACTTCTGCCAAAGACATGTGGGCGGAGAGCTAGCGCCTCTTCTGGGCAGGGTTTTTACTCGAAGAGGGTTTCGCCTGGTAGGAGGTGTTTCTTAGCCTCGTCCTCGTTCAGTTCGACGCCTATGCCCGGCCCGTCCGGTACCTTGATGTAGCCGTCCTGGATGAGGGGCTGCGTCCCCTTGACTAGGTCGTTCCACCAAGGTACGGCGACGGCGTGGAACTCCAATGCGAGGAGGTTCGGCATCGCGGCGCAGGCGTGAACGACGGCCATCGTCCCAATCGGGCTGCAGATGTTATGCGGCGCCGCGTGCATCGCGTAGAGGCCGGCGAGCTCCGCGATCTTCTTGCCCTCCGCGAGGCCGCCTGTATAGGAGAGATCTGGCGCTACGATCCGGACGGCCTGCTGCTCGATGAGCTCCCTGAAGCCCTGACGCGTGTAGAGGAGTTCGCCCGTAAGCGTAGGGGTCTTCACCGCCCTCGTCACCTCGCGGAACGTGGCGGCATTATACTCCTGTGGCACCACGTCTTCCACCCAGACGAGGTGGTAGGGCTCAAGGGCGTTAGCCAGCCGGATTGCATCGCTGACAGCGTAGCCTCCGAAGTCCATCGCTAGGTCCGTGTTGTCGCCGACGGCTTCCCGCGCGCCCTCTACGAGGCTTGCCAGGAACTTTATCGCGGCGTCGTCTAGGTATCCTTCGCCCGGCCGCGGCCTCCCGCCTAGAGAGGCTATGTTCGAGTAGAGGTCGAACTTCAGGAAGGTGAAGCCCAGGCGTTTGACGCGCCGCGCGTTCTCCGCGTAGGCTTGAGGCGTGTAGTTCTCCCGTTTATCCACACTGTAGTCTGTCCTCGACGCGATAGGCGTCCCAGCGTGGCAGTCACAGTAGACCCGGATACTGTCCCTCCACTTGCCGCCGAGAAGCTTATAGACCGGCGCGCCCAAGGCTTTCCCGGCGATGTCCCAGAGCGCCATCTCTACGCCGCTGATGACCTGAACGAGCGGCCCTGACCGAGGGCTGGGACCCATCTTCGCCCAAAGCCGCTCCACGTCCGTGGGGTCCTCGCCTACAAGCGCGTCCTTCAACCCCAAAGCGATGGGCTTGAACCACTCGCGTGTTCTCCAAGCCGCGAAGGCTTCCCCGTAGCCGCTCAGGCCCTCATCCGTATCGACGCGGATCAACATCCACTCAAAGTTTCCCTGAAGAACAGCTACCTTCAGATCCGTAATCTTCAAACAACCACCGGCTGCAAGGCTCTGAAAGTTAAGATAAAAGAGTTTCGTCGGAGGCGATACTGTTACCTTTAGTCTACTAGGCTTAGTGGTGCTCCGAGGGTTTGGTGTGGATTGAGCCAATTGTACTATAGGGAGAAGAGTCTGAGGAAGAGCTCTCTCTACCTTGACTAGGCCCCTCCCAGCCTGGAAGTTGTGGGTTGGTAGAGCCCGTCTCGCCCGCTCCTTGAGGGCTCTGAGCCACCGCCTCGCAGCGTTGCGCAGCCTGAAGGCGTGGCGCCTCCAGCGTAGGCCGTGGAGCCTGAACGCCTAAGGGGCCTCGGTCGACGGGG
>JAWCPE010000010.1:0-23184 GCA_038870415.1 Bathyarchaeia archaeon
GGTCGTGGCCGTGATCCTTGAAGTTGCCGCTGTAGAGTTCGAACTCAACCCTCACCTTCTGCCTGTCTAATACTAGCGTGCAGTCCGGGAACCCGCCAGAGAACCCCTCAACGTAATACTGAGAGGTGGAGAAACCCAGCTTCCCGAGGGCCTCACCGATATACGGCATCAAAGCACCGAATAGCATGCATACCTCCCCCTCGTTACTCTGCTCGTACAGAAACCCAGTCCGACAACTGGCCAAGTAGACCACCAGCGAAGAACTTCCTTAACATCTCAGCGTCACTCATATATACGCAGAGACACCGATAGAGAGCCGGTCTTCGGAGGAGTTCCCGTTGGGAACCGAGTTCTACGCGGCTTTGGAGGACCGCCTCTCGCGTAGGCTCAGGGACCCCGCTCACCGGGAGCTGTTGAGGCAGGTCCTCCAATGGTATCGAGAGGGAGGCTCCAAACAGGTAACGAGCGAGACCAAGGAGCGCGTCACGTTGATCCTAGGAGGGTTAAGCCCAGATGCCGGATGAACGCTTCCGGCTTACCCACCTCTCGGCGGAAGGCTTCAGAGGAATCAACGAGAAGCTCGACCTAGCGGTCGACGGCCAGTCGACTATCCTCTCCGGGCCGAACGGCTCGGGGAAGACGACGATCCTCCAAGCGATCGAGTGGGGGCTCTACGGATGGATACCCCATATGAGAGGGGCCGAGTTCGACCTCGAAGACGCGATAGTCAACCAGTTCAATCCGCAGGATACAGCCCGTGTCGAACTGACCCTCCGCAGCCCATCATCTACAGTCAAGGTCACGAGGACCCGGAAGAGGCGGTCCTCCTCAAGACGCGGCTCCATCCTGACCGTTGAGGTCGACGGCGAGACCTTGAAGGGCGAGGAGGCTCAGGCTCGGCTCGTCCAACTCCTAGGGCTGAGCGAGGACGAGTTCTACGCCGGCGCATACCTCCACCAAGAGGCCTTGAACGAGTTCGTTGTCGGAGACCCGACCTTGCGGAGTGAGACCCTGGACAGGCTCCTCGGAACCTACTCGCTACGCGACCTCATCGACTCACTGCCTGTCACCACGGTCACCAGGAGGCGGAACGAGGTCGAGGCGCAGATCCGAAGCCTCCAGTCGGAGGAACTGACGAAGCTCCCAGCCGCGAGGGAGAAGCTCCACGACATGAGGGAGACGCTGCTCGCAAGCGGGCTGCGAGACGAGGACCTCGACATCCATCCGCTCGCCAAGTCTACCGCAGACGTAGCAAGGAGGATTCAGCAAGCCGCCGACGAGCTTCAGGTCTTCGTACCCTATGTGGAGCCTCCGGCTGAGGAGATAGCGATACTCCAGAAGGCGATCTCCCAGCTGAGAAGCAACCTTGACACCCTCGCAAAAGCCAAGTTCCAGACGTACAGGGGCCTCACCGATAGGAGGGCTTCCCTTACATCGCTCCGCGAGCAACTCCGCATCCTCGAGGGGAGGGTGAAGAAGCTCAGCGGGGTGGACCCACGCAGCCTTGAGGGGAGGATCCGAAGCCTCAACGTTCAGATCGCTGAGAACGACTCGAAACGCTGCGAAGTGAGGAAGCTCAGAGATGATCTCCAGACCGCCTCCGTGGAGCTACGAGGCCTAAGCGATCAGGTCGCCGGCCTCCAGAAGGAGACGGAGAGACTCGTCGCGGAGCACGGCAGCCTAGAGGCTATCGCTGAACGTAGAGCCTCGATAGAGAAAGAGAGCCAAGCATTGAAGGGAGCCATCGAGGGGCTTGAGGCCTACGGCCACATCCAGGTTCAGGCCCTCGAGTACCTGAGAGAGCACCGGCCGGAGCTCTGCCCCGTCTGCAAGGCCTCCATCGACCCCCTAAAGACCGCAGCAAGGCTTGAAGCTGAGATCGCGGAGAACGACGTGGGCGCCCGAGTTCTCGACCTGAGGCAGAGCCTAAGAAAGCTCCAAGAAGAGGACGCGTTGTTGGCGAACACAGCTCGCGAGCTCCAAGGCCTTGAGCAGAGAACAGTACAAGCCCTCGAGGCCCTCAAGAACTTCAGAAGCCGAGTCGCGGAGAGGCACCGGCTGCCCGAGGCTACCGTCGAAAGCGTTCAAGAACGGTTGGAAAGGATCGAGTCAGACCTGGCAAGCCTAGATGCGGCAGCTGACCAGTTGACGCGGGAAGAGACCCAGCTAGAGGCCCAGGTCACCGAGTTGAAGGATGCCCAGAGCGCGATCGAAAACTTGGCACAGAGGATCCGCGCCGAGACAGGTATCTCGGCTGAAATAGTTGACCTCGATGCTGCGTTAACGAGAGCCTTGGACGAGACAGAGCAGCGGATCAAAGCCTTCGAGTCGATGACCTCCGAGCTGGAAGCCCTGAACGGGGAGATGGGGAAGCTCGAAGGAGCCCTCGCCTACCTCATCCAAGAGCGGGAAGTACTAAGGCTTGAGCAAGAAGCACCGGAGCTTGAGGCCGAGCTCCGGGAGCTGGAGGATAAGCGCCGAAAGCTTGCCGAGCTCGAGGAGGGGCTAGCCGACATCAGGGACGCCGCCCTCGCAGAGCAGAGGAGTATCGTGACCGAGATACTTGGCCAAGTGAGCGGCGAGGTGAGCAAGTACTACTCGAGGCTGATGGGACACCCCTACTACGCGGACCTAGCCTTGTCCCTCGACACGACCGGGACGAAGAACCTCTACAGGATCAGGGCTAGAGGCCCTGAGCATGAGACCCACGTCCAGACGCGTTTCAGCAACGCCCAACTCAACGCCACAGCAATAGCCGTCTTCACCGCGATGGCCAGACGATTGCCTCATAACCTCAACCTGATGGTGCTCGACGACCCAACCCAGTCCTTCGACGACGCCCATAAGGAGGCCCTCGCCTCCATGATGGCAGAGCAAACCAAGGAAACCCAGCTTATCCTAGCAACCCAGGACGCGGCGTTCGAGGAACAGCTGACCAAGGTTACGCATCCACGCAAACTGCTCCGAAAGAAGATCACGAAGTGGACTACGAGAGGCCCTGCAATGCATACAGATGATGCCTGTAGAAGCCTCACCTCTGATCCCGTGAGACCTCGGTAGATGACTCGCATGGAGTACAGGGGCCTATTCCGGGCCCATGAACGCTTCGAAACGCTTGGCTATAATAAGTGGTATGATGAAGCGAAGAGGGCACATTGGCGGAGCATCTCCCTACCGAGGAGAAGCTACAACAACGGCGAATTCTACTACAGGATAAACGCGGGGTTGAACCGACTCAAGAAAGAGTTGGAAACGGACCTGGTCATGGTCGATGGGTTCATGTGGTACGTCGACAAGGAACTCTAGGGAGGTTCAAGGCCGAGAGAAGTCTGTCAAGGCCATGGAAAGGCCGGGGTCGTTCCCTCCTCATCCACTTCTGAAGATGCCAACGTATCCCTCGCTACTACGCTCGGGGGAAGGCGAGGCTTTCTAGGAAAGCCGTGACCCTCTCGTAGGCGTCGAGGCGGATAGACCCATCCGAACCTATGAAGCGGGCCACGGCGAAGCATCCATAGCGCGTTGGGGAGGCAAAGCCGCCTCTGATGTTGGCGAGAGCCTCCGATATCACAGGGTTAGACCGTCCCCTTGATCGTACGGTTTCCTTGAACACGCGTGCTGCCTCAATGGGCGATCCTCCATGGAAACCCGCCACTGTGTAGATGTCGTAACTGTCTTTGTCCTTGAGTCGTGGCAGGGCAAGGCCCTTAGTCGCGAGCGATCCCACTACATCTGCCACATCTACACTGGTTGAGGCTTGTCCGTCGTTAGGCAGCGTAGCCTCAACGTGGTCTTCGTAGTTAAAGTCGAAGACCACGCTCACGCCGCGGATCAGGCAGGCTCTCAGGTCTTCTTGGACATCTACGAGAAGGTCAAGCTCCATCGCGGCTTCAGGCTCAGTTAGGAAGTCAAGCTTGATCTCAAACTCCCGAGCGCCGTCTATTGTCGGTATTCTCCTCGTGAAACGGAAGGGGTTACCAGTCTCCTCATACCCTAGATTCTCGATAATCTCTCTGACGCTCATGTACTTGGGCATCACTCTAGGCCTCAGCACGAGATCGATGTCCGTGGAGCCGCAGTGGTCGTAGTACCCTCTGGTCAGGAAGTAAGGAGCCCACCCTCCAGCGAGCACAAACTCACCCCTATATTCTCGCAGGACCATGCAGAGCTCCACAAGCGCACCCTTCGATGCTTCGGTGAGCGCTCGATCATACATGACTGACGCCTCTCAGCAGGGCTTGGCCCCAAGCCTTCTCGATGAGTCCCAGGACGTACGTGGCCGCTTCTTCTCCCCTAGCCGGGTAGTTATAGAGATCCACGTAAAGCTGGACGTTCGAGACTACCTGCACGCCCGCGGTTGCCTGCGTCCTGTAGAAGACGCCTACATCATAGGGGACGACCAGACGAACATTCCCCTCCTTCGGTGTTGGCTTAAGCCCCAGGTCCTCAGCTAGACCTCTCGCCGCTCCTTCGCCTCGCACATAAGCCTCGACCATAACTGGCCTGACGTGGGGGGCTACGAGCCACGCACCTATGAGGCCCGTCAACGCATATTCCCTTCGGACATCCCTTAACCTCTCGATGAGGCGGTCTATCTCTCTTTCAAAAGCGTAGTAGTCGAGAAAAGTATTAGCGGAGTCGTATTGGTGGTAACTGGACCAGCGCTTAAGCATACGAATTGGGTCGACGACCTCAATCCTGTAAGTCTCATTTCTCACCACGTAGCCATTCTGCGCGAGGGCTGCTGTGACAGCGTGGGTATATCCATGGCTCACTTGGGCCTCATCAGCCAGCTCCCTTATCGTCCATGCTCTGCCCGGGTTTGAGAGCAGAACCCTCAGGATTCTCGAAGCCCTCGGCTCGAAGATGTTCTTGGCGACCCTCATAGGCTTGAGGGTGTTCGCTAAGGTATATAAATGTTCGCTATTAGCGATCGCTCGCAGAAAGCGAACATTAATAAAGCCAAGCGAACAACCTGAGCATCATCGGTCGCCCGACCCACGAAGGCCCAAAAACCACGGACCAAGCCCTCTTCAGAGCGGCCATTATGACCGTCAAGTTGACCGGCTGACCTGACCATTATGGCGGTCAATTTGAGGAAGAGACCTGACCCCTCACACCGGCCACGTCAGCCTAAACGGGAACCCCTTGGTCGGCTCCCTCCTAGGAGGAGAAAAAGAGGGGGTTTGCGGGGGAAGCTTTGGGCTTGGCGGGTGATGTCTCCACGCTAGCTGGGGTTCGAATCCCACCCCCCGCACTATTACCGATAGTTATACATCCACTCTAACTACCTTCTTGTCGGCGGTGTCTAACCAGATGATTCAGGAAAACCTTGTAGGTTTCCCTAAGTTCCTCCTCGTCTCTCCCCCTCAGGGATGAGGAGGCCCATTTCAAACTCGCCCAGAAGTTCGTTCGCGAGCTGCCAGCTCGACTTAGTACCGAAGTGCATAACTTTGGATAGCATGAGGCCCTTTGCCCTCAAGCATCTTTTTCAACGCGTACGTTGCGTAATTCGTCTCGAGTCTCCGATCCTATATGCTGACAGGAAAACAATGCCCGCGCCCGAGAACTCCTACGAGTACGCGCTCAGTTGAGGGTATGCAAGCTCGTCACGCGGAGCCGAGAAACCACGCCCTTTCAATCCCTGTCTGATGGGTCTCTCCGTTGAGAGCCGAATCTGAACCTCGTGATGATGGTGACCGGTTCTCGGCGTTTTTTGGGGCTCTGAGTGGTCTTGCACCCTTATATAATCCGCTTACCGGTATTCCTCTCGATGCACATCGTCCCAGACCTTTTCGTGGAGAAAAAAGCTGAAGCGGCGCGGCTGTTTAACATCATCAAGAACAGACGAAGGATTGCCCTCCTAGAGATTCTTGCGCAGTGCAGCAGGAGTCTTACAGAACTCCGGCGTGAGATGAGAAGGCTCGGCTTTGACCACAGCCAGACCACAATCTTCGGATATCTCGTTCCCCTGCTGGAGACTGGACTAGTGCAACCAGCCGCCGGGAGATACGTGGTGACAACCAGAGGCTTAACCGTCATGGAAGTCCTCGCAGGAGGGGAGAGCGGATTCGCGCTCCCGGAGA
This sequence comes from Bathyarchaeia archaeon, assembly GCA_038870415.1. Classification (GTDB taxonomy): domain Archaea; phylum Thermoproteota; class CALKCG01; order B24; family JAWCPE01; genus JAWCPE01. The sequence continues at coordinate 6,084 of JAWCPE010000010.1, forward strand.
ACTCTAACTGCGACGAGGAACTCCTTCTGGTAGCCCTTAAGGCGAGTGAGGCGGGCTGCGAGAAGCTCCTCGGACCTAAGCCGGCAGGCGACTTCGGCAGGACCGTGCGTAGACTGGAGAACATCGGCTTTCTCCATAGGGAGAAGTCAGCTTCACGAGCGCTCTACAGGAGAAGGCCCACCGCGGAGCCGTCGGATGAGCTATCGGCTACCGAGAAGCGTCTCTACGACCTGATCCCGGAGGAGGGAGCTACGGTTCACGACCTATCTCAGAGGGGCTCTATCAGCGTCAGGAGGACCTTCAAGTACCTCAGGACGCTCAGAGAGAAGGGGCTTATCCAAGCGGAGAAGCCCTCCGCGAAGCTCGCACTGACCCCGAAGGGAAAGGAGTATGCAGACCTCTTAGTGACCCTTGCCAAAGTGCTAGAGTCACCTGTAGAGCTACCGTTCACCGCCGCGCAGGACTCCCTCGCGCCGTCCGATTCGCCGAACGCTGGAAGTACGGGCGTCCCAAAGTTCAAAATGCCGCGTCAGACGCATGGGGCTTATCTCGTCTCCGAAGCCATCCGGGAGCCCTGTGACCTCCGTAAACCCCTCGATGCTCCAGGGCTGAGCGGTCAGAAACTCTATCGTTGTGACAGGTACGAGCTGACGATAGGCGAGTATCCAGCAGTCTGCGAAACCTGCAAGCGCTAGCCTGCTTAAAGCCTCAGCTGCGAGGGCGTCTAGTCTTAGCTTCTCATGAGGACGTACAGGCCATCTTTCACCTCAAGGGTTATGTTTTTGCTTCTGACAGGCGTAGTTCTTCGGCTGCCAACCTGTCTCGGAAGAGAAGCAGGTAGGCGGTTGAGAGGGCTCCTGCGGCTGAGGCTATGTAGAAGGCGGTAGCGGCCCCCCATAACTCCCATAGGAGGCCGGCGAGGGCTGGAGAGACGGAGGTGGCTCCTCCCCAGACCATTCCCCATAGGCCGTAGACGCGCCCCCTCTTCTCCGGGGGGCTCATCTCGGTCAAGAGGGCTTGGAACGCGGGGGAACCAAGGTTGAAGGCGGCCGTGTAGCCAAGTCCTAAAGCCATAAGTTGGAAGCTATCGGTGGAAAGAGCGAAGGCGGCTGGGTAGACAGAGCGGCCGAACTGGCTTATGATTATCGCATTCCTCTCGCCTATTCTGACTGTCAGCCTAGCTATGGGGATTCGCATGAAGAGGCTTGCCACGCCCATGAACCCTGAGATGACCCCCCACTCAGTCTTTGAGAGCCTTATCACCTCTACGGCGTAGACCGATGAGAAAGATTGTTGGAAACCGAAGATGAGCATGATTCCTGAGCAACCTAGGAACAGGGTTCTAACAGCCCTTATAGATAGGGGTTCAAACGCATCCCTCAAGACGACGCTCAGCCTCGCGCCTCTCCCGCCGGGCTTCTCGAGTTGAAGAGGCTTCGAGCGGGATTCGCTGATGAACCTCACCCTGAGGACTGTAGCGATGCCTCCGAGCGCCGCTGCGGCTATGAAGGACATCCGCATGCCGGGAACAAGCCCGTAGTAGTCCATCACGTAGCCTGAGACCGTCGGCATAACCGCCGACGGGAGCATCATAAGGGTGAAGAAGGCGGCGAAGCCCGGCACGCGCTCTTCAGGAAGCATATCGTCCGCGACCATAGACTGCCTCGCAGGCCACGTCATCATCATTCCTGAGCTCAGGACCATCCCAGGGATGAGCTGGACCCAGTCCTGAGCAAAGGCTTGGAGAACGGAGCCCAAGGTCGCTACTAGGCCCCCGATGACGACAGGTCTCTTTCGACCGATCTTATCGGCCAAGTAGCCGCCGGGTACCATGAGAAAGACACCTAGCAGGCCTGAGAACATCTGCAAGAAGCCGAGAGAGGTCACTGAAGCCCCAAGCGAGAGAGCGTAGAGGGACCAGAAGGGAGAAGTGAGGAACATACCTATCCCAGTGACCAGCTCGGTGATGGATATGGTCAGAGCGTTCCCTCTGAGACCGAGGAACTTCCTCGAACCGGTCTTCGCGGCGCCATCAGAGGGGCTCAATCTAAGCCAGAACCTCAGGCCTGCACCAGCGCCAGTTCAGCTAACTGGGGGTCGCTTAAAGAACCTGCGGTGCTTCAAGACGAGGCAGAGAGTGCCGAAACGGAGTAAGTCACCTAAGAAGCACCCTCCCCTCTGTTCCGATAAGTGATCTTGTAGCTACTCTAGGATTTCCTCCCCGCCTGTCAGGTTGCGGGTGCAAGCCGCCGCTAGGTCGGCGAATCCAGTACTCGTCTCGGAGGAGACAGGTATGAGTTCTGTGAAGACGCCGGATTCGCCTATCGTGGCAACTAGGTCTCTCGTCAGGAGGTATCGTTCGCCCTTGAGCGTCTCGGCGATCGCCGCCTCGAGGTTCTCAGGCTCCTCTGACCAGGAGACCATCTCGTCAACCTTCTCGGGTGGGAGCAGGTCGATCTTGGTTAAGGCATGTACCTGCGGCATCTGGAAACGTGTGTAGAGGGCTGCCGCGAGGAAGAGGTTGGAGACGTAGTTGAACGGGTCGCTTGAGAAGAGGGCGTCGAAGAGGTAGACGACTGCCTTCGGGCCGTCGGTGAGGCTGGAAGCCAGCAACGGCCCGCTCGGCCGGAAGGCGAAGAGCTCCATCTGCCCCGGCGTATCGACAAAGACGAAGGAGGCCTTCGTCTCCTCTACGTCCTCCCTCAGCTTGTCTATCTCCGTAGCCATCAGGTCGGCCGCGTAGACGAGCGCGCCGTTCGGGCCGAGGCCCAGCCGGTCCATGATATCCGTCACGTTAATCCTATCCCTTATGTCGATGTCGGCACTGTAGGGCAGCGTCAACGCGCCCGGGTCGAGGTTCACGATCACTGTGTCCTGCTCCTCGTCTTGGAAGAACTGGGCGAGGGACCGTGTAAGCAGAGACTTGCCCGAACCTGCCATACCTATGATGAAGACCGTGTACATCGAGGACTCCGGCCGCCTTACGCAAGCCGTCATGGATCGTTGACCATGATAAAACCTTCGCAGCGCCTCGGACCGGTCCCGCCCGAATCCAGATAAGCCGCACATTAAGCTGGTGGAAAGAGCGCGGTTGGTGGAGGACTCGATTCTTTCAGGATTGGCGAGCCGACGGCATAATCAGCTATTGCGTGGGGAAGCGTGAGTAATGTTCGTGTATGATCTTCCATCCGTCACCTGCGTTGCGGAGGACGACCGTCACCCTCGACCTGATCTCGAAGGGTCTCTTCCTGATCTGTCCGCCGTAGCTTAGGTGGAAGGTAGCGAGCGCCGCACCGTCGAAGACGTCTATCGCTAGGTCCTCGATTCTGTACCGGTAGTCTGAGAGGACCTTTAACGCCTCGGCTTCGCTCTTCAACGCCTCATTTCGCTGTCTGCGGAAGGGCGGCCAGTCGTCGAACTTGGTGTAACTCTCGCTGTCTACGCAGTTGGCGATAACGCATGCATCCTTCATGCGAAGCCCCTCAAACCGCTTGACGACCACCTCTCTCACGGCGCTGAAGGGGGGCGTCTCGTAGCCGTAGGTCTGAGGGGGCGCCGCTATCTCCTTTGTCTTCATCAGCTTCGCTCCGCAATGCATGCAATAGTTGCCGTCCTCAGAGACCTCTCTGCCACAACTCGGACAGTGAAGCGTAACTAAACCTCCGGGAATGGTTAAAGGCGGCGCCTTCACCCACTTATCGGTTGCGCTCAGAAATCTGCGGTTCTGATCCGTCTGCGAGCCTTCCCTGAAGCTAGCCGCCCAGAAGCGAGACTTACCCTGACCTGCTAGCTGCCTCAAGGCCTTTCACCGCGACAGGCCGTGAACAAGAGGTGATACCATCCCACGGGAAAAACACCGCGGGAAGAGACCGGCCACTCAGACAGATAGGCGCGGAAGCGGCGTCCACGACGCGCCAAGTAAGGCGGTCGCCTCCTACCTGAATAATTCTGGGGGCTCCTGAAGACTGGTCAGCCTATATCCGGTATGGTTTAAATCCTGCCCGAGGCCTGTTAGGCCGGATACCTGATGGAGCTCGAGGTCGTCAAGGAGTTCCGCAACGTGTTGATGGGCCGGAGGGAGGTCGAGTTCCTCGTGAAGCACCCTTCCGCCGCGACGCCGTCGAGATACGCGGTCAGAGAGGCCCTAGCGGGCAAATACGGCGGGAGACTCGACTGCACCTACGTGATGGAGCTGGTCACAAAGACGGGCACCCATACTAGCTCTGGGCTCTGCTACGTTTATGATGATGCGGCCAAAGCCAAGGCCCTCGTCCCCACTTACGTTCAGAACAAGAACCTACCCCCACAAGAGAGGGTGAAAGCGAAGGGGAAGAAGGCCTAGAGGACAACGCGAGGACGAGGTCATATGGCGATGAACCAGGAGAGAAACGAGAAGAAGCCTCCACGCAGGGCCGCGCAGCTCTACGAGGTAGACTATGCGCGAGGAACGGTGAAGCTGAAGAACAGAAGATGCCCGCGATGCTCCAGGGTTATGGCCTTCCACAAGGCGCCGAGGCCGCGATGGGCGTGCGGCGGCTGCAACTACACGGAATACGTCCGCCAATAGCAAGCCTAGAGGTCTTCCTGACTTCATCGCATGCTGGGGCGCTGCTTCGCCGCCCGAGCTATGACTAGCCGAAGCTGTTAACCCGGTGCGAGGCGAAACAGGCAGCGCGCTAGGAGCCTCGACCAGAGCAGGCTTAAGAGGTTTCATCCAGCGAACGATTCAGGGACGGTTCAGAACAGATATCGTCATGTATGAGTTAGTTTTCTTAAATGGTCTGTTCTGTCGCTCTGCGCAACGAACTAGGCGAGAGCAGGTCTTCACGAAGAACTACGCGGTGTTCTCGTCCGTGCTTCACCACGGTATCGGAACGCTGTCGACGCGCCACCTTGGCCTTACGTGGCTCCTCTCCACCGGCGTGACTTGGCCGGCGTTGTAGGCGAGTATACCCGTCCAAGCTATCATCGCACCGTTGTCTGCTGCATATTCATGCGGGGCGACGTGAAGCGTCGCATCGTGTTCCTTCACCATCGAGGCGAGCATCGACTGAAGCCTCCGGTTTCGCGCAAACCCACCTGTAAGGACTAGGGAGGGTTTCCGAGTGTGAGCTAGCGCTCTCTCGGCGACCTCGGCAACCATTGAGAGCGCGGTCTCCTGGAGGCTGAAACATAGGTCCTCGAGGCTGCAGTCGGCTTCCTTGTGTTTCCTGAGCGCCGCGGATAGAAGCCCTGAGAACTGGAGGTCCATCCCCTTCACCGTGTAAGGCAGGGGGATGTACCTGTTTCCTTTCGAGGCGGTCTCGTCGAACTTTGGGCCTAGCCACGGCTTGCCTGGGTCAGTCAAGCCAACCTCCCTGGCGAAGACGTCCAAGCAATTCGCCACCGTGATGTCTAGGGTCTCGCCGAAGACCCTATAACGTCGGTCCTCCAAGGCCACGATCTGCGTCGTCCCGCCGCTGAGGATGAGGACGAGAGGGTCCACGGCGCCCGTCATGAGCTTCGCGACCTCGATATGCGCGACGATATGGTTCACGCCGACCAGAGGCACGTTGAGGAACGTGCTCAGCGCTCTCGCAGTCGTCGCTGTCGTCCTAAGGCATGGTCCGAGGCCTGGCCCCTGCGAGAACGCGACGAGGCCTATCTGCTCCGGACCTATCCGCGCCTGTTGGAGGGCCTCCGCCAGAACCTTACCTACGACCTCGCCATGATGCTGCGAGGCCTCACGAGGATGGATGCCCCTCCCTACGGCCGGCACGTATGAGTCCCGCACATCTGCGAGTATCTTCCCTGCAGAGGAGACGACGCCCATCCCTAAAGTGTGGGCTGTCCCCTCAATCCCGAGGCAGAGGGTTTCCCTCCTGCCCGCCGGGTCTACCCTCATCGCGAGCCACCCTCCAGGACGCGTCTTATCGCGTCCTCCTCGATCGCGCCTTCAGGGAACGCCCTCTGAATCCTGTAGGGGCGAACGGTGAGGTCCACCACAGTCGAGACGGGTCGCCTCGGAAGCCTTCCACCGTCTAGGGCTAGCCCCTCGAATGAGGCCAGCGAGTCGAGGGCTGCCCAGACATCGTACGGCTCCTCGCCCCCGTGAACGTTCGCGCTCGTGGAGACAACCGGTGACCCGAACCTGCTCACTAGCTGGGAGGCCACAGGATGGCTTGAGACCCGAGCTGCGAGAGCTGAAGGATTCAAGATGTCTGGGACGATGGGCTTCTTCTTCAGAACGATGGTAAGCGGGCCCGGTGAGAACCTTCTGATCAGCGTTAGAGCCTCAGGTGTAAACACCGCGTATCTTTCCCACATCGCCTCGTCGGCCACGATCACGGGGAGAGGCAAGGATAGGGGTCTCTCCTTCGCGGCGTAAACCTTCTTAACAGCATCTGGGCTCAAGGCATCAGCCCCCAGGGCGTAACAGCTCTCGGTCGGGTAGATGACGAGGCCGCCTTCGCGAAGAACTATGTCCGCTTTGGATACCGCATCCTCAATACTGTTGTCCAAGCTGATCACCCTAACCCTCTTCACTTATTCCTCGCCACCCTCATCTTGAGATGCTGGCTATGAACGCCATGATTAAGCTGTTCAAGCACCTCCAAGAAATACGTTGCAGCATCCATATAGGCCCCCAGATACTGTTACCATTTAGGGGGGCCTTAGGAGGCCCTCGATGGGGTGATGCATGGATAGGCTCCTCGAAGGCCTTCAGGTAAGCGGCCTCTTCAAGCCTAACAGGGTTGCTGTCCGCGTGAAGCTCAGGGCCTGCCTCCTCTACCTGGCCGGGCTACAGGGAGGCTGCCTACGTCTGCAGGGCTGTGGAGGCGAGCCACGTCTCGGTCTGGCGTTGGGTTCAGAGGCTTGAAGGCGTCAGGCTGGAGCCTAAGCGGCGCCGGATGGTCGCCTTGGACGAGGCGAGGCTGAAGGAGGCTGGGCGGCAGCTCCACGTCTGGGCCGCCATAGGCCTCAGGACGAGGGAGCTCCTCGCCGTAAGGGCCTCATGGCAGCGGAGCATCCTCGACGCAGACCTCTTCCTCCGCGAGGTTCTTAAGACGTGCCTCGACAAGCCCCTGCTCCTCGTGGACAGAGGCCCCTTGTGCCCTGAGGCGTTCAGGCTCCATGGGCTTAGGTGGAGGCGCCAGGCCTTCGGGCTGCGGAACATCGTGGAGCGGTGGTTCAGGACCCTCAAGGAGCGAACTGGACGATTCTACCATAACTTCCAGGCTGGGAGGGGCCTCGTGAAGGCCGAGCTCTTCCTGAGGCTCTACACCCTATGGTACAACTGGCTCAGACCACACCAAGCCCTCGGAAGACCACCAGCCTAGCAGACCAAAGGTAACAGTATCCTGCGCCCTCCTAGTAGGGCGTGGCGGCGAGATAGAGGGCAGGTACTACAAGACGCATCTCCAGAGCCACGACCTACGGTTCGCGCCCGGCATAGACCTGCCTGTTTTCCGCCTAGACTTCGGCGTCGCCGGGATGGCCATCTGCGCAGACAGATGCTGGCCGGAGACTATACGGGCTTTACGCTTGAAGGGAGCGGAGATCGCGCTCATACCCACTTATGGCGTCTGGCACCTAGAGAACGAATGGTGGATGCGGACGCGTTCCTACGAGAACGAGATGTTCGTCTGCTTCGCTCACCCGAACGTGGCGCTCATCACCGACCCGAAGGGGGAGATAGCTGCGAAGCTGCAGTCGAACTTACCGGCCGTCCTGATGCATGATGTAGACCTAGATGAGGTCACAAGCAACATGCTTCGGGACCGGCGCCCCGACCTCTACGGGGTCCTCGCAGACACCAACATACGGTTCAGATAGCCCTATCCTTCTTACGAGGCTCTGTAGAAACCCTTCCCGGCATAGCTTCACCTATGTCAAAAAGGGGGGAGCACGGATGTGCATTATACTACCTTGAGGTTTGGCGCGTCAACCGATGCAGCACGGGGTTTCTACAGAGCCGAGCCTCTTGCGAACAACCGTCTAAGGCGTCAAGAAGCCCTTGAATCTCTTCGACCAGTTTGGGGATGTTCTTCCAGTCTACGCCCCTAAATGGGATCTGTAGATGCCTTGAGCTGAGTTCTCGTCGGAGCCCCTCGGTAAGTATCCCTTGGCCGCTTGTAGCCTTCGCCTCTCCTTTCGAGCCGTCCGGGCGGGTTGTCGTCTGCTTGACGCCGCAGGAGGGGCTCCGCTCAACCCCTAGAAACGCGAGTACCTTGAAGCCGTTCCTCACGTATTCGTCAGCCTCATCCACGATCTGACCTGCGATCTTCGCGCAGTGCTCTCGGAAGCTGTGGGTATCGTACTCCTCCTTCGTGCGCGGCGGCCGGTTCAGGCCTGCGAAGCTGAATTCAGGGCACGGCATCTGGACTAAGCCTACCCTGTGGGCTTTCAACAGGTCTACGACCTCGTCTATCATCGCAGGGTAGTGGGCGCCGCCTGCGACGCGCACGTTCTGGTTCAGGATGCAGTGGGCCACGAAGACGGCGCGGCGACTCCTTCTATCCAAAGACATCCCTGAAAGCCTTCTGGCATAGGAGCCCCCTACAGGAGTATTTAATCCTGGTAACCCGGACGTGGCTGACCTAGCCCTTGAAAGCGCCTGTTCTAAAGCCTAGAGCTTTATACGCCAAGCCGCTTAACGTTCTAGTGGTGGTTGAAGGGCATGAATGATGTCGTTCCGACCTCTACCGTCTACTTTTCAATACTCCCGTTTCTCGTGATCGGCGCGATCGTTCTAGGCGTCCTCTTCCTCGTCCTGCTCGTCATCTTGGTCGCTCGCGGCTCTCAGGTCTCTCGGATGACAGGCGGCGCCGTGACGCTCGCCTTGGCTTCCATCATCTTCCTCACAGGCGTCTGGTGCTTCGCTCTCTCACCGACCTCCACGCAGTACGAGAACGTGTTGAGCGCGGGCCCCTCCATCCTGCCGGGGAGGAGCTGGACGTACAACGCCAGCTTCGCGCAAGGCGATACGATAACGGGCAACGTCAACCTTAGGGATTTTTGGCCGAAGCCCCTAGATGAGGAGCTGAACCGTACGCTTCCAGACGTAGACCTCAACGGTACGCAGGCTGGAGGAGTCGTCCTTGAACCGGTCCCACGTCCGATCATCGTCGCGCAAACCTTCAGCCTCTTCCTCTACGATCCTCAGGGAGAGACCGTCCTGTCGGAGCTGAACACGAGCAGCGCGTATTTCACGGTGAAAGCATCTAGGACAGGCTTGTACAGGTTTAAGGTGATGAACGATGGGCCGCGTACAGCGGTGCTCTCCGTGAACATCTCAAAGAGCACGCAGTACAGGCCGCTGGAGCCTTTCGGTCAATGGCTGAGCCTCATCTCCCTACCATTGATAGGGCTCGGCATATGGGCTGCCCTATCTAAGCCTCGCCTACACAGAGAGGTAGAGAGGGCTGCATGACGAAGACTGATGATGGCTACGTACGTTCAGATACGCAGGCCGAGATTCCGAAGAGTAGGTAGGGTCTAGATGAAGGTAGGGGCCGGAGTGAGGGCGGGAAGCCTCTCCGGGGCCCTCATGGGCCTCATCGGCGCTCTCATCGGGGTCCCATTGATACTCGCATCTTCGAATCAGGAATGGGTTACTGGGCGGCGGTGGACGCCCGAGGGCTTAACGTGTGTGCTCTTCGCCCTGAACGCTGTGGGAGCCACGCTCTTAGGCTCTCTGCTCGGAGCATTCTACGGTCGACTGTACGGGAGACTTCCAGGCAGCAGCTCGATACGGAAAGCGTTACCCTTCGGGCTGGCAGCGCTGGTCGTCGAGGGCCCCCTCATGATGATCGTAACATGGTTTCCCACACTCCTTCTAATGCAGCTTACCAGAGTTGGGATAGACCTCGCCGGGTCGCTTGCTTTCACGGTTCTCCTCGCATCCCTATACGACAGATTCGTAAAGACCGATATGAACAGCTGAAGCCCGCCGCGTAGGAAGGGTTTAACCGCGTAAGAGGCTGCCGGTCCTCTTTCAGACGAACAGGAGCCCCCTAAGCCTCGAAACCAGTCGCCACACGCTCTTCAGCGTTAAGGCTTGGAGACGTGGGAGAAAGGGGCGAAACCCTCTTTAGCCTAGAAGCGAACCCTTCCGCGGCTAAGATCTGAGGGTTAGCTTACGGCCGCTGAAGCGATTGAGAAGCCGCAGGACAAGCTGAGGAAGGCTCTGCTCAAGGCGTTAGATGCAGGCTACCAGCTTGAACCTGAAGGGCTCAAGTTCCTAGGAGCGCTCCCGGGGACAGTGGACCCCCTAGAGGTCGTCGAGGCAGCTATACAGGAGCAGCTGCGAAGGGACGCGTCCGTCCTCTCGCTGCCCAAGAGCCTGTTAGAGGAGGCTGCTCAGCTCTCGAAGCCCAAGCTGAAGCCTGAGCCTATGCCGGAGAGCGTCGGGCCCACATGGAGGCCTCCCGCCGCGGAGGTGGAGGCACGCGTCTCCGTGCTACTCGACCCGAACAAGGAGGGGGAGGATGACCCGTCCTTGGAGGGTTTCGTGGAGTATTTCCGCGACCGGTTCAGGAAGACCGAGAGGATGCTGAGACGGAGGACCGACGCCCGCGACGCCATACCGATCAAAGAGGCTAGGAGGGCGTCGGTGAATAACCCTGTCAAGGTCATAGGCATGGTGACGGAGAAGAGGGAGAGAGGCAACTACATACGACTGGAGCTTGAGGACTTGGAGGCAAGCATCCCCGCGTTAGTGCCGAAGAACGCGGAGCGAAGCCTCGTCGTGAAAGCTCAAGCTGTCCTTCTCGACCAGGTTCTCTGCGTCGCAGGGTTCAGAGCCGAGTCGGGCATCCTCATCGTCACGGACATCGTCATGCCCGACCTGCCGGATAGACGCCCCACAGCCTCGGAGGAAGATGTCTGTGCCGCGTTGATCTCCGACATCCATGTGGGGAGCCGGATGTTCCTAGGGAAGGCTTTCGACAAGTTCCTACAGTGGCTCCAAGGTAGGGCAGGCAGCCCTGAGCAGAGGAGCCTAGCCGGCAGGGTCAAGTACCTCGTCGTAGCTGGAGACCTCGTCGACGGGATAGGCGTCTACCCCGAGCAGGAACGAGAACTCGTCATAACGGATGTCTACAAGCAGTACGAGGAGGTAGCGAAGCTACTAAGCCACGTGCCCGAGCATGTAGAGATCCTCGTAATCCCGGGGAACCACGACGCCGTCCGCCAAGCCTTGCCCCAGCCGGCGATTCCCCGCAAATACGCTGAGCCACTCTACGGAGACCCGCGTATTCGAATGCTGGGCGGCCCAGCTTGGGTTGAACTCCACGGCGTGAGGCTCCTAGCTTACCATGGTAGAAGCCTTGACGACGTGATAGGCTCAGTGCCGAGCATGTCCTTCCAAGAGCCGGACGCCGCGATGGAGCTACTTCTCAAAGCCCGACATCTCTGCCCATCCTTCGGCCAGCGGACGCCGATATCGCCTCAAAGAGAGGACTTGCTCATCGTAGACCGGATACCGGACATCTTCCAAGCGGGGCACATCCATGTCTTCAGGTACAGGAACTATAGAGGGACGCTCGTGGTGAACTCAGGAGCCTGGCAGAGCCAGACCGTCTACCAGAGGAAGAACGGGTTAAACCCTGTCCCCGGCGTCATACCGGTTGTGAACCTGAAGACGATGGAGGTCTCAGCGACCGGCTTCCTCTAAAGCCCAAGGCGAGAAGACGCCGGACAGAAGCCTAGCTATACGCAGCGGCTCCGGGACCTTCCCGAAGACGGTCAGGGTTCGGATCAAGGTCTCAGCCCAGCCTCGGTCAACCCCGACGGCTTGAAAATAGATCGCCGAGCCCGGCGACAGCTCGAGGGGCGTAGGTCGGCCTGCCGCTTCTAAGAGGCTGAGACGCTCCTGCCAATCGCAGAAGTGCCTTCGTAGCGCTCCCTCCACGGCTTCACGTCTCGGCTTCGCGTTTAGAACCGTTAGAACCGGCACGTTAAGTTCTCGGCTTAGACGATGGGCGTCGACTATGTTGAAGCCTGCGTACGGCAGACCGTGAAGAAGGATGGCTGAAAGCCCTCTACGAATAGGATAGGCGACTTCAACCATGCGGTCTGTAGCATCGAGGCCGTCGACCTCTATCCACGTGGTTATCAGTCTGTCGATCCTAGAGCCTCGGGTGGCGACCGCTAGGAGAACTGCCTGCTTTGCCTTGACGCCTCCCGAGGAGGTGAAAGGCCCATCCTCGAAGGCTAGGACGCGTAGCCCCGGCGGGAGAGGCCGCCTCATATCGTCTGAAATCTATGCAGGGGGGCATTTAAGGGGTCTTTCTCAGGTGGCGTGGCACGTATGAAAGCAGAGGGCCGAAGCGTGGGTCGCTCTTGAAGTGCTCCTGAGCCGCGATGAGAGGCATATTCAACCGGACCCTCTTCGACCGGCCGTGTCTGCCTCGGCTGACCAGCTTCGCGTTCACGATTCCGAGAACGTCTAGTTCGTTGATGAGGCCGCTTATCCTCCTCTGTGTCAGGGGTTCAAGCCCTGTCTTGCCGCAGAGGTCCGCGTAGATCTCGTAGATGTCCCCGGTGAGGCAGTCCTTCATATTCGCACGGCTGGTGTGGTAGATGCTGTACAGGACAAGCCTCTGGTGGAGCGGAAGCGTCTTCAAAGCCTCGTTCACCCTGTTCTCCTCGATCTTACGCTGCGCCTGCCTCACGTGCGACTCGGTGACGAGCTTCGCGCCCTCCCGCTCGGCAAGCTCAGCTGAGACGCGGAGTAGGTCTAGAGCTCGCCTGGCATCGCCGTGCTCAGCAGCTGCCAAGGCGGCGCAGAGCCTGAGCGCGGACTCTTCCAACGCGCCGTCTATGAAAGAGAGCTTAGCCCTCTCCGCGAGGATGTCGTATAGCTCATCCGCCACGTAGGGGCGGAAGACGAGTTCCTCCTCGCTGAGGCTGCTGAGAACCCTCGGGTCGAGGAGGTCCTTGAAGTTAAGGTCGTTCGAGATCCCTATGAAGACGAGCTTCCCGATCTCAGAGGTCTCGTTTACCCTAGTCAACTCGTAAAGCAGGTCGTCTCCGTGCTGTTTGACGAGCACGTCTACCTCGTCCAGCACGATGGTGAGTACGCCGCGTAGAGAGGCAAGGCCGACCCTGAACCTGTCGAAGACCTCGCTCGTGGAGAGACCTGTGAATGGGATGCGAACGCCGACTGACTCGCTCAGCACGGAGAGAACCCTGTAATCCGTCCCTGCTATCCGGCAGTTGACATAGCACGCCTCTACAGGAGTGTGGAGTTCATCGCTCTTCCTTAGGAGATGCGCTAGAACATACCGGACGACCGCCGTCTTGCCTGTCCCCGGCTTGCCGTAGATGAAGACGTTCGAGCACCTCGACCCCTTCAAGACAGGGGCTACTATCCAACCAAGCCTTCGGATCTGCTCATCCCTATGCGGCAGGTTCTCCGGCACATAGTCAGGCCTCAGGACCTCCCTGTTCGTCAAGATCGTGGGCTCGCCTAAGAAATGGTCGAAGACCTCCGATAGGCCCTCCAGCACTGAGCAGTCCTCCTGAGGTAAGTAAAGTATCTAAGCCGGAAGGTGGGCAGGCTCCCGGTTAAAAGCCTACCAATTCAAAGAATTTGACACCTAGACGAAAAATTTCACAGCAGGTCGCCTTCTAAGAGGTCAAGTCCCAGCCCTTGGTTTCCACTCGAGACCGACAGGCGGAGCCGAGTTCTCGCGCATTCACATGTGGCATATTCCTTGATCCCCGAGTCAAGTCGCCTAGACAGTAGATTACTTAAGAGCCGCAATAACTGAACAGGCGGACTCTGTTCTTTAGAAAGTGGAAGAAGAACCCCTCCACTTAACGGGATCTGACTCCACTGGAAATCAAGGGGTGGGCGTTGGGTTAAGTAAGTCCCAGCTAGGCTCCTCTATCTGAGATTCATCCCCCTCATCTCCCTCATCTGGTTTGAGGTATGGTCCGCCTATGCTCTACAGGGTCATGTTCAATAGTTGGCCTTAGGCCTCTTCTGCAAGCAAGCTCAGAGGACGGCTTGGCAGAGCGGTGTGAAACAGGTTGCTTTCCGTGGTTTTGCCCCTCTTCCTGTCAATTCTCTCAGAACCGGGGCTGGTAGCTGTACGAAAAGAGGGACCCCTTGATTTCCACTGGAGAAACCTCGAACGGGCAGAGCTATCACTTAGATGTCTTTTCTGCGGCTCGTCTGGATGTGAAAGGTCGGAGACCCTAGAAACTTCCCCATTTCCGCGATCGCCACCAGTTCTGAGCTTTTCACAGCTTCACAGATCTCTGAATTCTTTTATCCGCACACCCTGTCTAGCGTAAGTCGAGAGGGGCGGGTTTGGGGCCGTCAAGATTCCGTGTTCAGGCTTTCGACAGGAAGGGGAACAAGTTCACGATCTCCTTTGAGGGTAGGGCTTCACGTGAGAAGCTCCTGCAAGTCCTAGACATGATGGAGCTCCTAGGCGGATTACCCTCCGAAAGCTCGACGGAGCTAGGCGGCGCGCTGGAAGAGCCTCCTAGCAAATTAGACAGGGTTAAGGCAGTAGTCCTAGAGAGCTTCCAAGCAGGATGGTTCTCATCGAAGGACCTGGTGGCGTCATACGAGGATGCCTACGGCGAGGCGCTCGCGCTGAGCACAGCTTCGACTTATCTTCAGAGACTTGCGGCTGAGGGCTTCCTTCTCCGGTCGGGGTCGAGGGTCTCTAGACGCTACAGGCTGAATACTAAGCCGGAGAACCGCCTATCGCAGGGTCTACAGGCTTTCAGGAGCCCCTCTGAAGGGCGGCCTTAAGCTTCTCGTTCACTCTGTAGACGTACGGCAGCTTATGCGTATCCCTGTCTACGTACCCCTCTAGGTACAGTTTCTTCATAACCCGGGCGGTGTGCTCTCGGGTTCTCCCAATCATTCTCTCAAGTTCCCTTGAGGTCTTCGCGCCTTCGGTTCTTAGAACGTCTAAGACCTTAAGCTCAGTCTCGGTAAGCCGTGCTAGCGTCCCTTCCGCCATGGGAAGACCGGCCGGTGCGCCCGCCTCGGTATTCGCTTCTGCAGCCTCAGGTGTTCTAGGCGAAGCCTCTTGGACGGAGGCTACCACGGCTCTCCCGCGTCTTAGGGACGCTGCCTCTTCGAGACTCTTCAAAGCGTCGCGGTCCTTCTCTACCTGGAGTTCGAGTTGTTTTAACCTCCCCTCCATCGTTAGTGAGTGGTCGAGTGCGCGCTTGCTCGCCTCTAAGGATGTGATGGTGGCCTCCGTTACCTTGGCGATCCTACGTTCTTGGCCTGAGACTCTTCCGCGAAGCCATCTCAGGCTGCCTGTTGACTCGTTCAGACTCCGCGTGAGCGACTCTATCCGTACTTCGTGCGAGTCAAGCCTTTCGCGGTAGGTTCTGAAGGCGTACCTGATGCTCTCCCTTGTCTCGTCATACTCGGCCTTCAGCTTCCGGAGCCTCGTCGCGTAGAGTCCTAGGATGAGGACTGGGACGGCGACCGCGGTGACTGCGGCAGCGGCAAGGATAACTTCGCTCATTCTCAGGCCTCCTCGCGACATCCTTCCCTGCTAGGTTGTTGTTCTCGTAGCGCTGTTAGGATCGTATCGATCTTCGTCACGATGCCGAGTATCCGGCTCTTGTCCATCACAAGTAGCGCGGGTGTGCCGCGTGAAAGCATATAGGCCGCCTCCTCAACTGTGAGGCTGGGAGGCACTATCGGGAAGGCCTCCTCCATCACCTCGCGTACAGGGAGTTCGAAGACGGCTCTGACATCCCTTACATGCGTAAGCCTCTTGAGAAGCGTCGATTCTTGAACGCTCCCCACGGGGAAGCCGCTCCTCAAGACGGGTAGCTGGGAGAAGTCATAGCTTCTCATCAACTCGACGGCCTCTCTAACGGTCCGAGACTCCTCTATCGAGACGACAGGGCTGTGCATCACGTCGCTGACGAAGGCAGCCCTCCGCCCGGAACTCGATATGACTTCCATGATCTTCCTCACGGTCGACAACCTAGGGTCGACTGTTCCCTTCTCTATACGCGAGATCAACGCTTGGCTTACCCCCGCCCTTTCCGCGAGCTTTTTCTGAGTTAAGCCCGCCTCTTCTCTAAGCCGCCGAAGGACGTGACCTGACGGGATCACGTGTGACAGACCTCGCTCATTACTGTGATGTCCTATGACACAGCGTGACGTAGGATGGAGATAAACCTTACCTGTGACATATCACAACTCACTGCGCAACAGAGTCTTGCATCGTCGGCAAGTAAGCGGGTAACGAGAGGGCAGGTCTAGCGTGCGCTGAGCCAGTACCATAAGTTGAACTCTCTCCGTCGTTCCGGTCGGCTTTACGTGAACTCCGCAAGGGCGCAGCCGCTCTTCTGGCGGAGAGATCTCAGCTAACGCGGAGCTCTGCTTGAGACTCAAGCCGTAGCCCATCAGCGTCCCGAGGCTTCGCTGATGGAGGTGTAACCGCGGGAACCGAGCATCTTGGTAGGCTTCTGGCAAAGCTTTATGTGAGCCATGTCGAATGGATACATTTCTGTATACATGAGGACGTGAACCGGATGTCTTGGAACGGGGCGGTTACAGGCGCGCTTGCGGCACTCTCAAAGGATCAACTAGCGAAGATGCTGCTTAAAGAGAGTCATTTGACAGAAAGGCAGCTTTCCGCGATTCTGATCGATATTTTAGCTGAGGAACTAGCTCAGAATTCTGTAAAATACGAGGAGAAGGCTCGATCTATGCCTAAACCTGAGAGCAGGGGAGCATACAACCGAACTTTAACTCAGGCAAGGAGGAACGTGATAAGGTCATTCTTCACGCTCTACCTTCTGGGCTATATGGGCCTCCTAAGTCTCCCTGAACTCGCCGAGCATATGAAACTCGGGGAGGCGTTGAAGAGCTACGTCGACTCCTACCTCCAAGGACGACCGGCCGGGATGCAGCAGACAGGCCTAGTAGAGTCGATCCGGAAGCACCTACTAGAGAGGCTAAGCCGTCTGGTACAGCCATCTTCCTTAAGACCAGCCTCTAAACTGTGACGTGTGATGTCCAATAGGCGCCCGTATCCCCTAAGTTGTTCCATGACTGTGACGTCTAAGTTCCTGTGATATCACAGGCGCCAATCGGAAGCAGGCATTCCCTTAAGGCCCT
>JAWCPE010000011.1:0-22663 GCA_038870415.1 Bathyarchaeia archaeon
CGCCCCCAAGTCTGCGTTATGCTGCAGCCTCCAGGGGACCTGCACGGCCTCGTCGAGGCCTTAAAACCGTTGGGCTGCCAGGTCCTAGCCCTTCCAGTTCCCCCCTCGATCAGGAAGAGGTCGAGTGAAGAGAGGCGGAAACTCCGCCAACTCGGATACAGGAAGGAGCTGAAGGGGTCTACACGTAGGACCCTGCAACTGGACGAGGTTCGATTTCTGGGAGGCGCCTTCACCGGTGGGACGCCTCTAGGCCAGGAACGGGTCGAGGGCCTCTCGGAGCTTCTCGGCCGCCGAGTCCTCTACGGGGAGGAGACAGTCAACGGCGTCACGGTCGTCGCCGACGAGCATAAACCCTCTCCGAGAGACCAGCCTGGCCCCTCCGCAGGTTCAACTGCGAATGTAAAGGTTGTGCCTGTGGGCTTTGAGCGTGGGCTCATCGCGGGTCTCCTTGCGAAGAACGGTCAGCTTCTATCCCTGGGCATCGTGGAAGAGCTGAACTACGCAGGGCGGGCAGTCAGGGTCCTCACGCCTTACAGGGGGCCCGTCGACACGGTGGAGCTGGGCCAAGTGCGGCTTGACCGGTGCTGCAGGGAGCTGCCGTGGCCCCCAGCTTCTTCACGTCGGCTTTAGAGGCCGTAGTAGAGTCTCTCAGCTAGGAAGGGCGGGAGGCCAGCCTTAAGGATGCTCTCGGCGGCCTCTCTTACGTCGTAGGTGGCTCTTGCCTGTTCAAGGCGTAAGGCCTTCGAGTCTCCAAGGGTGAGCACCGCGTAGCTGGCTCTCGGGTCTCCGTCGCGGGGCTGACCCACCGAGCCTGGGTTTACCAAGTACCGGTCGGGATGGAACCTCCTCAGGAGAGGGATATGGGTGTGACCTAACACGAGAATCTGTGCCCCCGTCGTCGTCATGAATCCTTCTAGTACGTTCGTAGGATAGTCGGGGGTCACATACTCGTCTAGGAGGTTTCGCGGCGACCCATGGCAGAGGAAGACCCTCACGCCTTCCAAGACGGCCTCCCAGCTTCGTGGCAGCCCTAAGAGATACGCTCGTTCCGCTGCGCCCAGTCTATCATGTGTCCACCTGCAACTCATCTTCGCGAAGGGGTTGTAGCCGAGAGGGTTGCCGACGGCGCAGTCACGGTCATGGTTGCCCATAACGGTGATCCCTTGGAATTCCTTGACTGCTGATATCGTTTCCAATGGCGACGGTCCGTAGTCGACGATATCCCCGGCGTTGAGGACTAGGTCGACCGGCCCGGCTTTGTCTAGTACGGCGGTCAGAGCCGGCAGGTTAGCGTGGATGTCTGCGAGTAAGAGGACCTTTCTCAAGGACTAACTATCCTCCAAGAGCTCCGGGAGCAGGTAGACCCCGCCTAAGGGGGTAGAGACTATCCGGACGGGGCCTTAAGGCACCCTCTTCCTCAAGCCTTCTAGGGGAGCGCGCGTTCAGTACGAGACCATCTCCGGCAGAGAGGGTTTTCCTAGGATGTTCTCCGCGGCTTTCCTCACCGCTTCCCTATGCGGCTCCTTCGTGTAGACCCTGACGCTGTTCATGAAAGACCTCAGTACATCAACGATCCTTGATAGCTCTGTGAGCCGGCGCGGCATCTTCTCGCCGCCCGCCGTCCGCGAGAAGACAGGGATATCCATTGGCTGGACCTCTATGGCGTGCCGGTAGGGCACCGAGGGGAGCGAAGGCGTATCTATGACTACGTCGTCGACCTCAACCCCTGCATCTTTAGCGATCTCTTCTTCTATTCGTCTTCTGACCGATTCGTTGGTGATGATGCTTGTGACAAGCCTGTCCTCGACGAAGAAGGTACGGTCATACGCCCACTTCAGGAGCCTACGTGCCTCAATATCGTCCATAAGCCCCCTCAGCTTCTCGCTTCTCCGGAGCATGCTCCAGGTCGTGTAGTCGTCGAGCGCCAAGTACTCCTCTGCTGACTCAACGTCGAGGAACCCGAACTCCTCTTGGCCGGCCTCTAAGGCCTTCATTATCATGATCTGCACGGCTCTGCAGGTCCTGTGGAAGTAGATGGCTCTGAACGACTCAACCCGCGCGAGTAGGAAGGTCTCGAGCGTCGGCAGAGCGGTTAGGTCGACTGCCAGGTTGCCTTCCAGCACATCCATGGTGTAGATGAGGCGAAAGATGTCGACGGAGCCGTAACCCGCCCCGGTGTGGTAGGAGTCCCTCACTATGAAGTCCATCTTGTCCACATCTATCGCGCTGCGGATGACTTGGCTGAGGAATCTCCTCTCCTCCTCGCCTTCCAGTCGTCCCATAGCTAAGCCAGCTATCCTCCTAGGGTTCAGGCCTTCACGTTCAAGCGTCTCCGCTAACTTGGATTCTGTGATTACCCAGAGGCCGATATCCTCATGTGTTCTTCCCAGATATTTAGCGAGCAGAGGCTCTGAGAGGTGCGAGAAGGGTCCATGACCGACATCGTGGAGGAGCGCTGCTAGGCGGAGTTCCTGAGCCTCCTCCCTGGTCACTTGGAGCGGCGCGCCGCCTAGAAGCGACGCGACGAGATGCATGGCGCCGAGCGAGTGCTCAAGCCGCGTATGGTTAGCGGCAGGATAGACGTAATCTACGCCGGCGAGCTGCTTTACCCTCCGGAGCCTCTGGACCGCTCGGGTATCGAGGACCTGTTTCTCAGCCTCGGTGATGCGGATATAGCCGTAGATCGGGTCCTTGATGAAGCCCCAGGGGGTCCCCCATGAGGAAGCTTGGAACGACATACCATCCATGGCTATGCCCTGAAGACCTTAAATAGCTTGATTGGACGACCCTCAAACGAGTTATCTAAGGATGGAACTACATGCCCCCCTCTTCCTCGGCTCCTGGTGTGATGATAGACGAGGAGTGTCGAGGACGGCGGCTGGAGGCCTAACGAGGAGCAGAGAGAAGGGATGGAGATCACGGTAACCGCCAGCTCCTTAAGCGCGCTGCTCAGGTGCTCAGAGCAGGCTCTCTCAGAGAACATCCCTCGAAGGAGGGGGGGCGCTCTCCTAAGGCATGCGGGCATCGACCTGCCCCCAGCTGTCCTTGACGCCGTCGTCAATGCCACCGAGGAAGCGTTGACGCCTCGGAGAGAAGCGTGGCTTGGGCGTTTCTTAGTCTTGACCGGCCTCGACAAGGCTGGGAAGGAGACGCAGTGCTTCAACCCTTCGCGGCTGGCCAGCGTCAAGTCTGTCAGAGAGTTCCTCGAAGAGAGAGGCTTCAAGGTCTTCACGGTGAGCCTACCCTCCTACGAGACGCTGCTAGGCTCCCTCGTAGGAGCCTACCTTAAGAGGCCCGCTCTCACGAGCCCTGTCAGGATCGAGGGCGACCTGCCCACAGACCTGGCTTGGATACTGTGGTCGCTCGACAGGGCTCAGCACAACCGGCATGTCTCCGAGTGGCTAGCCCAAGGCGAGCGGAACGTCGTGTTGGCTAAGAGATGGACTGAGAGCAACGTGGTATACCAGGTGGCTCTCGGCGTGGAGGCGGCGCGGATCCTACGCTTCGAACGGAACATCGTTCAACCCGACTACATCTTGGTCCTAGATATCCCGGCATGGGAGGCTGTTGAAAGGTCGAAGCGAGAGGGATTCGACGTAGACCGCTACGAACAGGCCTCATTCCTAGAGAGGGTCCGCGAGAACTACCTGAAGCTGGCTGGGCTTAGCGTAGGGAAGCTGATCCGCTTCATAGAAGCTCGCGGATCGCCTCAGGAGGTCAACATGAAGGTTCTCTCCACGCTTGCAGACCTAGGCTTCTAGCCCATCGAGTAGGTAAGCGGCACGACCTATAGGGCATCTCAGAGCAGGCCGATAGTCGAGCCGAGCCTCGCAGCGGCGATGACTGAGGGGCTGTCGGAAGGCAGCTTCAGCAGGGGTATGCCTCTCATGTTATGCTCAGCCACAGCGGGGTCGGGCGGTATGATGCCGCCGAACTCTAACCCTACCTTGGCCGCGAACTCTCGTAGCTCCCTTTCCATCGAGGGGGGGAACTGGTTTCCTACGACCACCATCCTTCTGAAGCTTATGTGGACCTCTTTGGCCAGCTCGTTTATCCTAGCTGCGGTCTGCAGCCCCATCTTGGAGGGGTCTGTAACTACCAGCATTACGTCTACGTCTCGGTCTGTTCTGCGGCTTAGATGCTCTAGGCCCGCCTCCATATCCATGAGTACCACGTCGTAGTTCCTTGAGAGCGCGTCGATCACCTTCGAAAGAATATAGTTCACGGGGCAGTAGCAGCCTTCCCCCTCGGACCGGCCCATAGCCAAGAGGTCGAACCGAGGGCCCTCCACGAGGATGCTGTGAACCCATGCCTCCAGCAGGGCATCTTTCGTCACGTTCGGGGGGATAAGACCATCGTCGAGCCTTCTTCGGAACTCAGCCTCCACCGTCCCAACGGTCTTAGCCACCGGTACTCCGAGCACGTCAGGCAGATTCGTCGCTGGGTCGGCGTCCACGACGAGGATGCTCCTCTCGGTCTTCTCTAGGAGCAGCTTCAACAGCAACGCCGCGACCGTGGTCTTCCCAGCGCCGCCCTTCCCGGAGATCGAGATCACGAGTTTCTCCATCTGTCCACCGCTCGTCGCAACAACGCTTCCGCAGACGAGTTGGATAAGCTTTCTGGACGCTTCTGTAGCATGCGCCTCGGACAGTGAGGTATCAAGGAAGCCGTGAGAGAGTCAGGTTGTCTACTTGACCGTGCGGCTTCAGAGCGTCGCGTGACGCCAAGGAGCTGGAGAGGCCGCCCAGGACCACGGATAGAAGCAGCAGGAATGTTAATACAGTCCCATGGAGAAAACGTTCCACGGGGAGGCTTAAGGAGGCCGACCTGACAACGCGGTAGAGGAGGCCGGAAACCCTTTATAGGTTTCATCATTGTAATTACGTAAGCGACGTGCTGTGACAGTAGGGATGTCAGAGACGGAGATCAGAAGCGTCTTAGCCTCGCTCTACCGTACCCTCGGGAACGTGGAGAGACTTCACACGCTCACGTTGCTGGAAGCGAAGCCTATGACTTTCGGCGTCCTGATGAAGGAGCTGCAGGTCAACCCTCAGGTGCTCAACCGGAGCTTAAACCAGCTGAGGGCCTGCGGACTCGTCGCGAAGTCCTACCCGTACAAGACGTATGTCCTAACCCCGCTGGGCCACAGCGTCGTGAAGAAGCTTGTGAAGGATGCGATGCCGCTCGCGTGGGGCCTCAAGAAGGGGGAGACACAATGGCAGGGCCTTCTGTGAAACTGAGCGTAAAGGAGCTTGGAACCGGAACCCTCTCGATCAAAGGCCTAGAGCTGATGCTAGGCAGAATCCTAGAGGAAGACTGGGATGAACCCCTAGGGCCGACCCCAAGGCCTAGAGTGGCAACCCTCAGGCCGTGGGACATGCGACTCCTAGAGAGGTACCGCCCACTCTATACGCCTATCTGCGACATGTGCTGCCAGTGTGCCTACGGCAAGTGCGACCTCTCCGATGGTAAGAGGGGAGCCTGCGGCATAGACCTCAGAACCCAGCAGAGCAGACGGATGCTTCTCGACTCCGCGATCGGGGCTGCCGCCCACGCAACCCACGCAGTACACCTAGTCGAGTACCTGATCAAGAAGAGGGGAAGAGACTTCCCCATCGACGTCGGTGAGGGGGTCGCCATCGAAGCGCCCATCACTAGGGTCGTGGTGGGGATGCGCCCCAAGACGCTGGGCGACCTAGAGTCTACCCTCGAGTACGTGACAGAGGGGATCACCGAGCTCCTCTCATCCGCTCTTCCAGGCCAAGAGTCGAGCAATCTCGATTTCGAATCGAAGGCGTTACACGCGGGCACCCTAGATGGCGTCGCGATGGAGGTCGCGGACCTCGCGCAGATATCGGCGCTCCAGTATCCTAAGGGGGACCCTGACTCACCGCTCGTAGAGCTCGGAATGGGCGTCGTAGACAACTCGAAGCCCGTCGTGCTCTTCATAGGGCATAACGCTGCCCCAGGGGTGGAGGCCGTCGAGTACCTAGAGGAGTCAGGTCTCTACGGCAAAGTCGAGCTGGCCGGGATCTGCTGCACCTCACATGACTTGGCGCGGTACAGGGCGGGAACGAAGGTCATCGGCCCCATGTCCCGGCAGCTGATGTTCGTCAGGTCTGGGATAGCAGACGTGGTGGTCCTCGACCAGGAATGCGTCCGCCTAGACGTGATAGGTGAAGCCCTGAAGAAAGGCTCCCGTGTGGTCACCACCATCGCGCAGAACTGCGGCGGCCTACCAGACCTCACCGCTGAGCCTACAGGGCAGGTCGTCGAACGCCTAGTGACGGGCAAGGACCCCGCAGTCCTCATCCTTGACCCCGCCAAGGCCGGGGAGGTCGCTGTGAAGACCGCCCTAGCGATAGCGCCCGGCAGACGTGAGAAACAGTACTTGGGAGGCGCCCTAGCCGAGGCGTCGAAGTGCACGAGGTGCGGAAACTGCAGACGTGCGTGTCCACACGACCTCAAGGTCGACGAGGCAGTCTGGGCTGCTAAAGGACAAGACCCGAGCAGGCTTGCCGACCTGTACAGCTTCTGCATGGCCTGCGGGAAGTGCGAGAGCGCCTGCCCGCGGAAGCTGCCCATCGTGAGCATGACCCAAGAAGCCGCGTTGGAAGCCATCAGGACGTCAAGGTTCAAGATCAGGGCTGGGAGAGGCCCCATCCTTGACACCGAGATAAGGAACGTAGGAAGGCCCATAGTGATGGGCGAGATCCCCGGCGTCGTCGCCTTCGCTGGCTGTGCAAACTTCCCCAGGGGCGGCCACGAGGTCGTAGAGATGGCTGACGAGTTCGCGCGGAGACGCTTCATCGTCGTAGCCTCAGGCTGCGCCGCGATGGAGATAGGCTCCTACCGAGACGCGGAGGGGTTGACGCTTTACGAGAAGTACCCAGGCTCCTTCGACGCCGGAGGCCTCGTGAACGTAGGCTCCTGCGTCGCCAACTCCCACATCATCGGGGCGGCCATCAAGATCGCGAACATCTTCGCGAAGAGGAATCTCCGCGGGAACTACGAGGAGATAGCTGACTACATCCTGAACAGGGTCGGAGCCGTAGGGATCGTCTGGGGGACCTTCTCGAACAAGGCAGAGTCGATCGGCAACTCAGCCGTTCGTTTCGGCATTCCGGTCATCCTCGGCCCACACGGCGTGAAGCATAGGAGAGCCTACCTTGGGAGAAGCGATAGGAGGGAGGACTGGACCCCCTACGATGTGAGGACGGGCAAGCGTCTCTACGTCGGCCCCGCTCCTGAACACCTCTGGTACGTGGCCGAGACGAGGGAAGAGGCGATGGTCATGGCGGCGAAGCTCGTGATGAGGCCTAGCGACACCGCTCTGGGCAGGCAGATCAAGCTTACCCACTACCTAGACCTCAGCCAGAAGCTCTACGGCAGACTGCCCGACGACCTCCATCTCCTCGTGAGAACAGAGACAGACCTGCCCATACTCATGAAGGAGCAGCTCATCCCGATCCTGAAGGAGAAAGGATGGGAGCCGACAGAGATCCCGCAGCTAGGATCGACGTTACTCGAGAGGCTCGCAACGGGGAGGAGCTGACCGAGATGGCCGCTGAGATACCGTGGCAACCCTCGGCCGTACCAGGACCAAGGCAGGCGCATATCCTAGCCCCAGAGATGTGTGGAAAACTGATGAAGGCCGCGAAGAGACCTATCGTCATAGTGGGCGGGGACGTCGACCGAACGACGCCCCGTAACCTCGACCTTGTCAAGTATGTGATCGGGTTAGCTGATGCCTTGAGGGCGCCGCTGGTAGTCTCTCCCGGCCGCTTCGCCGCGTTCAACGCTGCGGCTCCAGGTCGCGCCGTCTGCATGGGGCTTGAGGAGGTCGTCCAGCGGCTATCTGACACTGAATGGCAGGGGTTCGACGGGCAGGGTGGGTACGACCTCGCAGTGTTCATGGGCGGCGTCTACTACTTCCAGAACTTGATGCTCTCAGCCCTGAAGGGCTTCGCGCCTAAGGTGAGGACTGTCTCACTTGACAGGTTCTATCATCCCAACGCAGGTTTCTCCTTTCCGAATCTTACGGAGGAGAGATGGGTGGAGTCGCTTCAAGTCGTTGCTAAGACGGTAGGAGGCAGATGAGATGGCGGAGAAGTGTTTCGACGACAGGACGAAGGATGAGGTGAAACGTACGGAGGGCCTTGAGAGGTTCCCGATGGAGATAGGGCCGCAGTTCGAAGGTCAACGTATTCGGAGGCCTGAGATGTACGTGGAGTTCGGCGGCCCCCAGGCTGAGCATAAGTTCGAGCTCTTCCTCGCCGCCTCCATGGACGAGGTGGAGGACGGCAAGGTCGAGGTCGTCGGCCCAGACATCTCGGAGATGAAGCCTGAGGGAACCTACTCGATCGGGATCATCGCCAAGGTCGCTGGGGCAAAGGTAGAGAAGGACCTAGAAGGCGTCTTGGAAAGGCGGCACCACTACTACATGAACTACATCGAGGGCGTCATGCATCTAAACCAGCGAAGCGACATATGGATACGCGTCAGCAAGGCCGTCTATAAGAAGGGTTTAACCTCGCTCAGGTGGGTAGGGCTAGCGCTACTGAAGCTCTTCAAGTCCAGTCTCCCCATCATCGAGAGGATGCAGATCACCTACTACACGGACCCCGTAAAGGTCGCTGAACTCGAGCAGATGGCTTTGAAGGTCTACGAGGCGAGGGATGCGAGAGCCCGAGGCCTCATGGACGAGGATGTGGATACCTTCTACGCCTGCGTCCTATGCCAATCCTTCGCGCCAGCCCATGTCTGCATCATCACGCCGAACAGGCTGGGCGGCTGCGGCTCCATCAGCTGGTTCGACGCTAGGGCCTCTTACAACGTGGACCCGAAGGGACCTAACTTCCCAGTGGAGAAGGGGGCGCTCCTTGACCCCGTGCTCGGGATATACGAGGGCGTCAACAAGATAGTTAAGGAGCGGTCCCTAGGCGTCGTCAACCAGGTGGCGTTGTACACGCTCTTCAAGACGCCTCACACCTCCTGCGGATGCTTCGAGGCGATCGCCTGGTACATCCCTGAGGTGGACGGGATAGGGGTCGTTCACAGGGACTTCAAGGGCCCCGCGGTGATGGGGCTGCCGTTCTCGACGCTTGCGGGGCACGTCAGCGGAGGCACGCAGAACGAGGGATTCCTCGGGATCGCGGTCGAGTTCCTAAGGTCGCCTAAGTTCCTCCAAGCAGACGGCGGATGGGAAAGGGTTGTCTGGCTTCCCTCAGCGCTGAAGGAACGTGTCAAGTCGGCTATCCCAGAGAAGATGGTGAACGCTAT
Source organism: Bathyarchaeia archaeon (assembly GCA_038870415.1). Classification (GTDB taxonomy): domain Archaea; phylum Thermoproteota; class CALKCG01; order B24; family JAWCPE01; genus JAWCPE01. The sequence continues at coordinate 9,283 of JAWCPE010000011.1, forward strand.
AGCCACGGAGAAGGATGTCAAGGACGTGGCAGAGCTCAAGCAGTTCCTTGAGAAGACGGGGCACCCCGTCGTCGAGAGATGGAAGACCATGGAGAGACCGGCCCCTGAAGAAGGTGAAGCCAAGCCTCTGCCGGAGGCCGCGCAGATACCTGTTACGACGGGCGAGCTTCAGGTGCCTGTAGCCGCCGGAGGCGTCGGCTTCAGGATTGTCCTTCAGAATGTCCGGATAACCGCGGAGAGGGCTATCATCAAGCGCCTGGAGAGAGAGTGACCCCGGATGACGCAGGAAGAGGCTGCTGAGCTCGGCAGGATGCTCCTGAGGCTGGTGGAGAAAGCAGGCGTTCTCGAGCTGGAGAACGTGACGATAACCGCAGAAGAGCTCAGCCTGGTGCTTCAACCCCTCATCCAGGCGGTGGTGCCGACCCTCAGGCCGCCCGAGGTGACCCAGCTCATCGAGGCGAGGTTTGAACCTCCTATCCAGACCTATCCCGGCGAGGTCGCGGAGGTCCTCGTCGGAGCGACGAAGGCGGAGGGCGGCAGCAGAGCCTACACGCTGAAGGTAGGCGGGGAGAAGTACCCGCCCTTCTACACGTTTGAAGGCCTGAACCCGAATAGGCCTGTACTCGCTTTCGACATCTTCGACATGAAGATACCGATGGCTAGAGCTATCAGGCAGCACTTCGAGGAGGTTATGGATGACCCCGCCGAATGGGCGAAGAAATGCGTCCAGGAGTTCAAAGCTGACCTTGTCAACCTGAACCTGGTAAGCACCGACCCCGACCTGAAGGACGCCTCGCCTCGCGACGGGGCGAAGACCCTAGAGCGCGTGCTCCAAGCCGTAGATGTGCCTATCATGGTAGGCGGTTCAGGCAACAAGGAGAAGGACCCCCTCGTCCTCGAAGCCTGCGCGGAGGTAGGCCAAGGCGAGAGGCTCATCCTGAATAACGCGATGCTCGACATAGATTACAAGAGGGTTGCCAGAGCGGCGCGGGAGAACGGCCACGTTCTCGTCGCTTTCACCTCTATGAACATCAACGACCAGAAGAAGCTGAACAGCCTCCTTCTTGAAGACGAGAAGGTTCCGAGGAGCCAGCTTCTGATGGACCCGACCACGGGGGCGCTCGGCTACGGCTTAGAATACACGCTTAGCAACATGGAGCGTATGCGGCTTGCAGCACTCGAGGGGGATAGGGTGCTCCAGCAGCCCTTCATAGGCCCTGTCTCGAACGCTTGGGGCGCGAGGGAAGCCTGGATCAAGGCTGATGAATGGGGCCCAAGAGAGTACAGGGGGCCCCTCTGGGAGACTGTGACGGCGATCACGCTCCTCCTATCTGGCTGCGATGTCTTCCTAATGTCGCATCCGGCCGCCCACGCCATCATGAAGAGCGTCGTGGCAAGCCTCTTCGGGGAAGGCGAGGCGCGCCCCCTAGAGGTCGACTGGGTAACTACCCTAGGATAAGGTGGCCTGCATGGCGGAGAAGCCGACGCTCCTAACGGTTTACAGATATCTTCCGCAGACGAACTGCGGCGAGTGCGGTGAAGCCACCTGCATGGCTTTCGCCTCGAAGCTCCTAGAGCGCGCAGCTAAGGTGGAGGACTGTCCGCCCCTCGTTAAGGACCCGAAGCTTAAGGGTCGAAGGGAGAAGCTGGCAGACCTAGTCGCGCCGCCTGTGAGAGAGGTCATCGTAGGCTCTGAGAAGAACGCTGTGAAGATCGGCGGGAAGGAGGTCCTCTACAGGCATGAGCTGACGTTCCACAACCCAACCGCTCTAGCGATGGACCTAAGCGACAAGCTTGAAGACCAAGCCGTCCTTGAGAGATGCAAGTCCATAGAGGCGTTCAAGATCGAAAAGATGGGGCAGAAGCTTGGACTCGACCTCATAGCGATCAGATGCGCCTCAGGGGACCCTGGGAGATTCGCGAAGGTTGCCTCCCTCGTGACGGCTAACACCAGGCTTCCGCTTATGCTGTGCAGCCTCGACCCGGAAGCTGTGCGCTCAGCCATGGAGGCTTCGAAGGATAACCGGCCGCTGCTCTACGCGGCGACAGCGGAGAACTGGAGAGACATGGGCGCCTTAGCGAAGCGTTTCAACTGTCCCCTTGTCGCCTCGGCGCCAGGGGACCTCTCCCTGCTGAAGTCGCTCGCCTTGACGCTTCGACAGATGGGGGTCCAAGACCTAGTGCTCGACCCAGGCACGGGGACAGAGGGGAAGGCGCTCATGGAGACGATAAGCAACCTGACGATGATCCGGAGAGCCGGAGTGAAGCTCAGGGACAAGGCAGTAGGCTTCCCGCTCATGGCGGTCCCCGCAGTCGCGTACCTGAATGGGCAGAACCCCGTGACCGCAGCGTTCAAGGAAGCCTACCTGGCCTCCATGTTCATAAACAGGTACGCGGACCTCCTAGTTCTGCACAGCCTCGAGACTTGGAGCCTCATGCCCATACTGAACCTGCGATTCAACGTCTACACGGACCCCAGGAAACCCGTAGCCGTGCAAGCTGAGCTGAAGACGATAGGAGAGCCGGATGAGAACTCGCCGGTCCTAGTGACGACGAACTTCGCCCTGACCGCGTATACGGTCTCCGGCGACCTAGAGGCAAGCAAGGTCTCATGCTACCTGCTCATCGCGGACAGCGAAGGCTTAGCCGTGGACACGGCGGTCGCAGGCGGACAGTTGACCGCGGCGAAGATCAAGGAGGTGTTAGCCGCCTCAGGGGTTGAGGGAAAGGTGAAGCACCGGAGGCTCATTCTGCCCGGCAGGGCGGCGAGGCTCAGAGGCGACGTTGAAGACGCGACAGGCTGGGAGGTCATAGTCGGCCCGAAGGACTCGTCGCAGATAGCGGACTTCCTCAAGAAGAACTGGAGCGTGCCCACAGCATCGGATGCGGCCGCCTAGCTTGGAGGGAAGAAACGGACCTGAGCCGAGAGATGACTGAGGAGAGAACAGTTACCGTAACCTTCCAGCCGGCAGGGATACGTGTCGCCATTCCGCCCGGTTCCACCATATTCGAAGCCTCGCAGATAGGCCAGCTACGGATGAGGAGCATCTGCGGTGGGAAAGGCACCTGCGGCAAATGCAAGGTCATCATCGAGGCTGGGCGTGCCCGCGGGAACCAGGAACTGAACGCGAAGCACCTCTCCGCAGCTGAGCTAGCGCACGGCTACACCCTCGCATGTCAGACACGTGTAGAGTCAGACCTCGAGGTCTTTGTCCCTCTAGAGTCGAGGGTGGAGGGGCAGAAGATCCTAACCTGGGGCTCGTACAGCGAGAGCCCGATCGACCCCTCCGCGAGAATGCTCTACGTCCCGGTTGAGCGGACTCGAGGGGTCGTATCCGTAGACTCTGGGCAGCTCATCGCAGGGCTCAGAGCGACCTCGAACCGACAGCTGAGTGTAAGCGAAGCTATCAGGGGAAGACTGGAAGCCCTCCTCCGAGCCGGAGCTAAGGGTGTCACGTTCGCAACGACCACTTCAGGGGACGGCCTTGAGGTCATCGATGTTATGGAGGGGGACAGGTCAGCCGATCCTTTAGGATTGGCTCTTGACGTGGGTACAACGAAGCTCGTGATGTACGTGGTCAACCTCAGGACGGGCGAGGTCCTGGACATCGACTCCGATTACAACGACCAGATACTCTACGGCGAAGACCTGCTCACGCGAATAGAGTATGCCCGTATCCATCCCGGAGGCACCGAGACGCTGCAGAAGGCAGTCATCTCAAGCGTTAACAGGTTGATCGCGAAGCTTCTCTCCAGGAACCGTTTCGAGCCGGCCGCGGTAATCGATATGACGCTTGCCGGCAACACCGTCATGAATCATCTAGCTGCCGGCCTGAACCCATCGTACCTCAGCGAGACTAACGTGCCCGTCTCAAGGAAGCCTATCGTCTCTAAAGCCGCGCAGCTCGGACTGGCCATAAACCCTGGCGCATACGTCTACTGCCTCCCAAACGTCAGCCGGTACGTGGGGGGCGACGCGATCGGGGACCTCCTCGCCTCGGGGCTGTGCGACGCGAACGAGATCGGCGTCCTCATCGACATGGGCACGAACGGCGAGATCCTGCTCGGAAGCAAGGGCTGGGCCTTCTCCTGCTCTTGCGCGTCCGGCCCGGCTTTCGAAGGATGGGAGATCAGGCATGGCATGCGGGCCGTCACAGGGGCGGTGGAGCATGTCACAATAGACCCTGAGACTCTGAGAGCCTCTTACACGGTCATCGGGGGACCAGGCGTCAAGCCTAAGGGTATCTGCGGCTCGGGGCTGATCGACGCGGCGGCTCAGATGCTTCTCACAGGGATACTTGACCGTTGGGGAAACCTCAGACCTCAAGCTAATAACAGCCTGGTACGGCAGGGCCCAGATGGCTTCGAGTACCTCCTCGTCCCCGCGGAGGAGTCGGCTTTAGGCTGGGACATCGTGGTAACCCAGAGAGACATACGGAACCTCCTCGAATCCAAGGCGGCGGTCTGCGCCGGGGTCGCCGTGCTGATGAAGAAAGTGGGGGCCACCATAATGGATGTCAAAAGCCTCTACCTAGCCGGAGCGTTTGGGAACTACCTAGACCCGAGGAACGGAGCCGTCGTCGGGGTCTTCCCCGAGTTCCCGAGAGCTGAGGTTCACAAGATAGGGAACGGCTCCGTCGCCGGAGCCTACCTCACGTTGGTCTCACGTGAGCAACGCCGGAAGGCAGCAGCCCTCGCTCAGACGACGACGTACTTCGACCTGAGCGCCGACCCTGACTTCGGCGAGGAGTACGATGCCGCCCTAACCCTTCCAGGTAGAAAGGAGCTCTTCCCGTCCATCTACAGCCTGCTCAGCCGCCCTCCACGCGGCAGGTCCAAGGAGGAGACCGAAGACCTGCTCTCGCTACTCCTAGGACGAACCTGAACCTGAAACGCCCTGCTTCTGGTCAGATAAAGGACCGGGTGTAAGCCTCTGCCCTAACCCTGAGCAGCCTTCTCGGCTTGGTATTCGTCGTAGGCTTGGAGTACCGCCTTGACGCTCTCCCTAAGCTTCTCGACGGAGGTGTCAGGGCTGACCGTCAGGTTGATAGCGACAGGCACAACCGTGACAGGTGAACGCTTAGGGGGCGCTGGACGTGCAGCCTTGACTTTGAGCCTCGTGGCTGGCGGATGAGCTCGAGGTCCTGGCGAGGGGCCTTCAGGGAGTTCAAACGCGTAGCTGAGCATATCTAGGAACGCGTTCACGCCCACCTTATCCGCTTTCAGGTCTCCGACGGCCCGAGGTAACTCCACAAGGAGGTCACCCCTCCCTGTTCCTTGGCGACGGATCCTTTCCACGAGGCCGGTCACGATCTCGTGCCGCGCTAGGAAGGTTTGAAGTAGGCTTTTCGTGGCTGGCGATTGCCTATCGATGCGGTAGGCAGAGGTGAAGGCGGCTGCGTCACCGGAGAGCTTGTACCTGCCAGGTGCCTCCGGGTTCTCTTCGAGGAAGCCCCAGCTCTTCAGGAAGAGGTTGTTCCGGCTCAGGTTCTTTGGGTCCACGTCTACCCGCTTCGCGGCCTCAGAGACGCTTACGTACTCTTTCTCGGCGCCCACATTCAGGTACGCGACGAGGATGTCGCAGAGCTTGTCAAACCCCAGCCTACGCGGTAGATAACGAGCCTCGCTCATAACTCCGGGTCACCGCGGTCCAAAGACTAGTTATGAATGACGGTACGGCTAATAAAGGTCTCTGTAGGCTTTACGTGAACTACGTGTCTCACGTCTAAATTCGAAACACTTAAATCCGTTTCCAGACTCCATCGGCAGGGGTCACAGCTTGAAGCTCAAGGTTCTGGTAAGAAGGCCTTTCGGCGAGGTGGAGATCGAAGGCAGCAGCCTCGATGAGCTAGTGGAGAACCTGAAGGTCCTTCCTGACTGGTTACCTATGATCGAGAAGCTTGTCGCAGGACCAGAGCTCCTAGAAGGGCCTAGCCAGCCGCTTCAAGGTCTGATAGAGAAGTCCCAGGAGGGCCCAATACTCACAGTCGCGAAGGAGAGGATCAGCGACAAGGAGGCGGTTGGTCTATTGCTCTACGCAGCTGGAGCGCGGCTCCTCGAGCCTAAGAACATCGCGAGCCTCCTCGAGCTGAGCGGGAGACCTTGCCCCGGGCTTGGCGCTCGGTTGAGCGAGCTTCGAAGGGAGGGCCTTGTGCTCAAAGACGGGGCGGCCTACCGGCTCTCAGTCGTGGGAAGAAGCTGGGTAGAGGACGTCGCGGCAAGACTGAGGGGGGGCTGACGGCGTGGAGAAAGCAGCAGCTGTAGAGGCCACGTTAAGATACCGAGATATGGAGGTGAAGTTCACCGGCGCCAGTGACGAGGTGGTCAGAGCCCTCATGGGCTTCCTGGCAAAGGTTATGCCGTCGCTTGAACTGATCCAGTCTCTCACCCTTACGGTGGATGCAGAAGAACTGCTGGCGAAGCTCAAGGGTGTCATCGCCATCACGAAGGAAGGGGTCGTCCTAACGGTTCCACGAGAAGGCCTAGGTGAACGCGAGGCGATCATGCTCCACCTGACGAGGATGTACGTGGCCAACCTGCTCGGCAGAAGGGAGAGGGACTCGTTGCCTATAGCCGAACTCTTAGCAGTTACAGGGAGCAAGCCTGGCACCGTCGCGGCGAGGCTCAGCGAGATGGTAGACCTAGGCCACGTAGAGAGAGTGGGCAGGGGCGAGTACCGGGTTACGACGCTAGGACTAAAATCCTGCCTGGAGGAGATTCTTCCGCGAATGAAGCCCCAGGAGGCTAAGGGAACGTGACTCAAGAACCGAAGCTGAAGGCTCACGTGGTCTTCGGCGAAGCCTACATGGACGTCGAAGGCAGCCCAGACGAAGTCTTCGAGTCCCTCGTCCGTTTCCTCTCCAAGGTCTATCCGAGCCTCGAGATAGCCCAGAGGCTGACCTTCAACCCTGACATAGCCGAGTTGGCGAACGCCCTAGCAGGCGTCGTTGAGATAGCTCAGGAAGGGCCCTTGATAACCTCCTCAAAACCGCTTGCCGCCAAGCATGCCCTAATACTGGCTCTTACAGGCGCCTACGTAGGAGAGAGGCTTGGAGTCCTAGAGAAGGGGACGTTGACTGCCCAACAGCTCAAGACGGCGACGGGGAAAGCTAGCAAGACGGTTATGAACCAGCTCCCGAAGATGATTGAGGAAGGCATAGTCGAGAAGCTCAAGAAAGGAGAGTACCGGATAACGCAGCCAGGGCTGCGACAGAGCCAGACCATCGCGCAGACAGCGAAGACCACGTAGCAACCGACCTTTGAACGCCTAAGAGGAACGCTAAAGAGCCGCGTACCGGCTTAGGTCTCAGCTACACGCAACCGTTCAAGCCGGTCTTCACAGCTGACCCTGCCGCTCGTTGAGAGAACCCATGATGCTATGTATACTCCTCTCGGGTTGCGCCATAGCGCTTAAATCCTATCGTTTCGCGCAGCTCTAGACTGGGCTTAGGGGCCCCCGGTGTTAGCGCTGGCTGAGGCTTTCCGGAAGGTCTTCCTGAACGCGTTGAAGAGAAGCCTTGTCAACGTGATAAGCGACCCTGCTGTTCAAGCTAGGATACTTGAGAGGCTGCCCGCGGAGGCCTCGAAGCGGGGCGTCTCGAAGAGGGAACTCCTAGCGAACCTGAATGACGCGGCGAGCTACGCTTTCGGCAGCCTCGCAGCGGACATCGCCTTAGCCGCGATAATGGAGGGCGCCGATGAAGCTCAGAAGCTCCAGAAGCTGCTCGCCGATGTGGTCTTAGAGGCTGCAAGCGATAAGGGGCTCTCCGACTTTCTAGACCACTGTAATGTCCAAGCTGGCAAGTCCAAGTTCGGCGAGGAAGACGTAGAACGCATAGCCGAAGAGGTGACGACCACAGCGATCTACGAAACGCCAGAATTCAACACGTTCACGGAAAGCCTCAAGAAGCTGGTGGAACAAGCCCTAGCCTAGACGGATTCAAAACCGCAGAGAGAAGCCGATCACTTAGGCAGTCGGTACTGTGAACTTAGTTAGGGGAGCCTTACTCCTCTTGGAGGCCTCTGCCTGATGAGCTCTTCGAGACGGCCGGGCTTCCCCTCAGTTTGGGGCCTACTACATCTACCTGCACCTTTCCGGCTTAGGCTACTGGAAGGCCTCTAGGGCCGAAAACGCCTTCCTTAAGCGTAGCAACAGGTCTGTTATGTTATGTTATGGGGTGGGTCTATAGCGTAGGTTCGGAGGCCTCTCTGAAGTCTTCCGTGTAGGGGAGGCCAAGACGACCATCGTAGACGAGGGGGCCGTGCATATGAAGGGCTTTAAAGCCTAAATCGAGACGCCTCCTCTCCTTAGAAGCATGAGCTGGATGAGGAGCCTAGCCGCCTACATTCCCCAAGGAAGGCTTAAGCTAGAGCTTGGAAAAACGTAGAGCCGAGTTGTTCGAATGCATTCCCGGATCGTCTGGTTCGGCTGTACGCCTGAAGAGACGGCTGAGCATCCTGAGGTGCTGAGGATGCTTCAGGAATCGATGGGGTTGAATACGCTCATCCCGGAGAGCCGCATCTGTCACACGTCCGGCTTCAAGGCGACGCTCGACCTTGTAGCCCTCAGCCCCTTCGAGGGTTGGCGTGAACGCGAAGAGATGAAGGTCTACTTGCGATATCACAGCGGCCCACCAGCCTTCCCGGTGCTCCCAGGTGTTCTCGGCGGGTTCTCTGACGACGCGTTGCTGAAGCTGCTCGCGGAAGCCCACAGGCTTGGGATGGAGGTCTGGGGCCACCTAGGGCTCTGGTGCTACGGCGCAGAGCTCTTCCCTGAATACGCGATGAGGGACATCGAAGGCAGAGCCCCGGAGGAGCGATACTACCGCGTAGGCGCCGGCTTCTGCCCTAGCAAGGCGAAGCTGAACAGCTGGATCAAGACCTGCCTCGTAGATGTCTCGCGGCGTTACGAGATCGACGGCCTCCAACTCGACCACGCCCGGTATCCACATCCTGCCAACTTCCAGAGCCTCCTCGGATGCGGCTGCCCAGACTGCGTCGCCGAAGCATCCAAGCTGGGATACGACTTCCCAAAGATGAAGAGCGCGCTGTTGGGCTTCAAACAGTACGTGAGACAGCTCAACCCGGGCAGAGTAAGGGCTATGGCGGACACCCAGTTTTCGCTGATGGAACTTTTAAGCGTGACGGGCCACCTTGAAGAGATAGCCGCGTGGCTCACGTTCAGAGCGGAGCTCCTCTCCTTAAGGATGAGGGAGTTCGCGGAGGCAGTTCGCCAAGCGGTGGAACGCAGCTTCGTTATTGGCACGGATGTCTTTCCGCCCTCCATAGCGCTCATGGGCGGCCACATCTACCGCGGCTGGGAACAGAACGTTGACTACCTGATGGGAGGTTTCGGCGGTCTCGCAGGTTGGCCAGACGCCGTCCTGACACTCTTCCGAGAGTTTGCCTCATTGCTGTGCGGAAACGTCAAAGGACTGGACGAGGCGGATGCCCTACGGTTCGTCTACGGTCTCCTAGGTTACGGCGACTTGGGACTACCTCATTCCGTACAGGCACTCAACGGGTCAAAGTTGACCTCCAGCATAACGAAGGCGCTGCGGAGGGAGATGCTCAAGGCAAAGGTGCTCCTGACAGGTCGGGTGCCGTTCTACATCTCACTTCCCAATCTGCCCGCGGAGCCGCTTCGAGATACCCTCCAGTTGGCAAGGCAAATAGGCTACGAAGGCGTAGTTCTCGCAAGTATCGACAACCCACAGACTTGGGCGGCCGTGAGGGAAAGCCTCAGCGCCTAGAAGGAGCCATGCGAGAGGTTGCCTTCTGGTTAGACGGAGTAGGTCGAGGTCTAAGGGTTTCTCCTGACTGGTCGAAACCGCTAGGTCAGTGGTCGACATCTTCCCATCGGTTAAGCCTACCACGACGTTTCCTACGCCTGAGAGCAGGAGGCACACGGCTTTCGCGCCGAAGAGACATGTGAGGAGCTGGCTTCGAGCCGTGGGTTGCCCCTTCTGAACGTAACCCAACGAGGTGAGACCCGCATCGTAACCCTTTTTCTCCGCGTTCTCGGCTGTGAGGGCCCTACAGTCTCCGATGCCCTCCGCCGCGACTACGATACCGGACCTTTCCCCTTCACCCGGGCCTCCTGCAGCTTCTAAACCGTCGCGGGGAGGTCTACCTCCGCCTCAAGGACAAGGATGATCTCCGCCCCGGCGGTTGAGGATTAGGAAGCCCCTCTTCCGACCCGTCACCTCGACCGCGAAGACTCTTTCATGCAAGACCGCGGTACCCCGGATCTTATCGAGCGCGGCGAGCGGCCGTGTTCACCGTGGTATCGAACCCCACGTCTCATCTCTACCGTAGACGCGTTATCGATCGTGGCTGTCATCCCCCTATCACGGGTATCCCTGATACCTTGAAAAGCTCCAAGGCGCCTCTGAGGGAGCTCTCTCCACCTATCACGAGGAGCCCCTCAACGCCGTTCGCCTCTAGCTCCTCGCCGCTTCCTACAGGCCTTTCTCTTGAAAACGCTTAGAGCGGGCCGTGTGCAAGATGGTGTCCCCAAGCTGAACGATGCCGTTCACGACCTCAGCCCCAGCGGCCTCACTTGGTTCCTGACCAGTCCATCGTAGCCTCATTCGAACCCGACAACTTCACATCTCCTCGGCACCGCGTTCCTGACGAACACTCGGATAACTGAACTGGGTTCATCCCAGGGATGTCTCCGCCGCTAGTCACCAGACCGATTCTCTTCAAGACATGAACCTGCCGATGCCTTGGTCGACCCTAACCTACAAGCGTTGCGCACCTCCACGTTTCACGCCGAGGAAGAACGGGCCTTCAGCTAAGATGGCCGTTCTTTACGCGTTCAGAGTACCTGTTCTGGAAACGGTGCGATGATATGTGGCTGGGCATGTCTTTGGCAGACCTTACAACCAGCTTACGAGAGGGAAAGCTATCGGCATCCGCATCTTTCTTCTTTAGCAAAGGGGTCAGCACCGACTGGCTAGCTGTTGACAGACTGCCTGCTAGCCCATCGCAACATGGCTTCTCTTTGAGGTCTTCCGCGTATCCTTTCTTAGAGAGCAGTGCGAAGTCAGAGCGGTGACGGAGGAAACTCGCAGGATACCGGGCGGAGGACGGTCAGATCCCCGAGGGCCGCAGCGCTGAGACTACACAGTAGCGTCTGAGCTGCGGCAAGAGTACTTCCTATGGACAGGCTTGTACGGAGCTGCTCCGTGCAGGTTCCTCTCGCTATGTCTTCTGTGCGCAGAGGCGGCATGAACCTGAGAGCGCAGGGCTGATCTCTGAGTGTAGTTCGCACATGACGCTTTTCGACTCTGCGCGGAGTAGCTCGCAGAGGTCGCAGACCTCCTTCATCAACTGCTCTTCTGGCAGGTTCTCCTCAACCAGCCCCCGGGCTATCTGGTCGACAGCCTCCCTCACAGGTGGAAGACGCTCTATTGGCGTCGAGGAGCTTCCCCGTTTAGCTGAGAGGTACTGGCTCACCGCAGCCTGAGTCGTTCCAAGCTTCCCCGCAGCCTCAGCCTGGTTGAGTCCGTACCGTTCGATTAGCTCCTTCGCTATCAGCGCCCTAACCGTGGGCAGAACGTAGCGGACGACGACCTCACAGGGTGGCTTCACGCCATCAACACCGCGACCAAACTGGGTTCTACCCGACTTAACGATGTTATAAGGTTTGCTTTAGCAAGGGGCTTAGCAGCTCAGGATATCGTCCAGCCACACCCACGGTCGCAAAGACCATGTCTAAAAAATGGACGAGCCAGCCTAGACCCTACTGGAAAATATCTTTCATAATTAGCCAGAGGGCGTCTGTATAATGAGGCTGCTTTCTTCCTCGTTGCTCAGCGGCTTTCGTCCTGACGTTGTTGCTCTCAAGCCTAACGTCCCACCCTCCCACGGTAGACGCTGAGACCCCCCTTTGACGGCCTCGACGAGGTCTCTGACCTCATCCCCCAAGCATGGAAGCTCAGATTTCGTCTGGAGACCTATGTCCGCCACGACTTAAGCTACGAGATACTCAACATCACGTCCGCAAACCCAAAAAACACGTTATGGATCTACCGGGGAGAAGTAGGCGACGCCCAGAGGATGCTGAGCAGAGGCATAACCGCCAGCCCCTGGGAAGGAGCGAGGCCGTAAAGTTGAAGCCTGCCCCTGCGTATCAGGAGTCTAGCCAGGGAGGCCCCATGGAGGGCTTATGAGCGCTCGTAGACCGTTCGCGTTGGAGATAGCGGTGCCGGCTTCCCTCGTCTCTGATACGCCCCATCTCCGCGAGAAGACGATGCGGATCGGCCTCGTAGGACGCGCCGCCGCTATCTTCAACGTCTCGAAGGTTCTCATCTACGCAGACAGGTATGGGCTGGCCGACCAACGCCAGGACGGACAATTAATCGCGCTGGTCCTATCGTACATGGAGACCCCTCAATACCTTAGGAAGAGGCTCTTCCCACGCGTCGACGTTCTGAAGTACGCGGGCATCCTTCCCCCGTTGAGGACAACCCACCACCCCTTAAGCTCCACTCTGAGGTCGCTGCAAGATGGCGAGCTGAGGGAGGGTGTCGTCCTCAAGGACAGTCAAGGCCGCAGCCTCATCGACGTAGGCGTAGAGAACCCCCTGCCCTATAGTGGAACTGAGCCGCCCGGCAGCAGAGTCACCGCGCTGATAAGACGTGACGGTGTTCTCAGAGCAGAACCGTCCCTGAAGGTTCGAACAGGCTTCTATCACGGCTACACACCCCTCTTCGTGGAGAAGCCCCCCGGCCTGTTGGCTAGGCAATCTGGAGCTGACCTTACGATAGCGACCTCGAGATACGGCGTCCCCATAACCTCCGTGAGAGAAGAGCTGGCAGAGAGGCTGAAAGCCGCGAGGAGTATCCTCGTCCTCTTCGGCTCGCCCCGAGAAGGACTCAGAGAGATTTTGAGACGAGAGAACCTTACCCCCCAACAGGTGGCGAGCTTCGTCGTGAACATGGTCCCTGGCCAGGGCACGGAGACCGTGAGAACGGAGGAAGCCGTCCTGATCTCTCTGGCCGTGCTTAACGCTCTTACCTGAAGAGTCTCCTAGCTCCTTTAAACACCTAGATCGCACGGCCATTTGTTCTCTTACTCTCCGCGTAGACGCCACGTACGAGGTCTTCGGCATGATGTATCCCCTGTCAGACGTCGCCTCGAGGCGCTCAATGTCGCCTATGGGAGCGGAGACGAGGCCTACCTCCCCAGGGGGCATCGCGCGCTATGTAGTCGTTGACGAAGAACGACTGTCTCCCAAGATCGAGATGTCCAAAGAGTCGAGGAAGCTCTGCCTTGAGATGACCTGTTCATATGCGGCGTTCTCCATCGTGGCGAAGCGTTCGAGTAGCTCAGTCATGGAGTCCAGCTGGCCCTCAGGCAGCCCGTAGCCGAA
>JAWCPE010000012.1:0-21678 GCA_038870415.1 Bathyarchaeia archaeon
CTGAACCTCGTCAAGGCGATCAGGAAGGAGTTCATGAGACACTCCATCCCCGTTAGTATAAGGGACATCACAGGCGACTGGGACTTCCTCGTCGACGCCTGGGGCGTCGCCTCCCCGGAGCAACTGAACGAGATAACGGACCACATTCGACGCGAGAACAGAGATATCCTTGAGACGAGCACCTCGATAGTCTTCGACGAATACCGGTAAGGAGTACCCAGCCAAGCTAACCCAGCGAAGCTGCAACCGAAGCGCCATCGACCTCGCAGGATCTGGGTTGAGAAAGCCCTATTCCTACGCCAGAAGCATTAAATAGCGGCATCTTCTGGAACATACCGTCTGAGGTGTCTTAACGTCCGAAATAGAACTGCAGATAGCTCCGATGCATCGGCTCATCAGGAAAGCTGGCGCCGATCGCGTGAGCGAGGATGCCGCAGAGGAGATGAGGCGAACCCTCGAAGAGGTCGCCCTCAGGATCGCGCGCGAGGCTGCAGTCCTCGCCGGCCATGCAGGTCGGAAGACCGTGAGGGCGGAAGATATCCGGCTTGCCGCTAGGGGAGTCATGAGAGGCTAGCCCCGAGAAGCGTTGGCTAAGTTACAAAGGTATTTATCAGCGATGGCTGTCTCTGTCTCGCGGCGCTCCGGTGGTGTAGTCCGGTCAAGCATAGGAGCCTCTCGAGTTAACCGGAGAGAGTTCCCGACGCGGGTTCAAATCCCGCCCGGAAGAGGCTGTTCGCCTGAACGCCTCCGGGAAGCATCGCCTGGGAACCCGCGTGGCTCGCCATCGCCGCCCTACAGGGCTGGCAGCAGATACGCTTGCCACACCCTCGTGAAGCTCTAGGTCTGAGAGAGATGAGGGCGTTCGTCCTCACCGGTACGCCTGGGACAGGCAAGACGAGCCTCTCCTCCCGGTTGGTTGAGGCGATCCCGCTAAGCGTTATTCGCGTCAACGACCTTGCAGCCGGAGAGAGGCTCTACTCCGAGTATGATGCTGCTAGGGACACGTATGTAGTCGATCTTGAGAAGACCGCGAAGAGGATCACCGAGATAGTGTCAGCCCTGTCGAAGCGGACGTTGATAGAGGGACACCTCGCACATCTCGTTACGCCCCGCAAGCTCGTCGGAACCGCCCTCGTTCTGAGGTGTAACCCAGTCGTGCTCGGGGAGAGGCTTCGTGCCAAAGGGTTTCAGCCCGCGAAGGTCCGTGAGAACATGTTGGCAGAACTCCTAGATGTCTGCTTAGTGGAGGCCATTAGGTCCTACGGCGAAAAGAAGGTCGCCGAGATAGATACAACCCGAAAGACGCCCGACGAGGTCTTAGAGGAAGCCCTCTCCGTATTCTTGGAGGGAAAGAGGCAGCTATACGTGGTTGACTGGATAGCCGAACTGGAGGCTCAAGGGGCGCTGAGCGAACTCTTGGACTAGCCGGCCCTAGTTCCCCCTATTGGAGCCGGCGGCTATCTCGCGTTTATCTATCAGCTTGATCCTTCTCCTGTTCGCGTACGCCTTCGCGTGGTCGCTGAACTTCCCCGCGATAATGGCGGAGTTCCTCACGTTAGCGTCCGCCGCAGCCCTATCGAGTTTTATAACCATGTTGACGCCCACCGTGCGGCTCCAATCCATTATCCAGACCGCGGTACGTTCTCTCCGCCCGTCTGAGAGCAGCAGGTCGAAGGAGTGTTCAAGCCCTGAGTTCCCTTCTAGCGCCACGTTCTTCTCTACGCGGAAGCCTCTCTGGGCGAAGAACTCCGTAGCCGCTTCTAGGAGCGCGACGTTCCTTCGTCCATCCAAGGAGTGAACCTCGCTGCTCAGAGTATCGGTGTGCGGAGAGCGCTCTCCGAGGCGCTCACGGTCATTCTCAGAACACTTATATGTTTTCTTCCTTCATCCTACA
This sequence comes from Bathyarchaeia archaeon, assembly GCA_038870415.1. Lineage (GTDB taxonomy): Archaea > Thermoproteota > CALKCG01 > B24 > JAWCPE01 > JAWCPE01. Next base: position 1,895 of record JAWCPE010000012.1, read on the forward strand.
CACCATAATGGAGCAACCGAAGGTAAGGTCTGGGTCGCGGTTTCACGTTATCCGATGTACGGGGTGCGGCCGGCCCCTGGTAGCCCTGGCTCAGTACGCAACCAGGCGATGCCCACACTGCGGAACTAGGATGAGGACCGCCGAGGCTCTCATCCTGGTCCATGCTCGCAGCAGCCGCGAGGCTTCCGTCGCTCTGAGACGGCTCCAGAGCCTATCCTCGCGGGCAGAGTCTGCAGGCCGAAGGTGTGGAGGTCACAGTTAAGGTTATCAAGGCAGCAGGACCATAACGCGCCGCGGTAGAAATGTCTCTGGCGTCAAGGCGGTACCTTGAGGACCTCTCAGGGCTGATCCAGCGCGAGGTCTACGTGGTAACCATAGATGGGAGAACCTTCACGGGGACCCTCTCCGGTTTCCATGTGGAGACGATGAGCGTCAGCCTGATGAACGCCAGGGATGACAAGGGGAAGAGCCTCTACAGGCTCTTCTTGAACGGCGCGACGATAGCTCAGATATACGCCGTGGAGAAACCCTTCGACCTTAAGGGTTTAGCGGAACGCCTTGAGAGGGTCTTCCCTAAGCTTGTGAGGCTCTACGAGGACCAGGGCGTCGTCGTGGTCATGGACAGGATAAGGGTCACCGAGAAGGGTGTCATCGAGGGCTCCGGCCCAGCCGCCGAGAGGGTGCAGCGCGTCGTCGAGGAGTTCACCAGAGAGGCTAGAGCCTAGCCTTCTAGGAGAGGGCTTACCCACAGCCGCTCCGTACGCCCTCTCTTGTCTCAACGGCCACGCCGTACCTGAACTCGGTCATCTCCCTTCCTGAGAGGACGGCTCTCCCAACTCCGAGGAGCCCGTCTCCCTGCGTCACGACGAGGGTCTCCTCCCCGGGGATAAGCCCGGGGTCTGAGCTGACGACGAACCTTGAGAAGACGTTCGCCCCTAGGGATATGAGCCTCTGGACCTCTTCGTCCTCAGTCACAACGGCCCTATACCTCGGATACTCGGTGGCGGCGTGAAGCCTCCCAGCCCCGCTTATCCTCAGCACCCAGAGACCGTCGTGAGGCCTGAGCGTCGCCAGCAGCTCGCCGTGCAGCCATGCTCTCCTGATCCTCCCAGTGGACCTGCTCCTCTCAAACACCGTATCGTCCGGGAAGAGAGCCAGTCCGATTCCACGGCCGAACTGGTAGTCGGCAATCGTACGACTTCTCTCTAGTTCTGAGCAATGTTCCTTGCCGAAGGTGAAGGGCTTGGCGCTCACGGCCTGGCCGAAAGGATAGGTCTCCCTTAAAGCTGACGGGATAGGCCCCACGACGAGCCTCTCCTTGACGCGTCTCAGGGCCCTCGTCAACTCAGGCCTAAGCCGGCTTTCACGTCCGTAGTACATGAACGGCGACCTCTTCACGACCGGGTCGACGCCTTCGAAGTGTTTCCGCCCTGCCTTGAGGACGGCCTTCAGGCCCTCCAGCAGCTTTGGGTGTGCCCTTGCCCTTTCGTAGACCAAGTCCCACAGCCGGTTCTCATGTATCGCCTGCTTAACCACGTTCACCTCCCTCAGGATCGAGTGGAGGTTATGCTTTGCTAGGAACCTACGCGCTTCTAGCGCTGGGGCCTGTTGGAGGTCTCTCACGTCGCTCCTCTGACACTCGGGGCAGTTACATGGGAGGAACTCTAGCTCTGCGAGCCTTCTCGTTCCAAGCTCCGTGAGGTACCGGCCGTCACGTGCGTAGAGGCTGTAGCTCGCCGAGTCGAAGATGTCATATCCCACTGCGACCAGCAATGGCAATGCTGCCGGGTGGCCTACCCCGAACGCGTGCAATGGCTTCGCCACAGGCAGGTTCAGCCTCGCCGTCAAGCCCTGAAGCCCTATCGCAGCGAACTCGTAGCTCTTCCAGAGCCTTGGCGGTATGCCCACGGCGAAGATGTCGAAGTCGTACCGCGACATCCTGCCGCAAGAGAGCTTGACGAGGCTGAGGTAGGCTCCTCCCTGCACGACGCCCTCCCAAGCTACCGCGCCCTGCTGCCGTGTCCTTTGCCATTCCTCGGCTCTCGCCGCTGTCTCCAAGACTGCCCTCCGCGTCTCCTCAGGGCTCTCCTCTCGGGAGGGTACGTCGAGCATCACGCCTACGTCGACGCGCATCGCTTCCTGCAGCTTGATGATCTCCGTCTGGGTGACCTCGACCTCTCCTCTGAAGGTTTGGTAGGCGCCTGAATCGGTGAAGACGGCGCCGTTGAAGCCTAGCGCTCGATGGATTCCTTCTTCTAAGGCTTTTCTCTTGAGGTCTGGCGATCGAGAGATGATGTAGGCGTTCGTCATGACGGCCTTGACTCTGAACTCCTCCTCCATCTCGTGGGGAGCGACGACCGGTATGTTTGGGTTCACGACTGGCAGGAACAACGGTGTCTCCAGCGTATGCCCTTGAACGTTCAGTCTTCCTAGGCGGCCGCCGGCATCCCTCTCCTTCAGCTGGAAGGTGGCCAAGAATCGCACCGCGTTGTCTTCGAACCTTAACCCTGGCTCAGCTCGAGACCGTCCACGTAATAGGATGAGCTGTGGTCCGTCCGGTCTTAAACGTACATGCCGTTGAGGACCTTCTCTACTTGGGCGAGGCGTCGCTCCATCTCTTCCTCGAGGGACCAGGCTTCAACATCTAGGTCGCTGATATCCACCTCTAGGCCATACATGTTACACAGCACCTTCACGGCTTGGCCTGCGGCTTTGAAGTCGGGCTTCGTGACATCCGCGTAGCAGAGCAAAGCCGCGGCGGGGAAGTTGTTTATCTCGAAGTTGACCATCATGGTGGCTATCGGCCCGTAAACGACTAACCCCGGCTCGAGCAGAGGTATCTCGAGCTTTCGGCCCCTCGTTAGGAAGGCTTTCGTCGCTATGACGCGTGGGCTCTCGTCGCCGTCTTCCCTGAGGCTGCCGTCAAGCCCACCTATGAGGACGGCTTCCTTGAACCCTTTCTCCATCACCCACCTGGCGACGCTCTCGCCGAAGGCGACCTCCTCGTCCCTGTGGGGAGAGAACTCGGTCTTGAGGAAGACGAGGCGTTCCTTGCGGTAGACCTCGAAGGGGGTGATGAGCCTACGTCCATCCATGAAGGTGAAGGGAGGCATGGTCTGCGTCTGGACGAAGCCTATCCTCTTCGCGGAGAGGTTGCTAATCAGGTAGCTTACAGCTATATACCCGGTTCCGCCAAAGCCGTGGAACCCAGCTAGGAAGATGGAGTCGTCGAACCTCTCCCTTCTATTCGTAAGGATGCGGACAGCCAAACTCCCCTACCGTCTCGACAGGTCAAAGGCTTTCCGACAGAGAAAAAGGTTTAGGCGGGAACATCGAAGCGCCACCGAGGCTGGACCTGCCTCGATGCCGCTCAGCGGAACGTTAAGGATAAAAAGGCGTTGAGCGAATCGGATAGCGTCCCCTAGACGGTTATGGTGTAAGCCATGCCGGTTATCGACGCGCATGCACATCTCGGTCCCTGCAAGGTCTTCGACCTAAACGTTTCCGAGGATGACCTAGTCAAGGCGATGGACAGGTTCAACGTGGAAGCGGCGGTCGTACAGCCCTTCCCTGGAGCGCCTAACCCTCGTAACGTTCACGACCGGATAGCGAAGCTGGCTGAGAAGCATCCCGGGCGTTTCTTCGGCCTTGCAAGCGTCAACCCGCACAGGCCGAAGGAGGAGTACGTCGCCGAGGTAGAGAGGTGTGTCAAGGACCTGGGCTTTGTGGCGGTGAAGTTGCACACGATCGGTCATGCCGTCTCGCCGCTTTCACAGGACGGCGAGATGGTCTTCGCGACGGCGGAACGCTTAAAGGTACCGGTGATGGTCCATACAGGGCCAGGCGTACCCTTCGCCCTCCCCTCGCTCTGTCTCCCGAAGGCGAGGGCGCATCCGAGCCTGCCGATCATCCTAGCTCACGCCGGATTCGGCCTCTTCACCGGCGAAGCGATGGTAGCCGCGCAAGAGTGCAGCAACATCTTCTTCGAGACCTCCTGGGTCTCAGGCCTCGACGTGCCCCCCCTCGTAGAAACCTTGGGTGCGGACCGCGTCATGTTCGGCACAGACCTCCCCGCGAACATCCCTCTGGAGATGGAGAAGTACAAGCACATCGGGCTATCGCAGCAAGCCCTAGATATGGTGTTAGGCGGAACGGCGGTAAAGGTCTACAAGCTCAACGTCTAGGCTCGAAGCCTACACCGCAGCTCATCCTCGAAAACCACATAAACCTCATAGAGCCAGAACCGCCAGCGGAATCCTCTCCCCGACCAAGATAGCTTACCACCTCTAAACCCGCTACGGAGATGGCCTCCTCAAGGTAAAAGAGAAAGCCGAAGATGCTGGCCTTGATTAGGACTAGAGGGGGCCCATCTTAAGCCTTGACAACCATCAGCTTAGTCTGCCGATGGTGGAGCGTTAAGGCTTGAACTCGACGAGCTCCGGGAGGTCTCCGAAGGTTCCGATATGTCCCCTGCGGATGATGAGAGCCCCAACGACGCCAGGGATCTCTTCAGCAGTCTCCAAGCCCCTCATGATGGAGCCTTGAAGGTTCTCATCTGCGACTGCGTTGCAGACCGCGGTGGCAGCTGCGTCCGCTGTGGCCGCGTTGACGGCGAAGACCGTGGCCACATCGGCGTCGCCGAACGTGATGCCTCTCCCCTGGGTCGCGGAGCTGGAGCCGACCCCTATCGGCATACGGTCAGGTAGTAGAACGAAGCCAAGTCGCATTTTGATCGTCGGGTCACCTGAGAGGACCTCCAGGTTCACCGGGTAGAGCGACCCAGCAGCTACCTCTCCGCCGTTCTCAACGACTCGGACCTGGGCTCCGATCTGGCCCATCGCCTCCACGGCTAGGTCGGCGATCGCGCCTGCGACCGCCGCCATCGGGCCGACACTGGCGGCGAAAGCTGCGCCAGCCATTCTCTTTACCACCTCCGGAGCAGCAGCATCCACGTCGACGGGTTCAAGTGAGTATTGAAAACGCGGGTTAAAGGCAAGGTACTCTTCCAGCTGAACCCGGCATAGGAGAATCTCTGACACAGCTCGGCTTAAAGCCTCCGGCGAGTCTGCCTGAACCCTGACCGAGGTTTCCCCGAAGGCCCTAGAGGCGCTTACCACCTCTGGCTGAGCTGCACCTCTAAGTCTGAGAGCCGCCAAGAGCCGCTGATCACGCAGGAAAGAGCCCACTCTGATGGTTTCAACCTTTCGTCTTTGAAGGACTCGTCTTTCAACGGTTTCCAGATGAACCGCGATACCCAATGGAGAGACGGCAGGATGAAGGACGCTTCCTCCGGAGCTGCGCACCTAGAGCTGACGGACCGGGTTCCTCAGTACGCCGAGGCCTTCGATCTCGATCTCAACGAGGTCGCCGTCACGCAGGGTGAACTCTACTGGTGGAACGATACCTGTCCCCGTGAGGCAGACAGAGCCGACGGGGATGGGGTTATCTCTGCAGAGGAAACTAAGGAGTTCTTCTAGGCTTCTCTTCAGCCGCGACGTACTCGTCTCGCCTTCGAAGACAGTGCGGCCTTCCCGCAGTATGCGACATTTAACCGCTAGGTTGCGGGGGTTCGGTATGCTCTCGGCGCTGACGAAGGCGGGGCCCAGCGCGCAGCAGGCAGCGTATATCTTCGCCTGCGGCAGGTAGAGCGGGTTCTCGCCCTCAATGTCGCGGGCCGTCACGTCGTTGCCGACCATGTATCCGATGATGGACGGGCCTCTGCCGACGACGAAGGCTAACTCCGACTCAGGCACCGTGGACTTTGAGTCCCCTCTTACCGCTATAGCCTCGTTGGGGCCTACGCAGCGGTCGCCTGTCGCTTTGAAGAAGATCTCTGGCCTCTCGGCTTCGTAGACAAGGTCGTATGCGCCCTTGATGACGGTCTCGCCTTCCCTAGCCTTCCGGCTTCTCTCGTAGGTTATGCCGCATCCCCAGACCTCGGGTGGCCTGTAAGGCAGCATGAGATGGGGCTCCGACCCGTTTGCAGCCCTATCAAGGGCCGCGTACTCGTAGGGGTCTGTATCCAAGCCTGAGATAATGTCTTGGACCAGAGTATCGACGCTGACCCCCATGGCACCGGCCACCTTGATTATACCCGGTATTGAGGAGAATAATCTCGCGTCGATGGCGGTTAAGTCAACGACCGAGTCACCTTGTACAGAGCCTATCCTCACCCCTTTACCAGGCACATGGAATCGGACCAGCCGCAACATAGCAGGCCGCCGGCCTGTGGGAAATCAGGCCTTTTAAACCTTACCCTCCCCGCTGAGGGAAGGACAGAACCTTGATGGAATGCGATGTGGTTTCCGTAGAAGGTCACGGAGCGGAAAAAGTAGATAGAACATTTCGCCAAGGTTGGCTTGGGTAAGCTGTTCAGCGCCCGACGTACGGTGAGAAGCCTTAAATAAGGTTCAGCCACATCCACGCGTTGAGGGTTAAGAACCTTATGCTGGGGAGAATCGCTAGGATAATTGAGTCTAAGATCAGCGGCGTGCTGAATAGACTGGAGGACCCGAGGGAGCAGCTCGACTACGCGTACGAGAAGCAGGTCCAGTATCTCCGCGAGATGGAGATGCAGATGACGAACGTCATCGCCGCCCGGAAACGGTTGGAGTACCAGAAGCAAAGCCTGACCGGCCAGGTGAAGAAGCTGGAGGAGCAGGCTAAGGCCGCGTTGAAGCTCGGCAGAGAGGACTTGGCGAGGATGGCGATCCAGCGGAAGCTCACGCTGGAGACTCAGGCGGCGGGCCTAGACGGCCAGATCAAGCAGCTCGCGGACGAAGCGGAGAAGCTGAAGGCAGCCCACTCGGACGTGCAGACGAAGCTGGAAGCCTTCCGCTCTGAAAAGGAGCTGCTCAAGGCTCAGTACTCGTCGGCTCAGGCTCAGGTAAAGATTAAGGAAAGCCTCACAGGCATGACGAAGGACGCCGCGAACGCCGGAGCGATCGTAGAGGATGCCCGCGAGAAGATACAGCAGATGCAGTCGAAGGCCTCAGCCATCGACGAGCTCATAGCGACCGGAGGCCTAACCGAAGCCTTAGACATCGAACAGAAGGATGTAGTGACGCGCGAACTCGAGAAGGTCAAACTGGAACAGGATGTTGAGGCCGAACTGGCGAGGCTGAAGGGCGAAGCTGGCCAAGCTCCATCCAAGTAGCCTCGCTCCAGCTCTGAAGCTAAGGATTCGTTCAAGGCCTTCTCAGGTGGGGAAGCCTGCCTCCTACCATGTAGGCTTCCCCGCCCGGTCGTAAACCTTTTCTCATCGCTCTAAGGATAACCGTGCGCGGTCATCGGGACTAGGCTAAGCCTCTTCCCCAGGAGTTAGCGCGGTTGTCTGTTTGGCTTCTCTCGAAGCCCGACTTGGCGAGGTATCCCTTCGCCGAGGAAGCGGCAAGATACGTCGAGTCGCTCGAGCTGACGCTGGCTGACTTCGCGAAGCCTGAGTACCTCCCGATACTCGAACGGGCCGAGCAGAGAATCCTCGAGGCGCTACGAGCTGGCGTAGTGAACTACGTCGAGGAGCCCGGCCGGGAGGATGTGGAGACCCTCTCCTTCCCCGCAGCGGTCGCCTTGGTGAAGGCACTTGACGACGATTTCCTAAGGCGTAGATACGCGCTGGGCGAGTCGAAGCGTCTGGACAGCCTCCTTGGGAAGGAGCATGACGCGGAGAAGATCGCATACCTGGCGGCGAGCTTCCTAGGCTGGAAGGTCGAGGCCCTCAAGCCTACTCCCGGGAGCATCTACGAGTACGCTGTCCACTTCGTGGACTACCTGAAGGTGGCGCCCAGCTTTCAGGATGAGAAGTGGAAGCTTGTCAACCGGCCTGTCCAAGCGGGAAGAGTCTACTTGGGCCGAGACGATATGGCTAGGCTGATAGCCGAAGGCGTGAGGATGAAGGTGGAGAGGCGATTGGAGGGCGCCCTCAACGCTCCTCTGCCTGCCTCCTTCCAGCCTCGGCTCGAACGGATAGCCGCGCTCCTGGCGACGCGGAGGGCGCAGTTCCAAGCGGAGGAACTCCCTAAGACCGTGGTTACGGCCGCGTTTCCACCCTGCATCCGCCAGCTGTATGACGGCCTCCTCGCGGGGAGACACCTCTCGCACGTCGGCCGCTTCACCTTGACCTCCTTCCTCTTGACCGTCGGCATGAAACCAGATGAGGTGACGAGGCTCTTCACGCAGAGCCCCGACGCTGACGAACGGATGACCCGATACCAGGTGGAGCATATAGCCGGACGACGCGGCTCAGGAACAAGGTACACGCCGCCTAAGTGCGGCACCCTTAAGACTCATGGACTATGCGTAGATAATGGCCTCCACTGTGGAAACGTGAGGCACGCCCTCACCTACTACAGAAGGGCAGCCAGGATGCGAGTGCCGCCGACGCCCACTCAGCCAGCGGCCACAGCTCGATAGCTCTCCAAGATGCGGCCTCGCGACTCGCCACCCCTGCTATTGTAGAGGGTATCGTCCAGAGGCCTCTGCACCAGAGCTGGGCCTGTCAAGCTGCACGGTGGGTTCGCATAGACTTACTTTTCGCCGGATGACCTGTCTCCTTTGACTCGTCTCGCTTCCGGCTTCACAGGCTAGGAGGTAGTATATTGCGGGCTAGAACCTGCCGTACTTCCATGCTTCGTCGTACATGGCGAGGATGTTCTCCGTAGGCGTGATAGGCTGGAGGTTGTGGCAGGGCGCTAGGATGTAGCCCGTCCGGTCGCTTGCAAGTGTGTCGATGCAACGCCTCACTTCCGCACGTACTTCTTCAGGGGTTCCGAAGGGCAGGATGCGTTGGTTATCCATGCCGCCATGGAAGCAAAGCTTCCTGCCGAAGTCCCTCTTTAGGCCCTCCAGTTCCATGCCGGGGCACGTCCACTGCACGGGGTTCAGGATGTCTACGCCCATCTCTACGAGGTCGGGGATGAACTGCCGGATCGCGCCATCGTCATGATGGAAGACCTTAACGCCGAAGCTGTGGGCTAGGTCGATGAAACTCTCCATGTGAGGGCGGTAGAACTCACGGAAGACCTTCAGGCTGATCATCGGCCCAACCTGAGTGCCGAAATCATCCGTCACCTGCGTAACGTCGACCAGTCCGTCGCAGGCCTCGAACATCCGCCTATGCTGCTCATAGAGGAACTCAGATACCCTCTCCAACAAGTAGCGTGTGAACTCCGGACGAACGAACGGGTCTATCAGAGACGCCTTCAATCCGCGAAGCTTATTGTGCTGAAAGAAGATTGCCATATAGCCGCACATGACTACCTGCCGTCTCCGCGCGGCCTCGGCCGTTGAGCGCATCTCTGAATAGTCGAACCAGTCGGCGCGAGGCCACCGGTACCGGTCTAGGTCCGCGATGCTCCTAGCCTCTGAGAGTGGATAGTAGGAGACCTCGTCGTACGCGCCAGTGCCGTAGTTCATTCTCCTCGTGCGGATGCCCCAGTAGTCTATGGTCTCGCCTTCCCCTACCGGAGGTAAGGTGGGCCCGGCGTACTTCGGGCCTACGCTAGCCATGCCGTCTATGTGCAGGAGCGAGAGGATATCGGCGTCGTGGCCGAATCGCTCCTTGAGCTTCGTCCAGACCTCCGCTGTTGCCCAGATGTCTGTAGGCACTCGGTCTGGCCTCTCATGGTTTATCGCAGCCAACATGCGTTCCCTTGAGTCCATACCTAGGCTCCTCTTCCACCGCGTAGGTCCATGTACACCGGTGCTTCTCCAACTGGCATGTCAGTTGCTGTGGAAACACGGGGCGTAAAAGCTGATCGTCCGCCGCCTTTTATGCTGCCGCGGTGTCTCTAAGCCCTGGTCGAGATGAGGTACGAGGATGCGCCTGACGTGAAGCGCCTCGTAGAAGAGATCGTCTTGAAGCTTGAGCTACGACATATCCCGCCGGGAGGAATCCTATGCTTGAGGAGCTACGGCTCAAAAGCCCGGTGGACGACGGCGCGGATCCACTCCCTCTCGCGGGCGTGGCAGAACGCCCTCAAGCTAGAGCCACGCTACCTCATTGAGGTTATCTCGGAGCGCTACGATAGGCTGAGCGAGGAGGGTAAGGAGAAGACGGTCATCCACGAGCTACTCCACATCCCGGAGGGCTTCAAGGGAGGCTTCAGGCCTCACAAAGGCTGGGTGACAAGCCGCAGGATCGACGAGCTCTACAGGCGCCTGAAGAGTTCTCCAGGCGCTCAGTGAAGAGGGCCTCCGTAGCTTGTCAACGGCTCCGCGCGATTCGAGTTGATGAGGAACGTGTCTTCACGCTTCACTGAGCCTAACCCCGGGATCGTCAGCGGCACATGTACCGCCGCGAGAACCATCCCCTCCGCCACCACGGTCCGCCTCTGCGGCACCACGATCGTCGTGATCGGGTCCTCCTCGACTAAGAGGCCTACGCCATGCGTGAAGCCCGCCGAGAAATACTCCAGGTAGCCATGCGCCTTGTAGACATCCCTGACCTTGGCCTCGATATCAGCCAGCGAAGCCCCTGGGAGGAGCGCTTCCGCGGCTACTCGGCATGCCTCGTGAACCGCGTCTAAGGCCTTCCTCTGAGCCTCGGAGGCTTGAGGAAAGAAGACCGTTCGGGAAACGTTCCCGTAGTAGCCTTCGTGGTCCCCGGCGGTGACGATGCTTACCGTCTGGCCGTCTCCTACGCGGATGTCGGCGCGGGGCTCAGCGTGCTTCCTAGGCCTGGGGCCGACGTTCACGTAGACGTGTGGGTTCTCAGAGCCCATCCTCATCATCCGGTAGAATGCCTCCGCGCCGATCTCCAGCTCGCTAATACCTTCGTCCACCGATTCGACCGCGGCCTTCATCCCCGCATCGCTCACCTGGCAGGCACGCTTGATCAGCTCGACTTCGCCAGTGTCCTTTATCATCCGTAGCTTCATGATGAGGCTGTGGACATCCCTCACCTCGACCTGCGGGTTCAGCCTCTTGAAGAGCTCAAATAGCAGGACGTATGAGTCCCTCTCCACGCTGTAGTCGAAGCCCACAACCCTATAGCCGCCCCTCTTGATCGCTGTGGTGACTCGGCCCATCAACTCCTCCGGCCGACGCCAAGACTCGACGCGTTCCACCCAGCTTCGAGACGTGAACTCCTCAGCCTCAAACTCCTGGACGAAGGCCGTAGCCTCGCCCTCCGCCGGAACTAGAAGTGAGGGCCTCAGCCACTTCACACCGGCGAAATATCGGAACGATGAGAGCGTCCTGATAACCGAAGCCTCAACCCCCGCCTCCTTCATCAACTGCTGGAAACACGTAATCCTCTTCCTATACGGCTCGGTCATAACCCTAGCCTCCCTAGAGCTGGCCGCTAAATGAGGCGCCTCTTCATTTAAGCCCTTTTTCGCCCTCAGTGAAGCCCCGCTGCATGAACTCATCTGCCAACTCAAAACCAAAGCTAAGGCGAGGACCGCTTTGTTGAGCTCCAAACTACAAGGGCAAAGGGGCTTTCGGCCCTCTCATGAACATGCTCATCTTCTAGCGTCAATAGGACTTCGCTTCGGCACCTCCGGCTCCTAGGAGTCGCCAGCCCTCCCTCGGGCTCTGACCCTTTCAACGGCCACGGTGAGGAGTCGAGCGAAGGCTTCCTCTGGCTCGTCCAAACGTTGCATCAGCATCTCGGCACATTCATCGACAGAGAGAAGCCTCTCCAAACAAGCATAAGCGAGGAGCGCCTCCGCCGAGTTCCCGATCGTATGCCGGTCTAACCTCCCAGGCAGCAGCTCCCGGAGGCCCGCCAGTCGAACGGCTTCCGCGAGCACCCGGTTTCTTACCTTCAAGCCCTGCGGCCGACCAGTCTGCTTTGACGAGGCCAGCGAGTAGACAAGGTTGACGAATGCGTCTCCCAGCGCCGCGAGGTCACGGTCGACCAGAACCCGCCGCAGCTCGTTCCCCAAGCTAGCCTCGCCTGAAGCCAAGCCGAATAGTCGCCGTATTTAAGCAGGTAGTCGTCGGGAAGAGGCGTTCCGGGCGAAACGGAGATAGGTTCCGAGCTTGCTGAAACGTTTAAGGGAGGGCTTGCCCTGCATCGGCTCCTCTCGGCATCAGGCTCTTCCCTGCTCTTTTGTCGTTACTCTCGCTGAGCAGGTATGTGCGCTTTAACCGTGGCTGAGGGCTGGCTAGGCCTGCTTGGTCGCCTCTTCGAAGCTCTGTCGGAAGGCGGCGGCAGTCTCCTTGAGCTTGACCGCGGCTCGCTTCAGGGCTTCGATCGGGTTCTGCCCCTCCTTGGTCTGCACCCTGAAGACCGCGGAGTTGATGAGAGGATGGGGGACCGTGTAGCCTGCGAACTCCACCGCCTCATCCTTCAGCAACACGTCTTGAAGGGCGTTGCAGAACGTGTGGCCTTCCCCCACGATCTCGAGTTTCAGCTCGTTCTGGGCTCGCTCCAGTACCTTTACCTCCATGGATGCTTTCCTCCAACAGTTCATCTACCGAGCGTTACCTTTCCTTATGTTCGCCGCTGTAGTCTGAGGCCGTCTTCCGCCTCTCCACGGCGCCGCAGTTGTCACATCTCAGGAAGGCCCTCTCTCGTCTGAGGACGTGACCGCACTTCGAGCAGAAAGCTAGGAGGACACCCAGGTCCCTGTCGACGGTGCTGAGATGGTAGGTGCTGTTCATGGTACTCGTCACCCTCGCCCTTATCAGGTCTAAGGGCCTGAAGGCCTCCTGCACGTTCCGCACGTAGGTCGGCCCGATCGTCGAGATGTGGAGTACTCCTTGAAACGGGACGACGAGAGGCTTCTCGCCAACCTTGACGATATCTACGATGGCAGCCTTCTCCTGTGTGGCTGCCACCCTGCCGATCACTACGTCGCCTACGCTTGGGACCGTCGGCTTATCCGAGACAGGCTCAACCCTCAAGCTGCGGTCCTTGCGGTCAAGCTTCGTTACGCCTATCCTCTTCGAGTAGATCGTGCCCCCCTGCTCGAAGGTGCCTGGGCCCGGCGCGAACTCCTCGGTGACCCCTAGCCTCTCACCTGGCACCACGAGTTGCCCAAGCTTCATCCTAGCCGTCAAAGCGAAGCCTACCCCAAACCGCTGGCACTAGTAGCCCACAGATGATTTAAAGAGTTAGTTAGCGAGGCCGGTAGCTGAGCCGCTGACACCGCATAGGTTGCGGCCTACCCTCGGAAAGCTTTTCATGAGAACTCATCTTTACAGCGGGGTAGGGGGAGGAGGTCATGAAGGAGGGGAAGTACTCCGCAGGTGTTTGGGTCTTCGGCTCGTGCCCCGACCGTTTCGTAAGCCGCGGCTACAAAGATGCCTTAAGCTTAGAGGACCGCCTCAAGATGCTCACGGAGGTCTGGGGCATCGAGGGGGTGGAGGCCCAGTATCCGTCCGACTTCTCAAACGTAGATATAGACCGGGTTAAGGGGCTGCTGCAGACCTATGGATTGGAGCTCTCGATGGTCTGCATAGACATCTACTCCGACCGCAAATGGCGGTACGGCTCACTCGCAGCAGTCGACGAGTCGGTGAGGCAAGACGCTATCACCGTGGTGAAGGGCGGTATGGACGCCGCCGAGCGGCTGGGCGCTATGCAGGTGAACTTCTGGGGAGGCCACGATGGGTTCGACTACCCTTTCCAGGCGGACTACGGTGAGGCTTGGAGGCTGCTCGTCGAAGGCTTGAGGGAGTGCGCCTCGTACAAGCCTGACGTCAAGCTTTGTATTGAGTATAAGATGAAGGAGCCTCGGACGCATCTCTACGTGGATACGGCCGCGAAAGCCCTGCTGCTCGCGAACGAGGTGAGGCGCGAGAACGTAGGCGTCACCTTAGACACAGGCCACTCCCTGATGGCGGGGGAGAACATGGCTGCCGCCGCTTCCCTACTAGGCCAGGCTGGGAAGCTCTTCCACCTGCACTTTAACGACAACTACAGGGATTGGGACCACGACATGATAGTGGGCTCCGTCCACCTCTGGGAGTACCTTGAACTGCTCCTCTGGCTTAAGCTCCTCGACTACAAGGGCTGGTACTCCCTGGACATGGACCCGTACCGTGAGGACCCCGTATACGCGTGCTCAGAGAGCTTCCGGACCTTAGACGCCCTAAGAGAGGTTATAGACTCCCTAGACCTGCGCCACCTACGCGCCGAGATTAAACGGGGAAACCTACGTGAGGTCCAGCCGCTCCTACGAGCAGCCCTCATCAGGAGCCCGTTGGAATCAGCCGCATCTAGGCTGACCGCCTAGGCAGGCTGGACCCTGAGGCTTAGGTCTATCTCTCCGACCACCTGCGAGACGCGGAGACAGCCCATTCTGAAGCCTCCCGGTTCCACGGAGGTCTGCAGATTCTCCGCAGCGTCGCCACCCCATGAGCAGGGTAGAGGACTAGGACGGCTACGAACCCCCCTCTCGGATGAAGTACTCGTAGCTGTGAAGCCTAGCTTGGAAGCCCCTCCGCTGGAGCCTGTAGAGAAGCTCAAGCCTCTTCCTTGGGTCGGCGAAGACCGAGACGATAAGCGGCTCACCTGCCTCGTTGAGGAGGAGCCTAGGTTCAGCTTAAGCCCTAAGCAAGCGTCACCTGCGACCTAGACTGGAGCGGGCAGGAAATGGTTGCTTAACCCCTTACCGCGATGCGAAGAGCCCTGAGAGCTCCTCAAGCGAGTGAACCACGTAATCGGGGTGCTGCCTCTTCACCTTGAACCAGGGCTGGTAGCTGTTAAGTCTCAACACGGCGACGGTGTGGACCCCGGCTCTCCTCCCGGCGATGATGTCCTCCTCCATGTCTCCCACGTAGACTGCAGCTGAGGGTTCAGGGAGCCCCGCTCGAACTAGGGCCTCCTGGACTGGTTCCGGCGAAGGCTTCAGCTCGGTCGTATCTTCTAAGCCGATGAAGACCCTAAAGAACGACCTGATCCCTTCTCTCTCAAGATGCTCGGCTAGGAGAGCCCTCGGCGTCTGGGATACAACGCAGAGCATCAAGCCTCGCGCTTCTAAGAGACGGAGTACGTCCGCGACCTCCGGGAAGAGCCTTACCCGTCCCTTCACTTGGGCGTAGAACCGTTTGAACAGCTCGTTCGCCTCAACCCTTGCCTGGGCATGAGACACCCCCAGTTCTTCGTAGAACCTCCAATACGGGAGGGTAAACCGCCTTCTGAACTGTTCTAAACCTAACCAGACGCCTGTGTAATGCTCTAACACCTTCGCGTTGGCCTGCCAGACCGCCCAGAGGTCGTCGAGTAGAACGCCGCTGAGGTCGAAGAGGACCGCCTTTACGCCTTCTAGGCCCGAGGCTGGATTCCAGGCCTGCTCTGAAGACTGTGGCATGCCACCTCAGCCTTAGGACTCCACATCGTAGTAGACCCGGAACCCTTCTTGGACCGGCTTAGCCGTACCAATATGGAAGCCGCCGATCTCGCTGATGTTCTTCAGGTGGGTTCCGCTGCAGGGAATAGGAAGACATCCCCGGATCGTGACGATCCTGTACGTTTCGAGGGGTGGCAGCCTGTATATGTTAGGCGCCTCAGGCGCCCTTTTCAGGAGCTCCTCCTTCGAGATGAGTTCGGCGGTCACCTCAGCTCCCTCAGCTATCATTCTCCTCTCCAGCTCCTCAGCCTCCCTGAGCAACGACGTGTGGGGAAGAGCTCCCCTATACTCGACGTAGCATCCCTCTCCCAGCCATGAGCCGAGCGTCTCCATGTTTCTCCCCACCGCGACGCCCAAGCAGTGGTCCAGCAGGTGACCGGCTGTATGCCTCCGCATGAGCAGGTATCTCCAAGCCCAATCGATTTCCCCCTGAACCTGCCCAGCGGGAGGCCCACCCTCCGCCGCTCTCCCCCAGTGCACAAGCACGTCCTTCACCTGCATCACCTTCCTCACCTCAAGACGGAAACCCGGCGCTTGGATGACGCCCCTATCTGAGGGCTGGCCGCCGATCTTCGGGTGGAAAGCCGTCCTGTCTAAGACTAGGTAGTAGAACCTCTTCTCATCAGGCTCAGCTTTGAGGATTAAGCCCTTAAACCCGCGAAGATAGGAGTCCTCCCAGTAAAGGAGCCTCGTTGACGGCATCTCCACCACGATATCCTCAAGCTTCAGCTCGCCGGCCTCCTACAATAAATCCGAGAACCCCATCCTTTGACATAAGGGTTACCGGAGAGAAGACGTTGACAACCCTCTACAAGACCAGGCAATACCCCTACCATCCTCAAGGCGAGCGAGACGCCGACTCACACCTCTGGGCGTCTGACCCTACATCGTGCGAAGGCTTATATAACAGAGGGTGTGCTTCTTTGCGATGCCTCATCGTTATGAGGCCCTAAAATCCATGGAGGAGCCGTCATGAGCCGTCTGCTTCTTACCCCTGAAGAGGAAGAGTGGGACGAAGAAGAGGAAGAGTGGGAAGAGGAGGAGGGCTGGGAGGAAGAGGGTGTCGGAGAGGAAGAGGAGGACGAGTGGTAGAGGACTGAGACCGCCCAGCCGTTTCCCTGTTCGCGTCTTCTTCTAGAAGGATAGTTGCCGTATGGTTAGGGTCGCCGTTCTAGACCAGGAGAGGTGCCGTCTCAAAGATTGCGGCTTCATCTGTCGCCGCTTCTGTCCACCGGTAAGGAACAGGATAGAAGCCATAACCCTGGATGAGGTGAAAAAGAAGCCCATCATCGTCGAACGGCTCTGCGTCGGATGCGGGATCTGCGTTAGGAAATGCCCCTTCAAGGCCATCTCGATCGTGAACCTCGCCAACGAGCTGGAGAAGGACTGCAGCCACAGGTTCGACGCGAACTCCTTCAAACTCTACAGGCTGCCTACGCCTCTCCCAGGCAAGGTTACAGGCCTGATAGGGAAGAACGGCATAGGCAAGACGACCGTCCTGAAGATACTAGCCGGAGAACTCAAACCTAACCTAGGAAGATACGAGGACCCACCGGACTGGCCTGAGATCGTTCAGAACTACCGCGGCTCCGTCCTTCAAGACTACTTCGCCAAGCTGAGCGAGGGACGCGTCCGGGTCGCCCACAAGCCCCAGTACGTCGATCGCGTGCCCACGGTGGTCAAGGGCACCGTGAAGGAGGTGCTGGAGAGAGTCGATCAACGCGGGGGCCTCCAGTCGCTCCTCGACGCGCTCGAGCTCCGCGCCATCTCAGACCGGGCGCTCGACGTTCTGAGCGGCGGGGAGCTTCAGAGAGTGACGGTAGCCGCGGCTACGCTTCGAGATGCAGACCTGTACCTCTTCGACGAGCCGTCCAGCTACTTAGATGTGCGGCAGAGGCTGATGGTGGCGCGCGTCATCCGCAGCCTCGCCAAGAGGGGTAGGATGGTCGTCGTGACGGAGCACGACCTAGCAGTGCTCGACTATCTCTCCGACCACGTCTCGGTCTTCTACGGTGTTCCAGGCGTCTACGGGGTAGTCTCGCACCCGCACTCGGTGAGGGAGGGCATCAACATCTTCCTAGACGGCTACCTAGTCGACGAGAACGTCCGGTTCAGGGATGAACCGATAACCTTCCATCTGAAGCCGCCCATATCCGTGTGGACGAGCGAGAGGCCGCTCTACTCCTGGGGCCTCATGGAGAAGGCCTACGAGGGCTTCAAGCTAACGGTCGAGCCGGGGGAAGCCCACGCAGGCGAGGTGGTCGGGGTCCTCGGCCCTAACGGCATCGGCAAGACCACGTTCATCAAGCTCCTCGCGGGCATCGAGAAGCCTGACCGCGGCGAGTGCCCCCAGACGGCCTTGAAGGTGAGCTACAAGCCTCAGTACATCTCGGCTGACTACGAGGGCACGGTTGAGTCGCTGCTCAAGTCCGTGGCTGAGGCTCGGTTCGGAACAGACCATTTCCGCAGCGAGGTCCTCTCACCGCTCTCGATGGAGAAGCTGATGGAACGCGACTTGAGAAGCCTCAGCGGCGGGGAACTCCAACGCGTAGCGATAGCCGTCTGCCTCGCCCGTGACGCAGACCTCTACCTGCTCGACGAGCCGAGCGCCTACATGGACGTGGAGGAACGGTACGCGATGACCCGGGTCATCCGCCGCATCGTGGAGGAACGCGGCAAGACGGCGTTCATCGTGGAGCACGATATCGTGGTGGAAGACTTTGTCGCAGACCGCCTCATCGTCTTCGAAGGGAAACCCGGCGTCGAAGGCCTAGCGCTCCGCCCCGAACCGTTGAGGAACGGGATGAACCGCTTCCTTGGGGAGTTGAACGTCACGTTCAGACGGGACCCCTCCACGGGCAGGCCGAGAGTCAACAAAGAAGAGTCGAGGCTTGACAAGACACAGAAGAGCCAAGGCGAATACTACTACGTAGCCGCGCAAACCTAGGGCTACAAGCCTCGCATTGCAGAAAGCGCGCTCTAGGAGGCCAAGAAGCCTCGTTCTAGGATGAGTCTGCCATCGCCTAGCAAGGTGGGCTGGTAGCAGACACCTCCGCCGTGATGTGCGGACCTGTTGGCGCCGCCGAAGCTCACGTTGTCTCCGAGGTCGAAGTGGCAGGTGCTCCTGGCGCGCTCAGCTTCCATAACGTGGCCGAAGGGGTCAGCGCCCGGGTTTAAGCCAAGCCCCAGCTCCGCGATCACGGAGGCGCCCTCATCCCTCCGAGTATCGGTCATGAACATCCTGAACTGCTCATCATCCTCACAGCCTTCCACTTCCACTTCGGTGATCCTGCCACGCTTAAGCTGAACCGTGATAGGTCTGCGAGGCTTGCCCCAGTAGAGAGAAGCATCGTAGATAACGGTGCCATTAACGGACTCCTCGACCGGCGCCGTGAAAATCTCCGATATACTTCCGAAGCTTTCAGCCGAGGGAGCGCCTATCCAATGTCTAGGCTTCAACGCGATGTCTGTCCCTGGCTCGGTAGTAATCCTGAGTTCCTTCACGGCGTTGAGTCTCCTGAGGAGTTCGTCCCTGTACCGGGCGGTTTCCAGCCAGTCGATGCTGTAGACGCGAGTGAACGATTCCCCGGGGAGAACCCAGTCTGAGAAGAGCCGACCGGCCAGCGGTTTGGAGGGGGAGCCGATCAGCTCAACCCAACGCTTCATGCCTGCGCTCCGCAGCATCGCGACGCTCATAAGAATGACCAAGGGATTCCGGCCAAGGGCACCCCTCGCCTCAGCCTCCACCGAGGTGGGAAGAACTGCTCCCCTCTCAAGCAAGGGGAAACGTAAACTGCGCACATTCAGGCCCAGAGCGGAGGCCTCTTGCATGAAGCCGTCCGCGATCCGCTCTTTCTCCGAATCGAAGATTACGAGGAGGCTCTCGCCCGCCTGCGCTTTGAGCTCATAGTGCAGGATGTTTCTACACGCTTCTTTCGTCCGCTCGTCAGCCAACCCTTCCACCGGGAACATCTGAGGCGAACATGAGGTAAAACCCTATCCTAACGTGGCTGAGATCGCCTTGTGGACGAAGCAGAATGAGCGCGGAGAGCCGTGTTCGTGGTGAACCTGTTGCGTTTCTATTTTGGCAGCACGGCGTCAACCATCAGGATTACGCAGGCCTTGTCGGTGTCGTTGTGGAAGCTATGGCTTGCGCCCGGCGGGATGTATACGGCGTCTCCCTTCTTGACTTTTCTGGTCTCGTCGCCTACGGTCAGTTGTCCTTCTCCTTCGGCTATGTAGTATATCTGCTCGTGGTCTTTGTGGCTGTGGGGGTCCAGCTTCCTTCCGGCGGTGACGGTGGTCTGCCAGAAGCCGCCGAGGGTCTTCAGAACATCGTCCATCGACAAGTAATGATAGACATCCTTTCTCATGTAGAAGTATTTGTATAGAGCCTCGCCATGAGCTTGAATCTCCTTGATCTCATTAACGTTCCTAACGATCATCCGTTAACACCTCCACGAGGCGTCACTCTCTCCTCTT
>JAWCPE010000013.1:0-5639 GCA_038870415.1 Bathyarchaeia archaeon
TGTAGGAATGACTTTGTCTTCACAAAGACAGGGGAGGCCCCGTCTGGACCAGTCTTTGGGGCTGAAGGCTAACATCTTCGCGGCTTTGAGCGACGTATCGAGACTCCGGATTCTGGCCTTGCTGGCCGAAGGTGAGAAGTGTGTCTGCGAGATCACTCCGGCCCTCGGCCTCGCCCAGCCAACGGTCTCCCGCCACCTCAGCGTCCTCGCCGGACAGGGCCTGTTGAAGAGCCGCAAGGACGGGAACCGAATGCTCTACTCCGTCGCAGCCCCGGAGATATACAAGGTCTTGGAGAGCGTCGACGTGAGCCTCATCAACAGAGTGAAGGAGAACATCGTTGCGCGAATGGTAGACCCTAGGCCCAGCTAGACCGCCGGCGGGAGCGCTTCAGATGACCATCTACGGCTGGGCTAGGAAGATACTGCGCGTAGACCTGACGGCTGGGAATCTCGCCACAGAGGACACCTTGAGCCTCACTGGGAGGTTCGTGGGCGGCCGAGGCTTAGCCGCCTGGATAGGTTGGCGTGAGATACCCCCGGAAGTGGACGCTTTCAGCCCGGAGAACAGGTTGATCCTCATGACTAGCCCCCTCACCGGCACCCTCGCCCCAGCCTCGGGGAGACTGGAGGTCTGCGGGAAGGCGCCTCAGGCCTATCCGCGGACGCACTACACGCGTTCCAGCATGGGCGGCCACTGGGGACCCGAGCTGAAGTACGCCGGGTACGACGGCATCGTCATCCACGGTAAAGCCGCATCGCCCGTCTACCTCTGGATCGAGGATGAGTATGCTGAACTCGCCGATGCCGGCTGGCTTTGGGGGCTCGACGCTTTCGAGGCTCAGAAGAAGCTGATCGAGGAGCATGGGAAGGGGGCCCAGGTCTGCTGCATAGGGCCTGCGGGCGAGAACCTCGTCCGGATCGCGGTCATCCAGAGCGGCCTTGAGAACGCGGCTGGGCAGGGAGGCTTCGGCGCCGTGATGGGCTCGAAGAACCTGAAAGCCATCGCCGTCAAGGGAACCGGCAGCGTAGGAGTCGCTCGGCCCGAAGAGCTTAGGCGGCTCTTCGTTCACGTAAAGGACCTTCGTCCACCTCCGAAGGAGCCGCAGCGCCAGAATAAGGCCTGCTCTATGGCGTGCAGCACCCATTGCTCTATGCGCGTCTACAGAAAGAGGGATGGCGAGCCGGTGACAGCCCACTGCTGCTCCCCAGGCGTAAGCCTCAAGCCGCAGGAAGAAGGCCTAGAGGTCGAGCTGCTCTGCGACAAGTACGGGTTAAACCGTTGGGAGATCAACTGGATGGGCTTCGGTAGAGGCAGCTGGTTCCACAGAGCCAAAGAGGCCGGGGCCCTCACGGACGAAGACTTCGGGATGCCCCTCCAGCTGGACAGCCCACGTTTCTGGCGGGAACTCGTCCGGATGATAGCCTACAGGGAGGGCGTAGGGGAAGCCCTGGCGGAAGGGATGCCTCGAGCCGCCAGGGCCCTCGGGAAGGCTTGGGAGTACCTTCCTCATGTGGGTCACGGGTACGCTGCGCACTGGGATGGGCACCTGTACGGTTACCCGCGGTATCCTCACTGGATCGTCTCAGCTTTAACCTGGGCTATGGATACACGCGACCCGATCGTGCACTGCTACGCGCAGGAGATAGCCCGCTGGTATGGTTACGGCACCGGCCGCCTCGGCATCAAGGCGATCGAGGACGTATCCGAGAAGGTCTACGGCTCCCGGCAGGCGGTGGCGATGGAGAGCGGCTACGAGTACAAGGCCCAACCGACGATATGGCATCAGAACCGCGACGTGATCAAGGACTCGCTTCCGGTCTGCGACCAGATGGGCTTCCCCCCTGCTCTACTCTGAGAAGGGCTACGGCGACACCGCCGTCGAAGCGAGGCTGCTCTCCGCCGTCACAGGCATAGAGACCACCGAGGAAGAACTGAACAGGTTCGGGGAGAGAATCATCAACCTCGAAAGAGCGATCATGATAAGGGAAGGCCGAACGCGAAAAGACGATGAGTCCGTGACGCCGTACTTCCAGAAGCCTGACAGAGACGGAATCCTACTCGATACCGCCCAGTTCTCCAGGCTTATAGACGAGTTCTACGAGCTAAGAGGATGGAATAAGAGCACCGGACGCCCAACTCGGGAGAAACTGGAGGAGCTCGACCTGAGAGAGGTCGCTGACGAGCTTGACAAGCTAGGGTTGCTGGGTTAACCTACCCTTAAGGGTAGCTTCAGAGGTCTTCCGGTCTCCATGGATCTGTTCGCGGCGAGGGTCACCTCGATCGTCTTCACGCCATCCGCGTAGCTGCACTGGACCTTAGATGGGTCGCCGGTCCGTACGGCCTCTATGAACGCGTTATCCTCCGCGGCGAAGATATCCGGTTCTCCAAGGGTCTTCTCCACGACTTTATTCTCGCGCATAAGCGTGAGAGAGTGCTCCCAGCCTGTGAAGAGGGCGGTGAAGTTGTTCGCGTAGACGTTCAGGGAGACGCCGCCTCCGCCGCCGTTCGCGGAGCAGGAAGCCCAGAGGTTCGCCACAGCTCCGCTCTTAAACCTAAGGTTGACGACGCTCGCATCCTCGATCGTGTAGCCTTCAGGCGTCTTCTTGTTGAAGCCTCTCGCCGCGAAGGCATGTCCCTGAGCCACCTCGCCGCAGAAGAACCTCGCCAGGTCCACGGTATGCGTCACCTGTTCATGGAACTGGCCGCCACTCTTCTCCTTGTCCACCCACCAGGACCAGATGGGGGCCCCAGGGCTAGGCTTAGGGGTTCCACCGATCCACCCGCCTAAGACCAAGATGGCGGGGTCGGCCTCTAAGAGCTGCCGGACCTTCTGGACGCCTGCACGGTAACGGTTCATGTACCCCACGCTTGTGAGGAGCTTCTTCCGTTCCACCGCGGCGGCGATCCGCCTAGCCTGGTCTAGGTACAGGTTCACCGGCTTCTCTACGAAGAAGGGTATCCCGCGTTCGATGGCTTGAAGCTCAGCTCCATGAGCGAAAGGCGGGAGACAGAAGTAGGCCGCGTCCAACTCCACGGTTTCAAACAGCTTCTCCGCCCTCTTGAAGACCTGACCCTTAGTCCCATACGTCTCGGCCATCTGCTTCGCCCGGGCGAGGTTAACGTCGCAGAACCCAACGACTTCCACATCAGGGTTCTTCACCAGGCCCTTAAGATGAGCCTCAGCGATGCCTCCGCATCCTACGAATCCAACCCGTGTCTTACCGGGCATCTCCTGTCCAGCCGTCCTTGATGTAATAGACTGAACCGATCTCGGGACGTTTCTCAAAACGTTTTCGCAAGGAGCCCTAGAAGGACGAGCTTTGCTGGACGCGGCTCAATCTTCCAAGCCGTAGTGTCTGTCCTTCTTCAACGGCACGCCCGGAATATAGCTTTACGATCAAGGAAGGGGGCTGCCCGCTGGCCACTTGCCAGGCTTTGGATTTCAGAGCGGCATTATCGGAGTGAGAGACCAGCATCGTGAAGACGTGAAGACGGAGGGCAGAGAGAAGAGTGCTTCCCTCGTCGACCCCGAAAGTTCTTCGTCTAGAAAAGCCTTCGCGTGGAGGTGAGTGCCCGTTCTTGAGGGGACTCAGGTCTGGAAAGTCAGTGGTCTCTTCGAACGTGCACTTACATAGCGTGGCGCTAGTGAAGAGAGCCTTTTTAGAGCGAAAACACGACGGTGTTTGACCCCGATCTGGGGGCCTCAATCCTTTGAGCGGCCCATATCTTGCAGGCGTAGACGTTGGGACTACCGGGTTGAAAGCCGCAGTCTTCGACCTCGAAGGCCGCGTCGTCGCGGAGGCGTCAAGAGCCTACCCCGTGTTCCAGCCCCAGATGGGCTGGGCTGAGCAGGACCCGGAGCAGTGGTGGAACGCCTTCAGGGAAGCGGTCGGAGAGCTAACTCGGAAGGTTGAGCCCTCCGGTATCGCTTCGATAGCGGTGGATTCTCAGTGCCCCTCGCTGGTTCCCGTCAAGGCGGACGGGCAGCCGTTGAGAAACGCGATGCTCTGGCTCGACCGTCGAAGCGTCTCTCAAGCAGAGTGGATCAAGCGAACAGTCGGCGAGCAGAAGATCGTCACGATCGCGTATAACCGTGTGGCGGCGGGGGCGCTCTCCGCTCCGGGGATGCTCTGGATACGCGAGCATGAGCCCCAAGTCTTCGAGGCGGCTCGATGGTTTCTCCACGCGAACGGTTACATAACCCTCAAGCTGATAGGCCGAGCCACGATGGACTGGGCTAACGCCTCCTTCACGCTCCTCTTCAACGTCGCGCGGCGGGAATGGTCTCGGGAGCTCTGCGACCTCGCCGGAATCCCCGTAGAGAAGCTGCCTGAAGCCGTAGCGCCCTGGGTCCAGGTAGGCTGGGTATCCACGGAGGCAGCCCGGGAGACAGGCCTCCGTCAAGGCACACCCGTCGTAGCAGGGACAGCCGACTCGGCTGCAGCAGCCCTAGGGGTTGGCGCCGTCCACGTGGGAGACTCAATGGATTCCTCCGGGGCTTCTACCGTGCTCGGGGTCTGCGTTGATAAGCCCCTCTGCGACCGCAGGTTTATGGTGAGGGCCCACGCGATCCCGGACCGGTGGCTCTTCATGGCGCCCTCGAGCGCGACGGGCGCCTCGCTCAGATGGTTCAGGGACAACCTCTACAGGCATGAAAGTCGAAGAGCCGAGGAACTCCAGCTGAACGCGTATCAGCTCATGGACCTCGAGGCGGAGAGGTCGCCTCCAGGCGCCAAGGGGCTCGTCTTCCTCCCTTACCTCGCGGGTGAACGGGCGCCTATCTGGGACCCCGACGCGAAGGGTCTCCTCTACGGTCTCACGCTCAGCCACACAAGGGCGGACGTGATCCGCGCGATCATGGAGGGCGCCGTCTATGCGTTAAGGCATAACCTCGAACTTATGGAAACCCTAGGGCTTCAGATAGAGACGATCAGATTGACGGGTGGCCACGCGAAGAGCCGCCTCTGGCGCCAGATCAAAGCCGACATCACCGGGCGAAAGGTGATCGTGACGGCTGTGAAGGAGGCTGCAGCTTTAGGCTCGGCGATGCTTGCCGCCGTGGGCGTCGGGTTCTTCAAGAATCCCGTCGAAGCCTCAGAGTGCATGGTCCACGCTGAAGAGGAGGTTGAGCCTAACCTAGAGCTTCAGAAGACCTACATGCCGCTCTTCAACCTGTACAAACGGCTCTACAGACCTGAGCTGAAGTTGTCCAGATACGGTCTCTGATGGCTCAGAACGAAGGCGTCTCAGACTTCTGAGCAGGGCGAAGCTGTTTGAAGCATGGGGGGCCTCACCAGGGTCAAGGTCATAGAGGCCCTTGGCGAGGCTTGGCTTCTCGGAGCTGCTGCTTTTCTTACCAGAAAGGCAGCAACGTTGAGGTTTAGGCGTGGCCCTATGGCGGCGATTAGATAAGATAGAAGGCGCGATTGTTGGACACGCCCCGAGCCGGGTAAGGCTTATAGAGGATGTCCCATGTATGATGTAGGTAATCATAGATAGGTGACGTGCCGAAGGCTAGGACGACACTCGTGCTGGAGTGAGCTGTCCTCGATAAACTGAAACAGGAGTCTCGAGGGAACATCTCAGAGCTGGCTAACCGTTTTCTGAGAGAGGCTCTCTTCCGCAAAGGCAATTCGAT
>JAWCPE010000013.1:5649-21126 GCA_038870415.1 Bathyarchaeia archaeon
AAGGGGCTCGTGTCGGCGGAGGGCATCGTTGAGGAGGAAGCCCATGAAGAGCAGTACCGTTGGCGCCTACGCTTGGCTGTCGTACTTCGAGGGAAAAAGAGGGGTTCAAGAACGCCATAGAGGAGAGTGAGCTGTACACTCCCTCCATAGTCCTAGCGGAGAACAGCAGAGTATTCGCGAGGAAGAAGGTGCCACGGGATAGAGGACATGGCGCGCTGAACTTCATAACGGAGCGAAGCCTCATCCTGAGCCTAGACGAGGCGAACGACGCAGAAGCAGGAGAACTAGCCGAGAGAGAAGGGCTAAGCCTCATCGATGGCATCGCATACTCCTACGCGAAGGAGGGGAAGCGGCTCCAAACAGGAGACAGACACCTCAAAGGCAGACCCCATGTAGACTTCCTAGGGAGCTAGGCCGACACTTGACATAGCATCCTCTTCATAAGCCTGACACTGGAGGTAGAAGTTGCCTTGTCCGGCCTTTCCAGGTACAGGGGTATCGGTCAGTTTGGACCAGCCTACAGGCTGATGTTAGAGAACGACGCGTATGCGTCTGGGTCTGTAGACCGAGTCCTATTTGAGAACATGGTAAGGCTCTGCTTAGAGACGGCAGACTGCCTCTACAGGGAGTATACGCCCGATAAGGAGCTGCTACGAGCGGGGAAGCCGCCCCCTGCTTGAGCGATACGTCGAGGAGGCGATCGGAGCCGTCAGTCCAGATGAAGACCGTGTTGAGGCGATCGCACAGCTCGCAAGTAACTTGCAGGGCAAGGCGGGTGACGAGTTGGACGCTATCCGTCTGGGGGGCGTTAAGGAAGAGGTCATCGCTCGCGGCTCCGATTGGTGCACGTATATAGCGTGAGGGTGGGCTGCGCGCTGAGCTAGGCGGCGGGGTTCCCGGCTAGAATGGTCTACCTTGCCGATATAGGGAAGGCGTGCAGCGGGCACACGATCATAGAGGTCTACCGTGCCGGGGCTTGGGGAGCCGTAGACCCATTGACGAACGTGGTCTACCGCCGACGGGCAACCTGCGTCCACCTGGGAACTGATGCGCGACCAGCATCTTATCGAACGCCATTCGAGGGGTAGGTCGACGCTTTACACGACGGTTGACCAGTTCCGCGCCGCGGCTATCTCGAACCCCTTCGTGTGGCGCTGGAGGGAGTATGACTACACCGTAAGCGAGGTCAACGACTACCTACCGCTCCATCCTTGAGATGGCGCTTCGAGGCTGGCCTAGCGGATTAATATAGCTCCACGAAGAGAACCGAAGGTAACGTCTAAACATCGACCGAGACAGCTCTACTCCTTGAAGAGGCCCTTTAGCGGTCTCTGTTCATGCGCCCTCATCTTTGTATACCTAGGACCGGTAAGAAAGATGATTCCGCGCTCAGTCTGCGAGAGACCGCCGCCTCAGACGGAGCCCGTTCCGATAAGCGCAAAGGCTTTAACTTGTTAGCAGAGGATCGACGGCTCTGTGATGTTGCTTGGAGAAGCTAGGTTTTAGGCTGATCGACTGCCATGCTCATGTAGGCCGTCTACCGGGTACGGTAGGTTACATCGTGACCGGGGATGAGCTGGACTACGCGTTGAAGAACGAGGGCGTGCTGTACGCGCTCGCGTCTTCTGCCTCTGTCACCACCGTCGGCCAGGAGTACGGTAACGCAGAGGCGGTCCGAGAGGTCGCTAAGCATCCTGATACGATAGGTGGAATGATATGGATAAACCCTCATGACCCGGGCTGGGAAGAGGATGCTGAAGCGACGTTGAAGCACGGTTTCTTGGGTATCAAGCTGCACCCGACGCTCGACCATTACAAGGCTGGGAAGGACAGCCTAGGCGGGGTCTTCGCATTCGCAGCTAAGCACCGGCTCTCGATACTTACGCATGCGCAGGAAGGGGACGCAGCGCCCCTCAACTATATAGAACTTGTGGAGCAGTACCCAGATGTGAAGGTGGTCTTCGCCCACTTCGGGCCGGGGGTCCAAGGGATCGTTATGGCGAAGAAGTACGATAACGTCTACCTAGATACCACTGGGGTCCCCGCGTTCACGATCTGGATAGCTGTAGCCGCTGCTGGCTCAGAGAAGGTCCTGTTTGGGACAGACTCACCTATGGGCTACAAGGTGGGCGACGGACCTGAGAGGCCTGAGTTCCGCACGTTCAGGAAAGCCACAGACGAGATCAGGTCGCTAGGCCTCAGAGACATGGAGTTTGAGAACATCTTCTACAAGAACTCTGTAAAGGTATTTAACATAAGGTTGGGAGGTGGAGCCGAAGGCTCACGTTGACGGCAAGTCCGCAGGAGCCGATAGGCTTCCGAGCGAATCCGCTGTAGAGAACCCTCGTAGATGGAGCAGAAACATGCTGGTTTCCCAGCGAGCCTTTCTGCTCGGGTAACTTCGACTATGCTCGCACGGAAAAGTAGACGCCCTAAAAGGGTCGGAGGACGAGTTGACGGTATTCTGGTTCTACTCTCCCTCCTTTACCTGCTTCGGGCTAACCTCCCTTTCTCGCCTATGGCTGCCCTCACCCGGGCCGGAGTTCTCCCGACTATCGCTTCTCTTCGCCTAGGCTGCGACCTGGTTAAGGTTGCACCCCTCCTCTTTTCCGCATCGTTGGCGGCTGCCAGCACTGGGACTGAAGTCAGCCTCGGCGCACATTTGCAAGCAGCTCAGCGCATCTGGGACAGAGGCTGGGGGTCTTCGCGTCCACCTCGTAGATGCTGTTCGAGAACCTCATAACGCAGCCTGCGTCTTGGCAGTGGCCTAGCCCGTAGGTGTGGCCGAGCTCGTGCACAGCCTCCTTGAGGGCTCTCTCAAGGAGAAGCTCAGGCGAAGCCTTGGCCCCGTAGAAGGCGGGCTTCAACCTGTGCAGGGAGATCACGGCAAGTCGGCCCGGGTACCGCGCCTGGCCGAAGACGAAGTTCAACCCGGGCACGTAAAGGTCCTCAGCGGTCACTAAGAGAGTCCTGCCCCTCGTCGCGGCTAGACCGAGGCCTTGCGCCCATTGGAGCAGCTTCGCCGAGCTGAACTGCCTCCTAGCCGCGTTGAAGGCCTCACGCGGCGGCTGTATAGCCCCCAGCCAAACCTCGGGTTCGAGGCCTCTCAGGGCGGACGCTATCTTGTTCTGGAGATGTCGGAGTATTTCCTCGTCCACGGCGCCCACTCTGACGAGCCTGAGCGGCTCAGCGAGCGAGCAGCCCTCTTCACGTGACAAAGGAAGCGCGTCACTCTCTCTTTCGGCTTTACGGTCAGGCAACGTCGTCTGACTGAGCTTCATCACGCGTGATGTTAAGCTCTACGCTTTTCAATTCGCTGATCGTTAGCTAACCTGAACCCTCATCCATCTTTTCTAGAACCGTTACCAAAATGGTAACACAGCTCTAGGGCGTATTGAGCGAGCCGCCTAGATGTCGAAGCTCTCGCCGACCTTCGGCACGACGGCCTTCAACCCGTTCTCGTTAGCCCACTGAGCCAAGGCGAGGCAGTTCTTCCTCTCGCCATGTATAACGTACACTTTAGGGCTTCCTGACAATCCCTTGAGGATGCTGTGAAGCCCGCTCATGCCTGCGTGGGAGGAGAAGTCGAAACGTTCCACCTGGGCGTCGACACGTCTCGACTTGCCGAAGATGATGAACTTCCGCGCGTCTAGGAGCTCCCTCCCAGGAGTCCCGGGCAGCTGGTAGCTTACGAGGAAGATCGCGTTCTGCTTCCCCCTTGCAAGTCTCTCCGCGTAGAAGACCGCGAGGCCGCCGCGGAGCATCCCGGCCGGAGCGACGATAACGCCGGGCTGCTTGACGATCTTCTTCCTCTCCTTCCAGCCTGAGACCCACTCCGCGGCGCCGAGCGCCCTCTTGAACAGCTCCGGGTCCCTCAGGAAGTCCGGGTGGCGCGTGAAGATCTGGTTCGCTTCCACCGCCATCCCGTCGACGTTCACAGGGTGCTCGAAGTGGTTGTTCGCTAGGACGCAGAGGATCTCTTGGCTTCGCCCCACGCTGAAGGCGGGCACCAACACCGTGCCCCCTGCCTCAACGACCTCGTCGAGCTTCCTGATGAACTCGGCTTCGAGGCTCTTCCTCTCCGGGTGCTCTTCCGTCGCGTAGGTCGCCTCGATGACCATCGCGTCCAGCTCGCCGTAGTCACGGTCCGCGCCCCGCAGCAGCATCGTGTCCACATCGTTCAGGTCGCTCGCGTAGGCCAGCCGGGACCTCCCGTCGTCTACGATGACCTGTAGGCCGCCGGGGATATGCCCGGAGTTCATAAACCTCAACCTCGCGTCTTTCACGGTCACCTCGTCCCCATACTTCACGGGCCTAGCGGAGCCCTGCATCGTTCTGAGGTCTAGGAACTCGTACGGGAGATAGTATCCTGAAAGCCTCAAGAAGTCCTTTATCAGAAGCTCCGTCAGGTCGAGCGTAGGTGGACAAGCGTAGACCGGTATCCTACCTCGCATGTAGAGGATAGGGGCCGCTCCGCAGTGGTCTAGATGCGCATGCGTGAGGACGACGGCATCCACCTCCCTCGGCGAGATGTGCATAGGGAAGCTGGGGACATGGTTTATCCCAACGCCGTAGTCGAGCAGAACCGTCGCCTCGCCGGTCTTGACCGTCACCGCGGACTTACCGACCGTCTCCGTTCCGCCGAGGAACCTCACCTTCAAACCTTTCAGCACCGCTCTCCTGAGCAACAAGCCTTGGATGCGCGAATACGCTTCCGGCTATGGAACCAGTGCTAGTTAAAGCCTTTCTCCTAGAGAGGGCCGTGCTGTTATCCATGAAAGGCGTGGTTTTCTCTGCCCAGCCTCGTCTGCGTGCGTGTGAGCTACCTTGAGGCTGTCCCCTCCATCCTCTTAAGCTTACGCTCCGTAAGCCTCCTATCCACACCCCTGTACGGTTCGCGCCTCCAGAGCATGTGCCACATGATGGTAAGCATCTCCCTGGCCACGGCTACGACGGCCTTCTGATGACCCCTACGCGCCGCGACACGCGTGTAAAGGCCTCCAAGCCTCCTATCGCTCAGGGAAGCCTTCTGAGCCGCCTGGACGAGGACCCATCGAAGCCACATGGGGCTTCCCTCGCGATTCTGCCCATGTAGGCTCTCTCCCCGGGACTGGTAGAGCGACAGCACCAAGCCAGCCCATGAAGATGGCTTAGAAGCGCTGGGAAACCTGTGGATATCCCCCCTCAGCTCGGCGAGGATGAGCATGGCGGAGTAGTAGTCGATGCCGGGCATCGTCATCACCAGCCTTACAGGTGCCTCGCTCAACGCGAGGGAGGCGACCGCCCTGGTTACGGCGTACACCTGCTCATTCAGGCTCCTCAGAAGCCTCAGGTCAGTCTCGAGGATGAGCTGGTCCACGGGGCTTAGCCTCAAGCCCTCCAGCCAGCGCATCCCGGCCTTCCCGAAGAGGTCGCTGAAGCCGGGCTTCACCGACCTCCATGGGTCGTAACAGAGCTAAGCCTAGCCGACCCTTGGAGGCCAGGCGGAAAGAAACCTAAACGCCTTTAATGCCTTAAGGTTTCTCCGTCGACTCCTTGACGAGGGATAGCATGCTACTCGGCTCGAGGCCTCTGCCCCAGCAGAAGCCTGCCGGAAGAATGCCGGTAGCGTCATAGGATAGATAGAACGCTCAAGACCTGGGGGCCCATAAGCTGGGTCTAGGGATCTAGCTGGCTGAGGCCGGGCGTAGCTCTAGAGGATTGGAAGGCTTATAACGCGCCTGTGCGGGCCGGTTTGGTTAAAGCCTTAGGGTGCGAGTGATAGCAGTATGAGGTACTGTATCCTTGGGAAGACGGGCATGAGGGTATCGGTCCTCGGCTGCGGGACGAATGCGTTGTCTACGGTAAGCCAGGAACAGGCGAACATAGTGTTGGAGTATGCGCTCAGTAAGGGCGTCAACGTGGTCGAGACGGGCGCCAAGCATACGTATGGCGGCATTGAGGAGATGGTTGGCAGGGCTATCTCAGACCGGCGGGACGAGGTCTGGCTCTTCAACAAGAGCGTCGCCTTGACGGCGGACGAGATCCTGCGCGAAGTAGACCAGGGCTTAGCGTCGCTCCGAACGGACCACATAGACCTCTACCAGCTGGGGAACATACGGTTCCAACACCAACTTGACAGGGTGCTTGCCCCGAACGGCGCGCTTCAGGGCCTCGTAAGGGCTCGAAGCCAGGGGAAAGTGAGCTACATTGGAATTACGAGCCATGCGCCGGACATCCTCATGAAGGCTCTGGATGCGTACCCGTTCGATAACGTTCAGTTTCTCCTGAACATGGCGAATCCATACGCGCTCGACGAGGTGATCCCTTACGCGAAAAGGAACGGGGTTGGAACGATCTCGATGCAGCCGACAGGCCATGGCGTCCTGAAACCGGCTGCGAAGGGTTTCCGCTTCGCCTGCTGCTCAGGCGTGAACGTGGTCCTCAGCGGCATGTACACGATGGGCACGGTGGACGAGAACACCGCTGCGATGGAGGCCCCGCCTACCGAGGCGGAGTGGCAGGGCCTCCTTCAGGAGCTGAAGGAGCTTCCGTCCACGGGCTGCAGGCAGTGCGGCGCCTGCATGCCCTGCCCACAAGAGATCGGTATCTCAACCATCATGACGCTTATGCATTACAGGGCGAAGTACGGGCTCCTGCCCCCGGGCGAACGATCGTATAGGGAACAGGCCCAGAGGGCCGCTCGATGTGACGAATGCGGAATATGCGAGAAGAGGTGCCCGTACGGGCTGTCGATCATCCCCGTTATGAAGAAGGCTCCCGGGACGATCTGACCCCTCCGTGAAAGTTCAGGCATCTGCATCGTAGACCGCGGGGAGACTTCGAAGCGAATTCCGGTTCCGTCGTGGTTCATGCAGCTTCTCGGCAAGGGTTGAAGATGCACCTAGCGACGATGGTGGACATCCCGTCTTCGTCCTCATCCTGCCAGGACTCGATGACCATCTTGTGGACAGGCTGCGCCACCGCCGACCCCTTTGAACTCGGGTCAGCATCGTTGCCTGCCAACTCGGAAGTGGACTTGTCGAGGTCTCTGTAATCCACGGCTACGAGGCATAGTTGGCCGTTCATCCTAGCCTGGATGAGATTCGGTTTCTGCAGGATCTTGACATCAGTGAAGCCTCTTCCCTCGAGGATGTAGGCGGCTAGGTCCTCGACTGTGAGACCGCCGATGAGACGCCTCACCTTATGCCTGTAAAGAGCTCCCCTAGAGACCTCACGGGTCTCCACGAACCCTTCCAGCCGCCCACTGGGCGCCATGGCTGACTTCATGAAACTTGAGGTCGCAGATCAGCCGTTATAACGGTTCTTCCAAGGCTGGAAACAAGCCGAGATAATGCTCATCGAGGCCCGCTACTGAGCGACGGTACCCTAGACAGCTCGGGCAGGAGTCTATCGCATCTCCAAGAAGCTGACGAGCTTCGGCATAAGCTCTGTGCCGTGCTTGAGGGTTCCGAGGCTTCCTCGGGAGCACTCCTTCTCAGAGAAGGCTCCCGCTCCGTCGGGCCGGATGTAGCCGCCTGAGACGAGAACTGGGACTGGGTCGTCGCTATGCGCTTTCAGCTTACATGGGGTTGAATGGTCGGCGGTGACGCAGATGAGGCATTCCTCCGGCTTCACGGATGGGAGCAAGTTACCGAAGAAAGCCTCGTCTATCATTGCGATCATCTGAGTCTTGAGCGCGTGGTTGCCGTCATGGCCGGGCTCATCAGGTCCCTTAATATGCAGGTAGAACGCGTCGTAGAGGCCCCATAGGGCCAGGAGCTTCTCCGCCCTCAGCTTGCAGTCCGCGGCGAGGTTGCCTGAGGGCGGCGGCAACTCCACGGAGTCCATCCCTGCGAGCTGTGATATAGCTCGTTCCACAGGCATATCGGCGAGCGCGGCGAAGCGAAGACCATACCTTTCGCCCAGGTTGAAGAGCTTCGGCAGGCGGTCCCCCGCGTCTCTCGTGAGGACGACGTTCGCCTTCGGTTTCCCCAACGCGGCTCGACGCCGATTCACCTCATGCTCCTCCAAGACGCGGCGACTCCACTCCACAAACTCGTTCACCAGTTGAGCTGAGACCGTCGCCGCCTCCGTAGGGCGGAGAGGCCTACACTCCTGGAGCACCATCGCGGCGTTCGGGTCGACGACGCCTACACCTTCCATCTTCTTGTACGCGGGGTCCGTATTCGTGATGTCCCCGGAGAGTGGTCCCTCCCGGCTCCTTATCACAAGGGCGCCCCTGTGACCTATCGTAGCCCTGAACTCGAAATCCGCCGGGTGGACTCTCAGCTTCACCTCGCGGTTCACCGCCTCCGCGAGCCGCTTCGCCTCCTCGGCGGTGAGGTCTCTGCCAGCACGGCGGTCGAGTATCCTTCCGTCCGGCGCAAGCGTCGCGAAGTTACACCTCAGGGCTAGGTCACCGTCCTTGACGGTGAGGCCTGAGCCCAACGCTTCTAACGGGCCTCGCCCTGTCTCATACCTGAACGGGTCGTAGCCCAGGATGGAGATGACGGCGACGTCGCTCTCAGGCGCGATCCCTTTCGCCACGCTGTACATGAGGCCTAATCTGCCCCTCTTCGCTAACGCGTCCATGTTCGGGGTCTCCGCCGCCTCGAGCGGGGTGCGGCCGCCTAGCTCCTCGATGGGAAGGTCGCCCATACCGTCGATAACCACGTAGACCAGCCTCAAGATGCCCTGCTCCTCCACGCGTCTAGGTAGAGCGGGCAGCGAGGGTTTTAACCTATCCCATCGGAGCGACTCTTAGGGGCAGGCTACTTCCCGCTCACGCTGAGGACCTGCCCGGTCTTCCTCTGGGTCTCTTCAGGCGTCCCCGTAGTGTTCACGAGGCGGACGCTTACCTGTTTCAGGTAGTCTTCGAAGAAACGCGTCCGGAGTTTGAGCTTCCGTTCATCTCTGACGAGCCGGTGCGGGTTACAGAACCCGTTCATTAGGAGGTATTCGAGCGCCTCCTGAAGGCTGAGCTCCCGAACGACACTGGGCCGCCTGGTTCTATCTTGAGCAGGATGAGGTGTTTCACCGTGGTCAGGGGTATGACGCCTCCCCCAGCCGACAAGCCCCGCATCGAACTGAGCCTTCTCTACAAGGGTCGGAGCGCTCGTAGGGCAGCGAGGAAGACAGGCCGAAGCCTTCAGCTGAGTGAAAGGGTGGCGCGCCATTCAGCGACCTAGCCGTTCTTTGGACGTTCTAACCCTCGGTCGTCGAGGCTGAGAGGCAGTTGTTTACGAGTTCCGTTACGTGTTCGTCAGCCTCGGTCGGGTAAGGGTAGCCCAGCTTCTCCGCGGTCTCTGCGGCTATCCACCGGAACAGGTCCATCGTCGCGAATAGGGCACGTTTCACGTCTTCTTCGTCGTAATGGGCGAAGGCGCCCCGTAGCCCCTGCAGGACCCGGGGGTCTGCCCATTCTTCTAGGAAGCGTCCTCCATGCCAAGTGTTGTAGTTCCAGCCTCTCGTCGCGCGGGTGTGCCACTCTATCACCCGGAGGAGGCAGTTCCACTTCATGTAGTAGTCGAGGCCTCCTTTCGCCCACCATAGCTCGCCGCGCCGCAGGTGCTTCGCCGTCCAGAGAGCGTGGTACCAGAAGTCGTTCACAACCTCAAGGAACTCGTCTCGTGTCGGCGGGCGAGGAGATGCCTGCCTAGGGGCCGAAGCAGACAGCTTGGCCGCTACCCCGTCCTTGTCTAGGAGCACACGCATCCCAGGACGGAAGATGTCTGCAGCCTCGGGAGGTATCTCATGCCGTAGAATCTGCTGGATCTTTCCCGCAGAGAGGATGGCGAAATCGACATCGAGTCCGCCCTCGAAGAGGACGCGGCGCTCCCATTCCTCTCCCGTCGCGGTCTTCTCAAGGAAGGCAAGCCATGGATTCCCGATGTTTTCCAGCCACTCGGTTGAGGAGAGGTAGCGGTCGGGGTCGGCTGTGACGAGGATGAGGTCTAGGTCCGCCCATTCGTCCGCAGGGTGGTCAACCCGAGCCTGAGAGCCTACAATGACTGCGGCGCGGATATCAGGCTGCGACTGAGCCCACGCGGTGAATCGCGCTATCAACCGCTCGAAGGGAGCCACGGACCTAGAGGACATACTTAGAGCCCATCATCTGAACCAGTCTAGGGGCTTTTAAGCACCGTCCCTTCTGACGTAAGGTTCAGCGACACGTCTGAAAGCGTCTGCTGACTCGCCGAGGGCTTTCCCTCCTAGCCTAGGCTCCGTCGAGGCGGTCTATCGTCTGGACGAGCTCGCTCAGCGAGTGGATGGTAGCGTCTGGGTCTACCTTCGCAGTCGTCTGGTCGGCCAGCCTGACCGAGATGGAGATGAGCGAGGACGGGTCTGCCTCGGCCTCCCTGTCATGCCCTACCTGACTGGAGAGGAGAACCGCCCGCATCCCAGCCGCCTTAGCGCCATGGATATCCGCCGCAAGCTGGTCGCCTACATGAACTATCTCGGCTGGGGCAAGTCCCAGCCTCTCCGCGGCCAGGTGGAATATCCTGACGCTGGGCTTCCGTACCCGCGCCTCGTCTGAGAAGAGCAAGGCATCGAAGAGGTCAAGTAGCCCGGCTTGGGCTAGGAACCTCCTGAGGGCGAGGCTGGGGGTCCGCCCTACGTTCGAGATGAGGCACAGCCGTTTTCCTCGCTCCCTCAGCGCGGCTAGGGTGGGGGCGGCCTCCGGGTCGAGCCACGGCGGCACCTTGAACAAAGGCGAGATGTAGGCTTCTGTCAACGGGCCTATCCATTCAGGCTTTAGGGTTAAAGAGCCTCCTGAAGCCTCTCGGAGGATGAAGCACAGGTGGTCGAGGTGGGTGACATCCTCATTCTTCACCCAGAACTGTGTCAGCCAGGAGGCTAAGGCGTCATGCGCCCGCGTCACCTCTTCCAGCGAGAGGTCTACGCCGAGGGCTGCGAGGGCTTCTGAGAGA
The DNA here is from genome assembly GCA_038870415.1 of Bathyarchaeia archaeon. Classification (GTDB taxonomy): domain Archaea; phylum Thermoproteota; class CALKCG01; order B24; family JAWCPE01; genus JAWCPE01. The sequence continues at coordinate 16,563 of JAWCPE010000013.1, forward strand.
GCCTGGCACCTCGCGGCGCTCCTGAGCCTATCGGCGCGGTCTCTCTCCAGCAGTAGGGTCTCCCAGAGGTCGAAACTGACCGCCTTGATCCGTGGGCTGCCCATCAGACCGTAGGGGAACACCGTGGGGGGAAAGATAGGGCTTTCTCTCAGCCTACTCACGAAGGGCTATCCCGCTCGCGAGTTGGCCCCTACCGCTCCCCGAATGGGATAATCCTTGGCGTTCAACGGTCTTGTCAAGCCTAGGGCGCGGGGGCTCTTAGCCCTGGACGAGACGAGGCTGAAGGAGGCTGGGCGGCAGTTCTACCTCTCGGCTGGTATCGACACGGACACCTTGGAGCTCCCAGCCCTCCGCGTCTCCTAGGCGAGGAGTGTTCCAGCTGCAGAGCTCTTCCCCAGCCTCATCCTCAAAGCCTGCCTCAACAAGCCCACCATGCTGGTAGACCGTGGCCCTCAGTACCCTCAAGCCCTCCAGTACCATGGGCTTCCATGGAGGCGTCAGACCTTCAGGTTAAGGGACGGGGTGGAGCGATGGCTCCGCACCTTGAAGGACAGGACGAGAAGGTTCTACCACAGCTCCTAGACCCGGAGGGGCCTGATGAAGGTCGAGTTCTTCCTCCAGGCGCTACACCCTATGGTACAACTCGATACGCCCCCATTCAAACCCTACGAAGACCGCATGCCTCAGAGGCAAGTTATGTATCCCGCATAGGCTTCAGCTCAGAGGAGGTGGCCTAGCTAAGACTAGGAGACAGCACGCGGAGGGGAGGGCTGTCTTCACCTGAGTAGCCTTAAGAGTGTCAGACGTTTCTCCGGCTGGAAGGTCGCTTCGATGATCGATAAGAGACTTAAAACGATCCTTGAGAGCCTACAGCGATGTCAGGGAGTCCTCCGGGCAAGGCTACTGACGGACGAGGAGAAGAGGCATCTACTGGAGGTAGAGGCGGAGGCGGAGCGGCGTATCATCCTCGGGATGTGCCCTTCCCTTAACCTAGGCGTGCGAGAGGCGCTTGAGAGACCCTTCACGGCGGCGATGGTGATACAGACCTCTGAGTTCCCCTACCCGCACCACCCCCACATGCGCATCATGCTGGGAGACGTCGTCGTGGGCGAGCAAGTCCTAGATAGAGACCGAATTTCCGAGCTACGGAAGTCCCGAGAGAACGTATTCCTATGGGAGAACTTCGTCGTCTACAGGAGTAGGCTTCCAAGAGACCCGGTGGAGAGAAGCCGTCTCAGGTTTGTCTACCTTCCGAGGCCCTTCCCGGCGCTCAAGGGCGTGGGAGAAGCGCAAGACGAGGTTTTCGGGGTGCCCTCTCCTGAAGGAGACCGGCTTGTGAAAAATCTCCTCGGGGAGACCTCTACCGAGGTGACGCTGGGAACATCCCTCGTAGGTTTCTCTCTACGGCGACTCACTTAAACCGTTGCTCACGGTCTTCGAGAGTAAAGCCCGGCTTTCCGAGGTTACTCTATGAAGATCGCGGGTCTACGCGGCTTAGCCTGAGAAGCCTTACCAGCCGGGTCGTACCGCCCCTCCTCTTCCTCATCGTAGACGACGACTTCGGCTTTGAACTCGTCAGCTAGGAAGCTCGATGCCCGACGTAGTACCTCAACCTCGTCTATCGTAGTCGCGGCGGTCCAGCTCTCTCGCTCCTCCGCCGATAGTTTCCTCGCGTCCGTCAAGGCTGTCTCTGCAACCTTTGCAGCCGCCTTGGCCTTTGCCCTTATCGCAGTGTCCTGCATGATGCGTTTCATGAGGCTGCTCAGGTCGCCGCCGCTCTTCGCTATCTCAGCTGCTGCAACATAGATTCTCCTTTTCCAAGCCGCTGCGCAGTAGTAACAGATCCTTCTGGGCCTAATGCCTGTCGCTTTCAGAATGCTCGCCGTGTCCTCCATCAAGCCTCTGAGGAGTTCTTCGCCAGCCACGGCGGCAGAGCTGACGCGCGCCGCATCGTACCGCGGCCATTCAGCTACCGAGATGAAGCCTTCCCCGCCTATCAATGGCCAGAGTTCCTCGCAGAGGTGCGGCGTGAAGGGGGCCATCAACCTGAGCCAGATGCTCAACGCTTCCTTCGGCGGGGATTTCCCGGCCTGTTTGCTCCTCCGCGCATACCATCGGAAGTCGTTCCAGACCTCGAAGAAGGCTCTCTCAGCCGCCGTCCGGGTCTTGAGCTCCTCCAAGGCCTGAGTCACCTCGCGAACCCTCTCTTGAAGTACGCTTAGAAGCCAGAGGTCAAGTTGGTCGTCCGGCCTGCTATCTGGCTGGGTTGACAGTTCTTGGACGAGGTGATAGAAGGCGTCGAGGCTGCTCCTGACCTGTTTGGCGTCTTGTGCTCGCCAATTCGGATCGTCCATGCCCTCGGCGCCTAGGACGAGCGCGAGGCGCGTAGCGTCCGCTCCGAAGTCCTCTATGGCTTGTCTCAAGGCGACGAAGTTGCCTTTCGACTTCGACATCTTTGCGCCTTCGACGGCTAATGAGCCGTTCACGCCGATACCCTTCGGCCAGAGTTCCTCCGGAAGCAGCGCCACGTGCTGGAAGATGAAGAAGGAAAGGTGGTTAGGGACCAAGTCTTTCCCCGAGTTCCTCAGGTCGACCGGGTACCAGTAGAGGAACTCCCGCCTCATAGCCTCGAGCACGTCAGGTGTAAGGCCGCAGATGCCGGAAACCTTGCTGAGGTCGCCTTTGCCGAGAAAGACGTAGTCGAAGACTTCTCGCGTCAACTGCTCCGGTCTTATCCCATGCCCCTTAATCTGCACGTTGATCGTGTAGAACATCATGTAGACGGTGGAGTCGCTGAGCGTCTCCACTATCCAAGTGGGGTCCCATGGCAGCGGCGTTCCGAGACCTGTCCGTCGGGCACAGGCCCAATCCTTCAACCAGTCGATGCGGTCGTGGAAATAGACCCGGGCGCCCTCCGGGTAGATTCTCGCCTGGTCTATGGCCTTATGCGCCAGCCTCTTCCATTCCGGGTCTGAGTACCGCAGGAACCACTGGTCGCGCAGAATCTTGACTATACACCTTGTAGTGCACCTGCATACGACTCGCTGAGGGAGGTCGAACATGGAGTCGGCGATCCCTAGCTTTCTGAAGTCAGCTATCAGGGCCGACTTGACCTCCGCGACTCGGCTGCCGGCGTAGGCGCCGCAGACCGGCTTTAGAACGCCTCCGTGGAACTCCTTCCTATAAAGGAGGGCGGTCGCCTCCTCCACCTTCGGGTCTAACTGGTCTCGGATACCCATCCTCTCTACGAGCTCGATGGCGGGGTGCTCGCCGAAACCGTCCACCGAGATCATGGATATCGGCTTCACCGCGTCTAGGATAGATGGGTCGAGCCCAAAGGCGTGAAGCCGCTCCGGATGCTCTCGGAGGTCCTTAAGAGCTATCCAGTCAGCGGGGGCATGAGAAGGTACGCTGTAGACGACGCCTGTCGCCGATTCCGGGTCGACGAACCAGCCTGGCAGTATGGGCATGCTCCTCCCGTAGAGTGGCTCTTGGAACATCCGCCCTACGAGCTCGCTTCCCTGGAACCCCCGTGCTACCTGTACAGCTCTGTTCTGTTCTCGGAGCTTCTCCGCTGCCGGTGCGCTGATTATCCACTTCTCGCCGTCGACTTGGGCCTCGACGTACCCGGCGTCAGGGTTCACGAACATGTTCGTGACGCCGAAGATTGTCTCCGGCCTGAAGGTCGCCGCGGGGAGGACCGCATCTCCTAGCCTGAACTTGATGAGCGTGTACTCCTCAGGTGAGACGCCCTCCCCTTCAAGCCTGTCGTGGTCCCCCGTGGGGCTCTCGTCATGTGGGCACCAGACGACGGGGTGAGTTCCCCTCGCCACGTAGCCTAGCTCCCTTAACGTGATGTACTGCCACTCCACGAAACGGCTGAACGTGGGTTCAAGGGAGGTCGTATGGAACTCCCTACGCCAGTCTATGGAGAAGCCCATTCGTTTGAGCGTTTCGCGGCCCTGCTCCGTGTAGTACTCAGCCATGTAGATCGGGTCGATAAACTTCTCAAGCTCGTTCAGTGGGACGCGGTCGATCTCGCGGAGCATCTGCAGTTCCTTCTCGTCGCCCTTCTTGACCCGGAGCGCGGCGCCCACGATCGGTTCCCCGGTCCAATGCCAAGCCCATGGGAAGAGCGTCCGGTATCCCTGCATCCGTTTGAACCGCGCGTAGACATCCAGTCGTGTAGCGGTGAAGCCGTGGCCGACGTGAAGCGGCCCATTCATGTACGGGAAGGGGAAGTTGACGAAGCACTTCCTCACGTTGGGGTCCGGGTCCGCCTCGAAGAGCTTCGCGGAGGCCCATGCGCTCTGCCACTTGCTCTCGAGTCTGGCGAAGTCTACAGGCAAGGGGTACACCGAGATGGGGGCAACGTAGGTTAAGCTCCTGATTTAACTCTTCCCCAGCTGCTGCTGTGTTGCATAGCCTGGGGTTTGCGGCGGCTTTTCGCCGTCGGTCTGCTTCTGGTTTAGGGGGTCGTAGGTGATGGCTGTGAGGAGGTTGTAGAGGCTGGCCTTGAGGAGCATCCCCTAGGCCATATTCGCGTACTCGGCGGCGCGCTTCG
>JAWCPE010000014.1:0-18633 GCA_038870415.1 Bathyarchaeia archaeon
TGGATCCGAACAATCGCTTCTGTGCCACACGAGATAGTGTAGGCCAAGCCGTATGTCAAGCATCTCAAGCCCTGTCCTAGTCAGGAAAAAGCGTTTGGCCAAGCTGACCTCCAAGTACCCATAGCTGACCGAAGTGGCTATTAGCGTTTTTGATCCTTGGAGTCTATAGTAAAAGACCGCCGGACGCCTGTCTTCGCAAGAACCAGCAGCATGGCTCTAGCCCTCAGGTCGACTATAGAGCCTCAGCGTCCGGTTCTCCTCCGTCAGCTTGGCGACCTCGGCCTCCTGCTCCTTCAGTTTCTTCAGAAGCTCAGCTCTGGGAGCGTAGCCTTCCTCCCCCTCCTCCTGCTTCAAGGAGTTCTTCACGTGTTCGACGACGAACTTCGAGATGGAGACGCCCGACTTCTCAGCACTCCCCTTCCACTCCCTCACAATCTCGTGAGAGGGAAGGTAGACGTAGATAGCCCTCTCCTTAATCGTCTAGGTCTTGCTCCGACCCCGCGACTCAGGAGGACACCTGCCGAGCAGTAGGGGCTGAAGCACTTTAGCGTTACCAGTAAAATGGCGCCGGGAGTGGGATTTGAACCCACGAGAGCCATACGGCTCACAGGTTTCCTAGGGATTTCTCTCCTCTCCAGACCTGCGCCTTAGTCCGCTAGGCTATCCCGGCCATCCGAGACTCGACGAGGGCGTTATAAAAGCTTCGTCTGCTCCGTCAGCTTCGCCGGCAGGTACTTATCCACGATGTAGGTTAGCCCGTACCGGCTGAAGGCTTCCTGCTCCGCCTTCCGCCTGTTCTTCAGGAAGAGCTCAGTCTCCCTACGCCAGAGCGGGCCCTCGTACCTGGGGTCTTTCTTCAGCTCGTAAAGCCTTTTCACGTCCAGCTCCGTGAGCGGGTCGCTCGGTAACTTGTACTCCACAATGTCTGAGGCCCATACCCCTGACCAGACCGCGTCGGGCGTAGCCAACTCCCTGAGGTGCGCGGCGTTCGCCGAGCCGGAGATGATGACCATCGCTATATGCATCCCCCATGGGTCTGCGTCTGTGAAGACGTAGACTGGCAGGCCTAGCTCCTGGTTTAAGCGTCGTATCAGGTGGCGGGTCGCTCTGGGCGGTTGCCCCGCGGTCTGGATGAGCAACGCCTTGAACCTTTGGTGGGCGTTCTCCTCGATGAGACGTGTGAACATGGCGCCTTTCTCGATGACGATCACTTTGTCCGCGTTGCAGCTGACGAACTCCGAACTCGTCAGCGTCGGACCGATGACAAGCCCGTCCGGATGAGAGGTTAACGTGAGCCTCCTGCCTTCGTAGCCGGGGACCGTGTACTCGATCGTGATGTCGCCGAAGATGCTCGACCGTTCCTCGGGGAAGATGTTAAAGTCCTCCCGGGCGTACGCCGTGATCGTCTCCAGGTCGGTTATTGTATCGTCGCTCTCGGCCTGGTCCTTGAAGTGAACGTCATCAGACTGGGCCATATAATAGACATCCCTCAGGGTACTGGTCTTCCCCATCGAGCAGAGCCTCTCAGCTACATACGCGGCCCAGACGAGCTGAGTGAAAGGCCGCAGGTGGCGTATGTTCCTCGTGCTCCGCCGGACGCCCTTCTCGCCTAGGACGTACTGGCGAAGCTCCGGGTGGTACTCGATGTTCTGAATCGACCTGCTCGGCATCCGAACCGATGGGAACTCGCCCCTCTCGATCTGGCTGTAGATGTCTTCGCCTAGGCTTCTCAGCTTCGCTGTGACAAGCTCCTTCTTCCGCTTCCTCGCTATGATATTCTCACCGCCTCCTCTGCCTCAGGATTGTCCAGCCGTGCTACTTTGGCGAGGAGCGGCTCAAGCGGAGGCTCATACTCGTTCCCGCTCAGCTTCGTGGAGAAATGAGCGATCTTCGGCAGGTACCGCCGGTAGATGTCGAGCCGTTTACGGTCTCGTTCCGCCCTCTCCTTCCGCGAGAGGTACTCCCTGAGGCTGCGGCCAGCCTCCCGCAGCGCGTTGAGTATCTCCCTTTCCACCTCGGGTCTGTCGGCGAGGGACTCCTTGCCCACAGTCTTGTAAGGTATCTTCGTCGAGCAGACGTGAACGACGACCGCGAGGGGCTCCTCCAACGGGTTCACACGGTAATGTCTCCAGTTCACGGAGCCATGGGCGACCTTCCAGCTTACGTCGCTCGTCTCATCGTACAATAACGGGATCTTGTTCGCGAACCTGTAAAGGAGGAGGTCCCCTGTCCTCGGGACTTCTCCGCCGTATGCTAGGCCGACCTCGACGATGAAGGCGTAGCCCGAATACGCGGACGGCTGCCTCACCGCGACTGAGGTGAACTCGGGCCGAAGCTCCTTCACGATGCCGGCTTCGAGAAGCTCCCTGCCGAGAGGCGAGAGGCAGGAGCCGTCCGGAGGGAGGAACCCCTCGAACGACTTCATAGCCGCGACGAGCCTCACGATCGCGTCCTGCGAGAGGCCCTTCGGCGACTGCGAGGGATCTACCCCGGCCGCCTTCAGGAAACGGCCTGCGATCCTGCGCCCCACGCGGTGGAAGTGCGCCGTGAGAAACTCCACCATGTCTTCAGCCTTCGTCACGCCTATGAGCCTCTGGACGGTCTCCACGTCCGCGCCGTGGGGATGGGGCTTCGTCTCCCGCGCTGCGGGAGGCATCTTCTTCACGGTTCTCTCGAAGATGTAGAGCCTACCTCGGGGGTCGACGAAGGTGATGTCCGCGTAGGGGTTCGCCATAGCTGTCTGCTTCAGGTACTCTACAATCTTGTAGGAGGCCCTGGTGTAGTCGCCCTCCGTGGAGAACTCGAGGATGGTTCCACGCCACTGCTTCTCGTTCGGGCGCGTCCTGTACCTCAGCACATTCGGCCTGTTCCTCTGAATATCGATGCTCATCTCGTACTCGTGAATGTACTCGTCGCCCGTGCTCGACGTGATACGCGCAGGCATATTTGTCGTGATCTGGCCGTATAGGAGCGCCATCTTTCCTCCGAGGCCGAAGGTCCCCCTTGACTGCCTAAGCTCGTACTTCGACCCGTAGAGCACCTTGCCGAAGGCGAGCGGGATCTTCTCCGCAGGGACTCCTATGCCGTTATCCTGAAACCTTGCCCTGTAGATGGAGACGCCGTCTACAGCCCCAGAGACGTGCTGGAACCTCACGTAGATACTTGGCAGAATCTGGCCGGCCTCGCAGGCATCGAGCGAGTTCTCCACCAGCTCGCGAACGCTGCTGTAGAGGGCACGAACAGGGTTACTGAACCCGGCTATGTCCCTATTCCGGTAGAAGAAATCGGCGGGGCTGATCTCCTCGAACGTGGTCTTCAGGGCCAAGCACATCACCGAGAGGCTTCTGCTGGTAGGTGAACAGGTCAGGCATCTGCTGAAGGACGGCTGATCCGTCTCTGCGCTGCCTTCTTAGGCTTTTCCGGAGGCTCCGGTCTCTCCTCCCAGAGGGAGAGCTCGACCTTCCGGAGCTTCCGCCTTTCCCTGCTTAGGTAGCGGTAGACGGTGCTATGCTGTCTGCCATCGAGAAGCATCTGTACCGCTTCGCGGGCAACCTCGAAGCCGGGGCTCTCGCCGATGATGGAGACCGTGTCTCCGTAGACGGAGATCGAGGAATGTGTGAGCTCCTCGATAGTTCTCCTCATCTTCCCGTCGCGTCCTATGATGCGTCCCTGCAGCCTCTTCACGTCGTTAGGCGTCAACCCCCGGTCCTTCCTCAGGTCCCAGCTCTCAAAGAGCATACCCTCCCCTAGAAGAACGGAAGCCTTCTCAGGGGAGAAGCCTCGTGCGATCGCCTGGACGACGCTCTTCGCGTTAAACGTCGTAGAGATATCCTTTGTGTCCTCGCTCGGGGTTATCTCCACGTCGCCCGTCTCGCTGTCGACCTTGATCTGTACGCCCGCCTCCTTCTCCAGTTTGGCCTTAACGGCGCCCTTCACGCCGAGCAGAACCCCGATCCTGTCACGCGGGACCTTCTCACGGAGCACCCAGGACATCTACTCTCCCCTCAACTAACTATCCACTTGTAAGCCTCTTCTTCAGCCATCACTTCCGCCCCTTTTTTCTGAAACCACCGGGTCAGGTTCGATATGTCCCTTTTCAGAAGTTCCGAGGCTAGAGGATGCTTAACCGAGACGGCCTGAGATAAGTCGAAAAGAACGGGGACGCCTCGCCTCATCATGATGTTGTACTCGCTGAGATCCCCGTGGACGAGTTCAGCCTTCCGATAGAGCTTCCTCACAGCGTTCATCACCTGGCGGTAGAGACGGGTGGGGCTACGCAAGGCGGAGTCCTTCAAGAGCGCGGCTGGACGACCGTCCTCGCCTATAAACTCCATAACTAGCACGTTCCTCTCCACATGTATGGGTTCTGGGACGCGGACGCCCGCCTCATACGCCTGCTTCAGGTTCCGGTATTCCTTTGAAGCCCAGAGCGCGACGAGCGACCTGACATCACCCTTCGGGTACTCGAACCTTGGGTCGCCCTCGATGTACTTCACCATGCCTTTACGGAACTCAGCGGAGACGGTAAGGTATATTTTAACCGCTAGGTCCTCTCCCTCGCGGCTCTTCGCCCAGTAGATCCTTGACTCTTTCCCCGCCTGCACTGCCCCATGTAACTGGCCTAGGATGCCACGGTTCAACAGGTGGTAGACCGTCATGAGCGTTGGCTTGTCGAAGACCTCCTCGAAGACCGCCTGCTCTACGCGGGTATCCCTTCTCAGCTTCGTCGTGGTAGGCCGGTCCCTTCTCTCCGCTCGGCTAAGCATCTGCGCTACGCGCTTAGGAAGCTCTTCACCAGCCCCCGCCATGGAACCTACTGGATGGGTAGAGAAGAGAGGCCCTTAAAAAGAGTGGCTCGTCTCTGAAACCAAAAAAACGTCATAAAGTAAGCCGACCATCTGGAAGTAAGCCAGAACTCCCGTGGAACACGGGCGCAAAGAATAACTACACGTTCAGAAAGCGTCTAGTCTGGTCTGCGGCCTACTGTCTGAGCGAAGCTTTGAGGGAAACGTGATGAGTTCCAGATGACTTCGTAGGAGCGACCTTCAGCCTCAGCGTACCTTAAACCGGTAGACTTCGTCCAGATGAGCCTCCCGGTTTACGGGGAAACCTACGCGGCCGGGCTTGAGTTCAACCCAATGAAGAGGCCCCTGAAGCGGTCCACTTTATGGATGTAGGCCGCGGCGCAACTCCCCCCTTCCTTCTTCGAGGCTAGACTCGGCGGCCAGAGCGATAGGGCTAACTCTGATCGATGGAAGCCCACCGGAGAGCGAAGAATACGGTGACAGAGTTGCTTCCAGACCTCAAAGTGGGTGCTCCTCCCCCGCAGCTTCTTGAGAAGATGAGGGCCCTAGCCCCTCGCGGACGACGGCTTAACCTTCCTCAGCCTAGATTGGTTGAGGGTTTCGGCCTCGCTTACTGACGCCGGGAGTTCACAGCGGCCCCGAGGGAGGCCGTAAAGTTCTACAATAGCGAGGGAAATGCTACGCGTATCCTCGAAGCCGGCCCCGAGATGGGAGCGCACGTCCTCAACTTCGGCTGGGTCAAGGCGGAGGAAGCGAAGGCTATGATAGGCGACCGCGTATGCCTCTGCGGGAAAGTCAGCTCTGTAGAACTGCTCCTGCAGGGAAGCATCGTGGAGGTCACGGAAGCCTGCAGAAGCTTTATCCAGACAGTCGCTCTGGGGGAGGGTCTATCTCTTCAGCAGTGACGGGAATGGCGCGAGACGCCGTTAAGCGATCTGGATGCTATCTACCGGACAGCGTTAAGGATAGGGAGGCGCCCCTTCAAGTCTTAGGGATGTATCGGTAGAAAACAGAAGTACTGCTTAAAAGGTGTGAAGGCCCTGTTGCACGTTGCGGCATCGGTCCTTTGCGTTTTCAGCCGGCTTTGAGGTAGCCGTTCCTCTTCAGCCAGTCTATCTGGCCGGTGGTGTAGCGCCAGGTGATATCGCCGCGGGTTTCAAACTCGAAGTCCCAGGGGGCGACGACGACCACGTCTCCTTGACGGATCCAGACGCGTCGCTTCATCTTGCCCCTTATTCTGCAGAGCCTGGAGAAGCCGTCGAGACACTGGACTAGGACCCTATCGTAGCCTAGGAGCTTCTCGACGTAGCCGAAGACCTCACCTTGGCTGGGAAGCCTAAGCTCGCTTATCTCCTGCTCGCTGACTACCTTCTTCTTCCCCAGACCCACCTACTCCATGCAGAGACCGTCTGGGGAAGCCCCTCAGCTCGATCATATAAAGCTTCGACGTCCTCGCTCCGACTCGTCCCAGAGGGCTTCCCGCGTTGATTCACCGGAGTTAGCTCTCTCGCTTGGCCCATAGTGCACATCGCTTTCTGTTCGTATCTGTCCGTTCTCTCGCTCGTGGCGTTTCTCCATAGGATGGTATTACCTTTCGGTCTGCGCCATAGCGGTGGAATGACTTGAAGCGGTGAGATTGGGTCCTACGCTCTGGAGCAGACCAGTTTCAGGGAAGGTCTACAGAGAGATTAGAGCCGAAAGCCTCAGGGCCACTTGTTTCTCCTAAGAAACGTTATGGTTGCGCTCCTACACTTCTAGGACTCCCGGCCTCCTCGCCTGTTCAAGCGCGCTCCGCCCCGCGTTAGGAGCCTATGTATCGACGATAGCGGCACCTGTCTGGTCTAGGTCGGCAGCAAGTACGAGCCCATGCACATCTACCTGCCACTCGGCTTGCTCCTAGGCTTTCTCATGTTCATTCTTCTCGTTTACGAGGCCATCCTAGGAGGGCCGCTTCGGTCGCCAGCCTTAGACTGGGCGCATCAGCCCCAGCCTCAGCTGTGCTACCTTGAGCGATTCGCTGAGAGGGCTGTCCCGGTTCTGGAGAGAGCCGGCGTAATCGACATAGGGCGGTACCATTCGCTGACGTAGGGCACAGGTCCTGACGGGCAGCAACGGAGTACATTAGTCCTCATACCCGTGAGAGCAGTGATCGCCGTCCTCCGCATTCTACTCCTCATTCTCTTAGCGAGGGGGAGGACAGGTAGCATGAGGGCCTCCCTCTTTCCTGTAGGCGGCCTCCGCACTATCTTCGCCCCCCATTTAAGTAGCTGAAACCCGGCATCCTTTAAGCGATCTTCTCCTTGAAGCGTAGCGGATGAAAACGTGGACCGCGTGAAATAGCTGCCTCATGAGTGTCCTGGCTGTGGCATTCTCCTTTCTTGGGGAACTTAAGAGGCTTAACGAGCAAGCCCATCTCTAGCTTCGGCAACTGCTCGAAGGGCCTTAAGGCGTTGAGCCAGCTCCTCCGCGTTAACCTTGGCGAAGAGGGGTTTCGGCTTCTTGATGTTCTCTCCCGCCGGGAGCGGGGAATCGTACGAGGCGTGGAATCCTGCCTCGTACACAGTTCCCTGGAGGCCTAGCATATCCCAGATCCTGTTGGCGGTCTCTGGGAGAAAGGGCGCTATGAGAACTGCTAGGGCCTTGACCACCTGGGCTGAAACGTTTAGGACGGTAGCCGCCGCATCCCTGTCGGTCTTGACGATGCGCCACGGCTCACGGCGGGAGAGGTAGACGTTCCCTTTCCGGCTGAGGGCTAGGGCCGCCTCGAGCGCGTCCCTGAACCTGAACTCGTCGAGGAAGGCGGCTTCCTGCCGGGCTGCAGCGGCTATGCCTTCGAGCAGCTCTTTGTCCTCCGCGTTGAGCGGGCCGGCCTTCGGCACCTGGCCGTCGAAGTAGCGGTAGATGAACGTAAGCGTCCGGTGGACGAAGTTGCCCAGGTTGTCGTTCAGCTCGCCGTTGACGCGTTCCGCGAAGTCCTCCCAGGTGAAGTTCATGTCCCGCGTCTCAGGCCGGTTCGCCATCAGGATGAAGCGCCAGTAATCCGCTGGGGCGAGTCTGAGCGCTTCGTCAGCCCAGACGCCTACGCCCTTCGACTTGGAGAAGGGCTGGTTCTCGTACATGATGAACTCCGTCACGGTCACCGCGTACGGGAGCACGTACGGCTCCTTGGAGGCCATCAGCAAGGCGGGGAAGATGACGAGGTGGAAGACCGTGTTATCCTTCCCTACGCAGAAGACCGTCCGCGTCTCCGGGTCGAGCCAGAAACGCTTCCAAGCCTCGGCCTCGCCGCGTCGCTCAGCCCACTCCACGGTGGCGCTTATGTAGCCTAGGACAGCCTCAGCCCAGACGTAGAGCACCTTGCCCTCTGCACCCTCAAACGCGGGCGCTGCCGGAATGCCCCAGTCCAAGTCGCGGGTCACCGGCCTAGCTTTAAGCCCCTCCTGAATCATCCGGAGGCTGAAGAGCCGCGCAGCCTCTGTGGAACGCGTGTTCTTCTCCAGGAACTCGCGGAGCCGGTCTGCGAACTTGGGGAGGTCGAAGTACCAGTGAGTCGTCTCCCTGAGGACCGGCGGGTTCCGGCAGACGACGCAGTAGGGGTTCACGAGCTCCGTGGGCGTCAACAACCGTTCGCAGGCCGGGTTAGTGCACTGGTCGCCTCGGGCCCCTGGGGCGCCGCAGTAGGGGCAGTTGCCCTCTACGAAACGGTCTGGGAGAAACCTCTGCTCGTGCTCGCAGTAGGTTTGGAGGCTCCGCTCCGCGTAGATGTAGCCGTTCTCGTACAGCCGCCGATAGAAGCCCTGACAGAACCGGATATGCGTAGGGTTATGCGTGATCGTGTAGTTATCGAACTGGATGTTCCAGTCCTTCAGAAGCCTCAGGTACTCGGCGTGGTATTTGAAGGCCACCTGCTCCGCGGTGAGACCCTCCCTCTCCGCCGAGACGAGGATGGGCGTACCGTGAGCATCCGAACCGGAGACGTAGAGGACCTCATCGCCCATAAGCCTCCTGTAACGAGCAAAGACGTCGCCTGTAAGCAGCTGCAGGAAGGTCCCTAGATGCGGGGTCGTATTCACATAAGGCCAAGCCGCGGTTACAACCCACCTCATACCCTTCCAAGCCCTCCCCAAGCCTTCGGTATTATCAACTCTGCGAGCCCAATTCACGCCACGATGCAGGATGGGACGTAAAATACCTAGCGGTCGAAGCGCACGTGCTGTAACGTTAAGGTTTAGTGGAGCCTTACCTCCCTCGATGGCTTATGAGCGGCGAGCTCTTCGAGGGGGATAAGGGCTCCCCTCTGGGCCGTGGGCTGAGTACGAGGCACCCCCTCTTTCCCACGCTGGAAGGCTTCGCCCACTGCTGGAGCCGCGAGAGGCCCCACCAAGGCATAGACTAAACCACAGCAGAAGCCTACCGGAAGGGTGTCGACAGCCTCATGGGATAGGACACCTCTGTAGAGGCCTAGAAAGTCTTAATACACCCAGGGTTGAAGAGAGCAGCCGGTGCCCAGGTAGCTCAGCGTGTCCCTGTTCCGGAGGGGCGCGATGGAGAGCGTCCGGCTGAAGACCGGATACACTGCACGCTTTGAGAGCGTCGGCGCCGGAATGCCGCTGGTTCAAGCCACTCGGAGGCGGTGGCTCCCTGTGGGAGAGTCCGGCCCTGGGCACCTTTATATCTGGTTCCATAAATTGATCACGTGAGACAGCCCTTTATGTCCACCATCGTGCCTGGGGCTTCACCCATAAAGGGAGGGGATGCCGAGAGAGCCCTCAGAAGCCGCAGGCCTAGCAGAAGCAACGGTGAGAATGAGTTCGAGAAAGCGCTCAGCATACTCAACTCGCAGATGAGGGAGCTGGCAGAGACCAGAGCTATGCTGGTGAAGGAAGCAGACCTGCTCCGCGGGGAAAGAGACAGGCTGAACGATGAGCATCGCGAAGCGGTCGGTCGGCTTAGGGAATTGAGGTCAAGAGAGAGGAAGAACCGCGAGCAGATCGACGAGCTGAGGGGTAAGATCGCGGAGGAAAGGAAGCAGCTAGAGGCGGCGAGAAATGAGAGCCAGCAGTTGACAGAGCAGGTCGCTCAAGCGAAGTCGGAGGTGAAGACCAGGCCTGAAGACGTGGAGAACGAGCTACGGCAGCTTGACTGGGAGCTCCAGACGTCGCCCACCGACATGGTCAGGGAGAAGGAGCTGATGAAGCGTGTGAGAGAGCTCTCCGTCGAGCAACGCCGGCATGAGAAGATAGGTGAACTTGAGCTTCTCCAAGCAGGCGCGCGGGCGAAACAGCTGGGCTTTAGGCTTTCCCTCGACAGGGATTGGGCGGCTTTGAAGGAGCTCCTTAAGGCTCGAGACTCCCTCAGGGCGGAGCTCACCGAGCTTATGACCGAAGTCGCATCTCTGAAGAGTAAAGCTGATGAGGCCCATAAACGCTATCTGGATAAGAGAGCGAGCATAGACTCGTTGAGCGCAAAGATGAAGGAGACAGCTCTCGAGATTAGAGGCCTGAGAGACCGGGTCGCGGCTAGACGGAGAGAGGAAGAGGCGAAGCGTCAGGAAGAGGAGAGAAGCAAACTGAGGGCCTTGGCAGAAGAGACTAAGAGGAAGCTGGAGAGAGGAGAGAAGATCACGCTTCAGGAGCTACAGGCTCTCTCGGTTGACGAAGAAGAATAACGTGTAGGCCGGAGGATCAACGTGGCGGAGACAGGAAAGGAGCCTAAGAACCTAGTCATCCTCTGCGTGGATAGGGATGACGATATTGGCACAAAGACTGGCATACCGACGCCCTTGGTAGGCCGAGACGCGGTCTTGAACGCGGCTACGCAGCTGATAGTCAGGGACCCAGAGGAGGCGGATGCGAACACCCTCTTCGAGAGCCTCAAAGTCTTAGACTTGCTTCGGTCTCGGGCGAAGGATGAGACCTACGAGGTCGCCGCCATCGCCGGCTCCAGCCTCGGCGAGATAGAGGCCGACCGCAAGATCGCCCGGGAAGTGCAGGAGGTGCTTGAACGGTCCTCAGCTGAAGCCGCCATTCTCATCTCGGACGGCTACACGGACCAAGCGGTCTCGCCGATTATCCAGTCGTACGTGCCCATCGTCTCCGTCCGGCGGTTCGCGGTCCGCCACAGCGAAGGCCTTGAGACAAGCTGGTTCATCTTTACGCGTTACCTTAAGGTTCTCGTCACAGACGAGCGGTACGTGAGGTGGACGCTGGGAGTACCTGGCATTCTGCTGCTCATCTTAACGTCGTTCTTCGCCTTGAGTATCATCTACCCGCAGGTTCCCTTCGCCACATACGGCGCGATCGCGGCCCTGGTCCTCGTAGGGGCAGCCCTAGTCATCAGAGGCTTCGGCATAGACAGGGCAGCCCGATCGCTTGTCTCAGGTGCCGCAGCGAGGCCTTCAGTGCTGGTCAACGCCTTCGGGACGGTTGCAGGCACCGTCATCTGCATCCTAGGCATACCTCAGGGCATCGCCCGGGTTCAGAATACGGCTCCGGCGGGCTACATGAACGACCTCTGGAGTTTCCTCTCCTACGGCAACTTGATAGCGGCGGCGTTCATAGAGGGGGCTGTCGATTACTTCATGATAGGGGTCTCCGTGATGCTCATCGGACGCGGCGTGTACTACTTCTTCGTCCGAAGCGAGAAGATGTGGTCCAGCTCCGTAGGCGTCGTCGCCGCCATCCTCGTATCGCTTACGCTTAGGAACGCGACGACCGTACTCAGGGTGATTCCGGACAGCGTGACAGACCCGACGGCGTTGGCCTTCTTCACATGGGTGATACTGGGCATCCTCCTGACGATCCTGAGCATCATGATCGTCCATAGGCTGAAGCTGCGTTTCTCAGGGTACTTCACCAGGGTTGACGAAGCGTGAACATGGAAGACGGGCATCCGATAGGCGTCATTGGAGGAACCGGCTTCGAGACGGCCCTGAGACTGGACGAGGCTCGGAAGGTAGAGACGCCCTTCGGAGACGCGCCTACAGTCCATATGGGCCGCATAGCCGAGCGACCTGCAGTCTTCCTTCCGCGGCACGGAGCCGGGCATAGCCTGCCACCTCACCGGGTCAACTACAGGGCGAACATCTGGGCCCTCCACCGAGTTGGAGTTAGGAGGCTTATCGCAACGAACGCGGTGGGAGCCCTCAACCCCGCTGTGAAGCCAGGCAACCTGGTCGTCCCTGATGACCTCTTGGACTTCACAAAGAGTAGGGCTAACACGTTCTACGAGGGGAAACCGGTGCTTCACGTTGACTTCACGGAGCCCTACTGCAGGGACATCAGGGCGGCCCTCATCCGCGCGGCGGAAGAGTCGGGGGGAAACATCTGGCCGAGGGGCACGTACGTATGCACTGAGGGCCCTCGGTACGAGACGCCTGCGGAGATTAGGGTGTACCGTTCCCTCGGCGGCGACGTGGTCGGGATGACAGGCTGCCCGGAGGCTGCCCTCGCGCGGGAGCTAGGTATCTGCTACGCGAGCATATGCATCGTCTCAAACATGGCGGCTGGGCTTCAGGACAGGGTCACCACACGCGAGGTCGTCAGAGTTATGCAGGAGAAGTCAGCCTTACTCCGCGAAGTCGTGACGAGAGCGGTTGCCCTGATACCGGTCAAGAAGAGCTGTAGCTGCCAAGCCTCCCTCAGAGAGGCGGGGCTTGAAGAGGAAACGGCCCTGTTCTAGACGGTTTGCAGCTCTTCTCGAGGGCACGAGTACGCATCGACCTGCAGCCGACCGGGCAGAGAGTCCAGAGCAGACTTTCAGGATGCAGCCAAGGGGAAGACAAGAGATAAATACAGATGGATTCAACGCAAAGAGTGAACGCTGGGCAGAGTGCTCAGCTAGGGGAATGGAACTGGCGCAGCTTCGGTTAGGTTTTCCAACCCGTCCTTCAGCACGACTACCATGTCCTCATTCCTGAAACCGCCTAAACCTGCCAGGTAGATGCCCGGCTCGACGGTTACAACGTTCCGTTCCTTGAGAGCCTCGGCGCTTCCCGGCCCTAGCCGTGGTGGCTCGTGCACGTCGAGGCCTATCCCGTGGCCGACGGAGTGGACGAACGCCTCGCCGTACCCCGCCGCCTCTATGACTCTGCGAGACCTGGCGTCGACCTCCCCGCATAGGGCCCCCTCTTTGACGGCCTCTCTGGCGGAGCGTTGAGCCTGTAGGACGGCCCTTGCGACCTCGAGTTGCATCTCGGTCGGCGCGCCGGTCTGGAACGTCCTGGTCAGGTCGGAACGGTAGCCTCCTACGGTTGCGCCTAGGTCGACCGTTACGAGCTCGCCCTTCACGATCGTCTTGCGGGACGCCGTGGCGTGGGGCATAGCGGAGCGAGCGCCTGAAGAGACCAACGTCTCGAAGGCTGCCCCCTCGGAGCCCTTGATCCTCATGGCGTACTCCGCCTCGGCGGCGACTTGTAGCTCCGTGACGCCCGGAGCGATCGTCTCAGCTGCCACAGCCATTCCGTAAACAGCGAGTTTCGAGGCTTCCCTCATCTTCGCCAGCTCCTCGTCGTCCTTGACCATTCTGAGGGCCCAGAGCCGCTCCGCTGCGCGCTCTGGAGTGATGCCTCTGAGGTCGGAGACTAGGTCGGAGAAGTCCTGAGACTGGAGCGCATCATACCATACTCTCTTCGCCTTTAGCTCGCTGAGCTTCTGCCCAGCGTGTCTCAGAGCTCGTTCTCCAGCTGGGACCTTCTGAACCTGGCAGCTGACCGCGGCCTCACACGCGGCTAGGTACTCCAGCGGAACGACGAACATGACGGGCTCCGCATCGAGCGGCAGGACAAGTAGCCCATGCGGAAAACCTGTTAAGTATAGGACGTTGCTGGGCTCAGAGCATAGAAACGCATCACAGCCTTTCTCCGCCATGCTCCTTCTGAGACCTGTAACCCGGCGACTGTACGACAGCACTCCCGCCCCTTTGGAAGGCCATGAAGAACCCGTGCGATAAGAGGGTTTCGAGTTCAACCAGAGCCGGACCTTGACTGAGGTCATCTCACGGAGAGGGCGCGGTATGAGTCTCAGACGCGCCGCCCTTTGAGACGGTGCTCTTACGTCCAGATTCGTCCTCGGGAGTTCTCCGGCGTTGATCCACGCGGGGTTAGCTCGCTCTCTCGCTTAGCTTGGCGCGCCGAGGAGGCCGGTTCTCATCGCCTATCTGTCTGGCCGGTCTCTCGTTCGTGTCGCAGCGTCTTCCCGTGAGATGGTATTACCTCCAGGCCGCCGTTGGCGTTTCGCGGCGAGATGCCTCAGTCAGTTAGGGCAGCCAGGTAGGCTGGGGCGAGTCCCATGCTTTCGATGGAATCGTTCCTAGTAAGGGTTATATGAAGCCCTCTCGTGTCTACGTGGGACTCGGCTTGGTTCAGACCGCTCGGATTAAGCTGACCTCGACGGACCGCAGCAAGCTGGACGAGGTCTGCGACGAGATCAAGGACATCGCCGAGAAGACAGGCGTCAAAGTAGCGGGCCCCATCCCTCTCCCAACGAAGCGACTGGTCGTACCTACGCGGAAGAGCCCCTGCGGCGAGGGGACGCACACGTACGATAAGTGGACGATGCGCGTGCATAAAAGGCTGATAGACGTAAACGCGGACGAGCGGCTGATGAGACGACTGATGAGGATAAGGGTCCCCGAAGACGTCTACATCGAGATATCCCTAGTATAGCCAAGCCTAGCATGAGTCCAGGTCTTCATCCTGCCTGGTCAACATTTGAGCTAACATCCTCCGATGATAGATTCCATAAGAACTGATGTCTAGGATGCCTAGTTCACCGTCTCTACCTGCGAGGGTGACGTTTACGGTTTCTCGACCGTTAGCGGGAACCGCTCGTAGCAAGGTGGCTTTACGGATGAGACCCTACACGTCCAGCCGTCTGAGAAGAGAAGGGGTATGTCGCTGGCTGGGCTACGGGATGGGCAACGCGTCATTTGTATCGCTTACAGGCGTTCCGCTCTTAGGGCTGTAGACGAGTAGGCGTGCCCAGACGGTGTCGCCTGAGGCGGCTGGTGCGTCGCTCCAGGTTGAGACGCCGCTCTGCGTCTTCTGGTAGGGGGCCTTATACTCGTAGCTGTATTCCCTCCATGACTGCGGGACGTCGTTGCGGTAGACGACTATGTAGACTGTGACCTTTGAGACGCCGCTGCCGGACTGAGCCTTCCAGTTCACGGTCACCGTCTCGGTCCTCGCGTCCCAGGTGATCTGGATGCCATCGGGGTCAGCGTTGGCGGCTCCCTTCGGCGGCTTTGCCATGGCGACCGGTGCGCCTGAAGAGAGAATCGAGACTGCTACCGCGAAGGTGGCAGCCCAGACTATCAGAGCGAGCGAGGATGTTAGGGCGAGTCTCCAAGCGATTCGCAGCGTCGACCTGCTTCTTCTTCCTGACACTATGCGTCTCACCTCCCTCGGGTTGTTACGGTAGGACTACGCCTCCCAGTTCGACTTGGCTTGGCCTGAGGTAGCCGTAGTAGAGGAAGAAGGTGCCCCAGCCTGTGTACTCCTTGTAGAACGTCAGGACGACTAGGAGTTGGAGGACGCTCCCCTCAGGCACGATGAGCGGCTCGTTGTTAACGTAGTCTCCCTGCAGCGGGTCTATCCTGAGCGTGTATATGCCCCAGACCTCGCTGACGGGCTTCGACTCGTTCCCTATCAGGTGGTAGGTGCCGTTGTAGATGTAGCCTAGCTCCACGTAGACCTCCTTGACGCTGTTAGGCGGGTTAGGCCGCACGATGACGGAGACGTTGACCAGCTCGGCGATGGAGAGCCTCGGCGTCAGGGGCGAGTAGAGCACCGCGGCGAGCTTCTCGTTGCCCATGCTGAAGCTCGGCGCCAGCTTGCCCGGGTCTTGGGTCCAGAGGAAGACGGGGTTTATCATGTAGCCGCTGTCGACGTAGAGGATGTCCCAGGGCCCGCCTGGGGGCCGCGGAGGCTCTATTATGCCCGTAACGTAGACAGCTGTGAGGTTGCAGTCGCCGTTCACCTCAACCCATGTGGAGGCGCTCGTGCTGTTGCCGACCCGCGCGGCTCCGGTTACGTTCCACCATAGGAACGTCTGATTGGAGAGCCGCGGAGTGAAGGCGACGTCGTACCTGCGTGCGGCGATGTCGTCGAGGCTTGTGGGAAGCGTGTAGTCGGTGCCGTTGAAGGTGGTCCAGCCCTGGTTGACGGAGAGACCCTCCCAGTCTTCGCTGTTGAGCTGGACATCGGCGACCTGCCTGTAGATGGCTATCAGGGCGTTGACGCCTTGGCCGACCGTCACCTTCGCCGGGTTGCTCCAGCTGTCGGAGCCGCTTCGGAAGGTGACGTTTCCAAGGGTCTGCCAGTAGAGGAAGACGTAGCCGTTCTCTGGGGCGTAGACCGTCGTGAACTTATCTCCGGAGGTAACGTTGTAGAGGGTCTGAGGGGCGGGGCCTCGCAGTATAGTCTGGCCGTTCTGGTTTTCGAGCGTCACGTTTCCAAGGTTGAAGGTTCTGCCGTCCTCTTCGAGGCTGCTCAGCGAGAGGGAGCTGAGCGGCTGGTAGACCGCTATCACGTTCCCGCCTCCCTCGCCGACCGTAACGTTCGTCGACTGAGTGAAGGGCGACTCGACAGTGACGTTTCCCTCCGACCTCCAGTTGAGGAAGAGGGTAGCTGAGTTCGGGGTGTACGTTACGACGTACAGGCCTGGGTCATCATACTGGTACGTTATCGTTTGGCCGGAGGCGAGGCTCTGGCCCTGGGTGTCGCTGAGGCTGAGCAGTCCTGGCTTCGGGTTTCCGCCGCCGACCTGCTCGCTCCACCCTGCGAGCAGGTGAGGCACCGCGGCTTGGTAGAAGGCTGTCAGGTTCCCGCCTCCGGTCACGGTGACGGTCGTCTCGGGGCTGTACGGGTTCTCAACCGTGATGTTCCCTGTAGCGGTCCAGTTGACGAAGACGTACCCCGGGGGCGGGGTGAAGGTTAGGCTGTAGGTGCCCTCCGTCAGCGTCGTCGTCTCGGAGAGCGCGTCGAAGGTGAGGTCGCCTACCTGGATGCTGCCGTTGTTGGTCTCATCCTCGTCTGGGGCCCCCTCTTCGCTTAGGCCTTGGCTCTGGAAGGTCTGCGTGGCGCCCTCGTTTTCCAAGTAGTAGGCTTGGACGAGTACCCGGTCGTCAGGCGTCTGGGCTGCAAGTATGATGCCTGGGCTCTGCCTGTTCAGGCGCGGCGACATCGTGAGCGTGTAGATGCCTGCTCCCAGATAGCTCAGGCGTAGCCCCTGGGCGCGGACCCAGTAGCCCTGCGTGAGGTGGATGAAAGCTTGGAGGTTCTCTTCCGCCACATCGGAGATGGGGGCGCCGTTCTCGTCGGTAAGCTGGAAGCTTACGGTGGTCGTTCCGGGTAGTGGGGTCTCCTGGACGGTGATCGTGTCTGGTTTCATCTGGAGGATGACGGCTTTGACGCTCTCCCCTTTCCATCCTGTGAAGCCTAGGGCGGTCGCGTTCATGTGGAACTTTGTAGCCGCATAGCTGAGGCCTGTCGTGGTTCCCCAGTCGAAGAGGAACTTTACGTCCGTGTAGCCGTCCTGCGCCGGTGTAAGCTTCATCTCGAGGCCTAGGTTGGAGTAGGCGGTGAGCACGGAGCGTGTCCATGCGCTTATGAACCTGTAGCCTTCCTCGCTGGCTGACTGCTCGTCGTACCCGGAGGCGTTATACGCGAGGCTGGCGGCGCTCAAGGCGTGCGTTAGGGCCCGGTCTAGGTCGCTGGTGATGGCGAGTATCGTCTCCTTGACGGGTTTGTAGTTCAGCCGCTTCGCCACAGTGGCCAGTTGGCCTATCGCGAGGGCGGTCGTCATGACGAGGACGCCTATGAGGACGGCAGCTATGATGATGAACTGGCCTCTCCGAGCGGTGTGGGGGCGTCTATGGGTCAACTCCTACACCGGTCTAACAGTTCAACAGTTGGAGCTTATAACTCTCTACGAACCGCAAGTACGCACGCCAAGTGCTAGGCGCCGCAAGGGAAACTGATCGCAACTGCTTACGTAGGCGGCACGGAAAGCTTATAAACCTGCAAAAAGACGTAGGCGAACCGCACCTCAACGTGAGGTAGCCTAACAAACCGGACGGATTGAGGGTTAAGCGCGAGGGGCTCCGAAAGAACCATCCCCCTAGGCCCCAGCCAAAACGGAGCCCCTAGCCCACCCTCAAGCGTAGGCAACCCCTCTAGACGCCAACTCAGCCAAGCAGCCCCAGGTTTAAGGGGCGACAAGGCGAGTCCTCTGTTACAAGCACGGAAGCCTCTCAGGAGCTTCTCGTAGCCTCTGGAGCCTATCAGTCTAGAGGCGAGTCCATGGGGCCTGATACCGCGGCAGTCCAGCCTCCCCCATTGTACCTTAGCCTCTCATCAGGCGGGTATCGAGCCGTGAGCCCATCCCGGGCCTTGAGAAGCCTCTGCAGCAGTTCCTCCCTGCTAGGTGCTTGAAGCCTTCAGTACTCGTCGACATCCCGCAGGAGGTGAGTCCACCAGCTCGCATCCAGCCTCTTGCTCCGTTCATCTGGCACAGAGCCGAAGGCTGTCTGATCGATGCCTCGCCCAACGGAGATGAGATGGGTGGATTCAGGGTATCGGGCTATCGTGTCGATGCCTGACCATGCCTTGTAGGTGATGTGCGGTCTTTCACACGGACGGGAGCAGCATCCGTCTCCTCCATGCCAGGCAGATGCTTGAAGCCTCTCTTAAGGCGTCAACCTGATACCCATTAAGCGTCACGCTTGCGGCTTGGGGCTTGAAGGCATCCATCTCTCAAGGCTAGGCCTCAGCCTCCGTCCATACGACCTCTTGACCCGGTCTAGCGCCGTCTGAACCCTCTCCCGCGAG
>JAWCPE010000014.1:18643-19729 GCA_038870415.1 Bathyarchaeia archaeon
TCCGTCGGGCTCCTTGAACTCTAGAGGGTACTCGTCCGTCACGGAGGGGTGAAGGAAGACTTCCCTGACCGCCTCGTAGTCTTCGGGCAGCTTGGACTGAACCTCAGCTGGAAGGTCTTCGAGGCGTCCATAGGCTTTGATAAGCTTCAACGCGCCTTTAGGCCCGACCCCCTTCACTCCCGCGTTGAAATCTGTACCGATCAAGACGGCGAGGTCGACGAGTTGTTCGCGTGTTATGCCGTGGTGGCGAAGAAGGTTGTCCAGCTCGATGACCTCGGGTTTCAACAGCCGGGCAACGCCTTTGCTGGGAAGGAACTCCTTCCCGGATATGGTTAGGTACCGTACTAGTCGAGGGGCGCCGAAGAGGAGTGAGTCGAAGTCGCGGCTATCTGCAGCCCAGACGTCACCTTTCGCCGCCATGTGGGCTGCTTGCGCCTCAGCCTCGCCGGGGGCATCGAAGTGCGGGACCCCGAGTAGGGTTAGCAGTCTCTTCGCGTCTTGAAGCATTCCCCTTGTGAGGCTGCCGCTTCTTACGGCTTTCCTGAACGCCTTCGCGTAGTCGCCCTGCTCTTGGGCCTCCCTCATCTCGCGGAGAGACCTCTGCCTCTGGGCTTTGCGCTCCTCGATCTCCCTCCGCTTCAGCTCGGAGGGTCTCCCATCGAAGACGAAGACCTGCCTTATGTCGTAGGCCTCCATAAGATGCGTGGTCCTGAACATCAAGCCGACCAAGTGCGAGGTGACATGCCCCTCTTGATCCGTGAGCGGCGAACCATCGGAGAGACGTATCAAGGCGAGAAACTGGTGCAAGGCATTGTTACCGTCCGTGGCGAAGCTCTTCCCCTCCAACGCCTCAAGAGAGACAACAGCCTTAACGATGATAGGCGCTAGACTGACGCCCACGCTGTACACCGCCTAGCTGGCGGCCGGACAGATAACCGTCCAGCATGATCCGTCAGCGGTCAGCCACTCAGCCCCTAAGTGTGTTGGTCCCTCCGTAACGTGTACGCCCCCAAGATTTAGTGTAGAGGAGCCCCTCCGGTAAGGGGGGAGCAACCCTTATGCTTCGATGGGGATCGTCTTCATGTC
>JAWCPE010000014.1:19739-20932 GCA_038870415.1 Bathyarchaeia archaeon
GACGAGGACAGAGTCGTTCCACGTGCAGCTGAGGCGTCCGCGCTTTGCGAAGATATCCGCGCATCTCTCGAAGATGGACTTTGCGAGTATGGGCAGCCCGATGGTTGCGTCCACGTACGCCACGGCCCTCGTCGCCTTGGGCGAATACTTGCCCCATGAGATGGCTTCCTCGATGGTCGCGCCTGAGAGGCCTCCCCACTTCGGGTCGTCCGTGGTGATCTGTAACGCGTAGGAGTGGCCCGGCTCCTCCTGCTGGAGGCCTAGGAACCTGACGACGACCGAGGTCTGTTGCACAAAGTTCTTCGGCACGCCCCCGCCGATGAGGAACGCGCCAGTACGCGGGGATCGCGCCATAATCTGCGCCATTTCCAAGTTGTCCTTTATCGTGTTTATAACGAGGCCCCTCTCCGAGGCATGTTCCAACTCGTACTTCGAGAGCGCGATGCCGATAGAGCTATCCGCGATGGAGGGGCAGAAGATGGGCACGTTCAGTCTAGCCGCGGTGGCCATGATCGAGTTCTCATCCTGGAAACTCAGGCCTAACTCATGAAGGTACCGCCTCGACGAGCATACAAGCGGCTCCATGCTGCTCGTAAGCTCAGCGATCTTCTCGTCAAGCCTCCTGAAGCCCTCCTCATCTGCGAGCGTATCGTATATTCTGTCGATTGAGAGTTCCCTGAGCCTTGAATCGTCGAGATCCGGGCTTCCCAGGAAGTGGTGGATACCTGAAGCCTCCGCTAGGTCATGGTAGAGGTTCGCCCCAGTGGAGACAACCACGTCTACTAGACCTTTCTTCATAAGGTCGACGATGACCTTCCTCATGCCTGCGGGCACCATAGCTCCCGCAATGCCGAGGAAGGCTGTGACGCGCCTGTCATCTCGGAGCATCGCCTCGTAGACGTTTAGGCATCGTGCCAGATTCCTGCTCTGGTAGCTCGTCTCCCCCATCGCCTCGACGAGGTCGCTTACCTTCTCAACCGCGGAGAGGTCCAGTTGCCTAACTCTTCGGCTCAACAGCTGTCCCTTCGTCAGCAACTTAACCACCTGCTCGGGGGCTCAACCACCGCGGCGCATCGTCACGGGCCTCTAATAAGCCTGATGACGGGACGACGCGACGGAGTTGTCAGCTTAGCTTAGGGTTTGAGGTATGAGAGGCCGCTTAGTCTTCCCGGCTTTCTCCTTGACGGCTCAGA
>JAWCPE010000015.1:0-19901 GCA_038870415.1 Bathyarchaeia archaeon
ATTTTCTCATCCCCATTTTGTTTTAGCCGCCCTTAATCAAGAATGTTGTTGGCGGTTTTAAGCTTTACTAGGAGCTTGAGTCTCTGGACGCTTGGGAGCTTACTCGAAGCCCTCAGGATGGACGTGTAAAGGCAGGCGAAGGGATGACTTTGAGCAAGGGGAGCAGAGCTTATACCTTACAATTGCCATGATTAGCCAGAGCTACATCACGTAAGACCGGCAGGAGGGGCCCTAGCCTCCCTGTCCTTCAGGGCTTCGAGGAGCCTTCTGGCTCCAAGGCTGTCGTTAGGCAGGGAGAACTCGTCCAGTATGCTTCCTGCGCCGTCCTTAAGGCATGCTTGGAAGCTTCTCTTACCTACATCGATCCCTACGCTTATCACCTGTTTCACCCCCTTCTCGTCCCTGGGTCGGCCCACACGCGGCAGTCATCCATCTGTCCTAAGCGGACAGTAAGATGGCCGCTCCGCGGCTTCGGCTCACTCAACTTACCGACCTTATCGCAGGCCATAACAGCCTCAGCCTGGGCCATCAAGGAGAAAGCCGGGAAGGCTAAACGCCTTTCATACCTTCAACTTCGCTAAGCCTTCAGGGGTATCGCTGCGTGATGTCCGGGTGGGGGGTTGGGGACGCCGCCCAGAGCCACGGATAGAAGCGGGGAGGGTAATACCATCCCACGGGAAAACACACTTACAGGAAGAGCTAGTAGCCTAAGTTGATAGCCTCCGTTGAGGCTTTCTATGGGCTTAGGTAGCGGTTGCGCGGAATGTCTTTGCGGCCTTGTAGGTTCTCTTTGCCAGCTCCGATATCTGCGAGTCGTAGAAGCCTGTGACGTAGCTCGTGATCCGGTCGTTCAACGGGCTGGTCCATCTCTCCGGTAGGCTCTTCGCCCCGAGTATCACTCCGAGGATTGAGCCAGCGGTGGCGCCGTTGCAGTCCGTGTCTAGGCCGCACATCACCGCCGTGGTAACGGTCCTCTCGTAGTCTCCCTGACCCATCAGGAGCGCGAGGACCACCATCGCCGCGTTATTGATCGTGTGGACTGGGTGGTAGGACCCGTACTTGGCCATAACCTTGTCCCAGACATCCTCCCAGCGTTGGGCCCCCCTGCCCCAGGCGACGGTATCTTGGATCGCTTCAGCAAGCCTCGACTGGGCCGGGACCTCTGACAGGCCGATGCAGACCAGTTCTTCGAGGTCGTCTGTCGCGAAGGAGGCCGCGATTATGGCGGCGATGAGCATCTCGCCGTAGATGCCGTTCTTCACATGTGAGAGCGCCGCGTCTCTGAAAGCGAGTTCGGCGGCGGCCTCAGGCATCCCTGGGCAGATGTAGCCCCAGATATCCGCGCGGATCTGGGCGCCGATCCATTCCCGGTAGGGGTTCCGGTACGTAGCCGTCTCAGGGGGCGACAGGCCGTTGACCAGGTTCCTGTACGCTACGCGCTCCGCGGTGTAGACGAGCCCGTAAGGGAGGTGGGTCAGCCACTCCTCGCCTACGTTCTTGGTGGTGAAGCCTCTGCCGTAAGTCTCCGCGATGTGAAGCCCGAGTATAGTGTAGTCGGTATCGTCGTCCCGCACCATCTGCGTGACCCTGCCCTTCAGGCACCTGCTCTCGACGAGCGCCGGCGGGAAGCCCTCAGGGAGAGGCGAGACCAACGGGAAGAAGTCCCGGAGCGGATAGGCTTCGGCCAACCGTAGGTACTTCTCTATCTGGGCGCGCGTCCACCCCTCCACCGGTTTGCCAAGGATGCAGCCTACGCAGCGGGCCAGCCAGCCGCCGCGAATCCTGTCGAGCAGCTCCTCGTCTGAAAGCGATAGGCTTAGGGCTCTAGGGCCCTTAGGCCGCCGCGCCCTGATCTCGTCCAGGGTAGAGGGTTCATCGTAGGGGAAGCTCGCTTCAGGCTGGAGGGCGTCCAGCTGCTTCAGAAGTCTCTCCAGCTGCTCGACCGAGTGCAGGCCGGACTCGAGGAACTCCCGTTCGACACTGGAGACATCGCGCCCCTCCTCGCGCCTCTGCGCGATCTCTCCCTTCACGACAGCTTCCATCTCGGCAAGGTTCATGAACTCCCCATCCTCTCGTCGGCCGTTCAGGCTTCATGGTTAACTGAAGCGGTTAAGGCTTTCCACGGAACACCCACGCCGCGCGCAGAAAGCTAATGCTGAAGCCAACCCGGCGAGCAAACCATGTACTGCAGCAGTCCGCCTCTAGGCGCCTTGTCTCCAAGCCTCGTCTTATATGGAAAAGGTGGACCTTTGCCTGTCCAGAAGCTCAGCTACCGGGGCGAGGAAGGAGGGGCGGAAAGCTCATGCGGCAACCCAGAAACGCAGCTCCTGAGGAGCATCGGCAGATCGCGGGAGAGTCGCCCTCTATGTTCCTCGGCCCAAGCAGGCTCTCTCGGGTGGATGAAGCTCTTCAGACAGAGTGGCTGGTCGTGAATGGACTGGGCGGATATGCGTCCTCCACCGTTCTCGGCGTGAACACAAGGAAGTATCATGGGCTTCTCGTGGCGGCTACTGACCCGCCCGTAGGAAGGAGGCTCCTACTCGCGAAGCTCGACGAACTGCTGGTCAGCCCCAGCGGCGGAGAGGCACGTTTGGCCGCGAATGACTCCTCAACCGGCTTGGACGAGGAGGCGCTCCGTTCACTTCAAGGCTTCTCACTCTCGCCCTTCCCCAGCTTTATGCTCGAGGCTCAAGGGGTCACGCTGTTGAAAAGCGTCGCATTAGCTCGAGGCGAGAACCTTGCCCTGGTCAGGTATAAGGCCGTCAACATTAGCGACGAGGATATCATGCTGGAGATACGTCCACTAACGAGCCGCCGCGGGATATACGAGGTGCACGATTCACAGCGTTCCTCTTGGGCCTACGAGCTGCAGGCGTTCAGCAACGGGTTCGTCGCCGGGTTTCCCGACCTCAGCCTTCACTTAACCGTTCTCAGCGATGCAGGGACGTTCTCAAGCCTCGAGGCAGGCTGGGTTAAGCGTCTACGCTACCGGACTGACGAGGCGAGAGGAGACAGCTACCTCGATGACTGCCACGTGCCCGGCTGTTTCAGAATTCCCATCCGGACAGGGGAATCGAAGCCCTTCTACTTGCTGGCTTCCGCATCGCGAAGCGAAGAGGAGGCGTCAAGAACCGTTGAGAGCCCACCTAACTTGGAACAAGTATGGGATCGTGAGCTTGAAAGGCGCAGAGAGATCGTCAGGCATTCCTGTGAGTTGTGGCCTGGTGGCGAATGGACGCGGTGGCTTGCCCTTGCGGCTGACGCCTTCATCGTTCAAGGTCGAGCACGGGCGAGGTCGGTGATCGCAGGCTACCATTGGTTCGGCGACTGGGGAAGGGACACGTTCATCTCGCTCCCGGGCCTCACATTAGTTACGGGCAGGTTCGGCGATGCAGAGCAGGTTCTCGTCGCCTTCGCCGCGCATGAGCGGAATGGACTCATCCCTAACTTCTTCGGTGAAGGCCCCGGCGGCGAGGCGAGCTACAACTCCGTAGATGCCTCGCTCTGGTACGTGGACGCTGTGCTGCAGTACGTCAAGTATACGGGCAACCTCAGTTTCGTCAGGGCGCACCTCTGGCCGGTGTTGAAGTCGATCGTAGAGCACTACCTAAAGGGTACAGATTACGGTATCCGCGTCGATACAGACGGCTTGGTCCGTCATGGCCCCGGGCTTACATGGATGGACGCCTCGGTTGGCGGCGTCCCAGTCACCCCTAGGGAGGGGAAAGCTGTTGAGGTGCAAGCCCTCTGGTATAACGCCCTCAGGACGATGGCCCTCCTCTCAGAGGTCTTCGGCGAAAACCCTTCGAGCTACCTATCAGAAGCAGAGACGGCTGCAAGGAGCTTCAAGGCCGCTTTCTGGAACGGAGCGACCGGGTCCCTCTTCGACGTGGTCGTAGACGGTTACCGCGATGCCTCGATCCGGCCGAACCAGATCCTAGCTGTCTCTTTAGACCACAGCTTGCTGGACGATTCGATGGCGGGTCAGGTCGTCCGCCTCGTCCAGACGAGGCTCTGGGCCGCCTACGGGCTTAGGACGCTATCCCCTGGAGACCCAAGGTACAGAGGTGTCTGCCGCGGAGACCAGCGTGAGAGGGACCTCGCCTACCATAACGGTACGGTCTGGCCTTGGCTAGCCGGGCCCCTCGTGAAGGCATTCCTCAAGACCTGGGGCTACGAGAAGCATCGGCGATGCCTCGCGTACAGGAGCTTCCTTCAACCTCTTCTGGAGGAGCAACCCTACCAGGCCGGGTTAGGGTTCGTAAGCGAGATATTTGACGGTGATTACCCTCATAAGGCTGGGGGCTGCATCGCCCAGGCTTGGTCCATCGCCGAACCTCTCAGAGCCTACGTAGAAGATATCCTCTACAGGCGGCCGCCCTTCGAGGACCCCTCCACCTGGCCGAAGCTAGCATGAGTACATCGCCGATCGACCTAAGGCATAGCCTCAACTGCGCCCCAGAGGCATCAGGGCTCGCGTGTAGGAGGGCCCCCATCGACGGATATAGTTAGTTAGGGCAATCCCTAAGTGGCTAAGGGTAAACTCGTTCTTCTTGAAGTGTCGCGTCTTGAGGAGAGAACACCGCAGAGTGGACCGCGCTGAGGCTGAGAGAGTTACCGAACTCCATATGGGCACCTTGGTTGTAGATGCGCACTGCGACACTGTCTGGGTCAAGTCCCTAGCGGAGTGGGGAGTGAAACCTCCAGAGCTTCAAGCGGATTTCCCAAAGCTGAGGAGGGGCGGCGTCGACGTGGCGTTCTACGCGATAAGCGGAAACTTCGCGGAGATAGGCGACCACCTCGTCAACAACACGGCCTACAACCTCTGGGTCATGGACAGGCTGTTCAGAGCGATCGAGGTGAGCAATGGCTCAGTCATCCTAGCCCAGAACAGCGAGGATATTCTCGCAGCTAAGGCTGCGGGAAAGACGGCGATCATCTGCTCCATGGAGCATACCTTGTGCCTGCAGGGCGAACTCGGCATCCTACGCATGTTCCACAGGCTCGGCTTGAGGTGCCTTCAACCCACAACGCATAGGAGAACCTGGATGGGCGACGGGGTCGGCGAAAGGACTCAGGGGAAGCTGACCAACTTCGGCGTCCAAGTCGTCGAGGAGTCGAAGAGGCTTGGCATACTGATCGACGCCGCTCACCTAAGCGAGGCCTGTTTCTGGGACCTGATGGACATAGCACAGAGCCCTGTCATTGACTCACACGCGAACGCGAAGGCGGTCTGCCCCCATGTCAGGAACCTTAGCGACGACCAGTTGAAAGCGCTCGCAGACAACGGCGGCGTCATAGGCGTCACGTTCGTCCCAGAGTTCGTAGACGAGAAGAAGCCCA
The DNA here is from genome assembly GCA_038870415.1 of Bathyarchaeia archaeon. Lineage (GTDB taxonomy): Archaea > Thermoproteota > CALKCG01 > B24 > JAWCPE01 > JAWCPE01. Next base: position 5,344 of record JAWCPE010000015.1, read on the forward strand.
CCTTGAATAGGCTGCTAGACCACGTCGACCATATCGTCGAGGTTGCGGGCATCAACCATGTTGGTATAGGCTCCGACTTCGACGGAGGCGGCACAGTCCTAAGAGACGCCTCGGAGATGCCACAGATCACCCTAGGCCTCGCAGCTAGAGGATACTCCGACGGAGAGATCCGAAAGATCCTCGGAGAGAACCATCTCCGGCTCATTAAGCATGTGCTCGGATAACGTCAAGCCTCAGCGGAGCAACCCTCCTCAGGCCTGAGACCTACGAGGTGCTGGCTGGGCTCGCCGGAAGACCTAAACGTGACGCAGTCCTCTAGCTGCCGTGACTTCTATGCCGATCAGGGGAGAAGAAGCCGAGAGGCAAGCAGCACTGGAAGGCGCGCAGACCATCCTGGCTGTGGCGCGGACGGCGCCGAAGGCGAGGGGGATCGACCGGGTCGTCACCGCTGTCGTCGCCGACCGAGCGGAGGTCGAGGCGTTAGCGAAAGCGATGGAAGCCCTCGGGGAGAAGCGGCCTACCTTCGCGAGGGACGCTGAGGGGATACGAAGGTCTGTCGCCGTGGCTCTCATAGGCGTGAAAGGGCTCAAGTCAAAGGGGTTAAACTGCGGCGCCTGCGGCTACAGCACATGCGCGGAGTTCGACGCAGCCGTGAAGAAGGCCGGCCCAGCCTACATGGGGCCGAACTGCGCCTTCTATCTCATCGACCTTGGGATAGCCCTAGGAGTGGCCGCGAAGAAGGCGATGGAACTCGGCCTCGACAACAGGATCATGTTCTCAGCAGGCACCGCCGCGAGGAGCCTAGGGCTGCTAGACGCAGATGTGGCTCTCGGGATGCCGCTCTCTGTGACGGGGAAGAACCCTTACTTCGACCGCGTCTGGCCTAAATGATACCGGTCTCTCGCATCGAAACGCGTAAGCCGGGCCCGCACGGCATCTGTATCCACGCTTCGGGAAAGATATCTGTATCCACGCTTCGGGAAAGATAGATGTGAAACCCCTATGTCTATGGATTGCTTGAGTTTGGGATGCTGTTCTCGCTCTTAGCTATCTCTTCCAGCTCTAGGATCTGCTGAGGCTCGTGGACGACAAGGCCTTGGGCTAGCCTTCTCAACGTGGGAAGTACTGCAAAGAACTCTTCTCGGTCGATGACGGTGTTGACGGAGAACCAGCCTTTACCGGCGAGCGGACTTACGGTCGGTCGCTTCAAAGCCGGTAGCTTTCCGAGGAGTTGGTCGAGGTTCTCCTCTCGGACGTTGACGAAGATGTGGATCTTCCGTTTCCCCTCCACTGTTCCCTTCAGCAGCGTCAGTATATCGTATATCTTCTCCCTCTTCTCGGGATTCCGGAGGCTGGCCTTATTCGCGACTAGGACGGCTGAGGATTCGGCTATCGTCTCGACGACCTTGAGGTTGTTCTGTTCGAGGGTAGTTCCGGTCTGGGTCAGGTCGATGATGGCGTCCGCGTTCTCAGGGGGCTTCGCCTCCGTCGCCCCGAAGGATAGGTAAATGCTGACCTTGGGGTTCTCTCCCCTTCTCCACCATGGCGTCACGACGACGGGCTCCGCCTCGCCGAAGCTCTCTCTGTACGCCTCGTTCTGCCTGACGTATTCCGCTGCCAGGTTCAGGTACTCTGTTGATATCCTCACATTCTTCCCCTGAGACCAGAGCTTCCTAAGCAGGGCTGAGAAGGAGTCGATGTCGCTCCAACCTGCCGGGATCGCCACGACAAGCTTCACCTGTCCGCATTCAAGGTCGAGTAGTTGCTCTACGTCCGCTCCGGTCTCTCGGACCCAGTCCGAACCGGTGATCCCTACGTCGTGTAGGCCCTCGGCGACGGCGACAGGGATCTCCTGAGGCCTCAGGACCTTCAGCTCGATGCCGGGGTCGTTTATCGAAGGCCTGTACGTCCGCTCTTGGCCCTTGATAACGTACCCTGAGAGCGCAAGGAGGTCGAAGACCGCCTTCTCCAAGGAGCCTTTAGGGAGGGCGAAGCTCACCTTCATGGTTTGACGACACCGACATGGTGGGATTCTTGTGGGACACGTCCTACCGTATCTCCCTTAAAAGAGTTATGGACCGTGGGGCATGTCCGGCAATTGACGTGCATCTGGTTACGCTGTAGGTTCCATGCTCCGGAGATGGGTTGGACGGCATACGACGTCAGGGTGCTTCTGGGGATCCTCGACCTCGCCCTCGAATCCTTCAGCCTCGAATCGAGGATGAGGGGGAGGGGTAGGAGGAGGCCTGTAAGGCCTGCGAGGCTCTACTTGGAGGTCCTCGCCTTCAGGGAGATGTGCAAGCTGAGCTTGAGATACGCCGAGGGCTGCTCTTCGCTATACTTCCACGAGAGGATTCCCAAGGTCGACCTTAAGCTACTGGGAGGTGAACTACGGCTTCCTCGTAAGGGAGGCTCTCACGGGGCTCCTCGGAGCCCTTTGGCTTCTGAGCTACGATTACACGGTTCTAGACTCGACGATCTTGAGGGTACCATGCTCACCGACCCATACTCCTCCTGGCAGGGGGCAAAGCAGACTTTTAGGATACAGCCTCCCACGGGCCTCGATGTCCTTTTCCTGAGATCAGTTCACAAAGCACCCAGACCGTCGACAGTGTCATGGGATAGAACAGCGGGCTTCTACCTCGGGAACGCTTATATAACCTTCGCCTGTAACTTGATTTTACCTCAGCTGCGTGTAAGAGGATGCCTCGTAAGCCTTTCCGGCTGTGCGCGCTGCTAGTTCTACTCGTCTTCGCATGTTTCCCATCTTCCTTACCGGTTTTTGGGCAGGAAGCTATCGATTTCAGGCCTATCCTCGACGCGGTCCAGATGGACCGGATAAGGAGTGACGTAGAGGCCTTCACGAGTATGCCTGACGCGGAGACGCCCAGCCGATTCACCGGCAGCCCAGGCTTCTGGATGGCTGCTGACTACATTAAGGCTCAGCTCGCTAACTACGGCTATACGCCTTTAGAGGAGACCGTCACTATCACGGTCCCGGTCGACGACGGCGGCGAGCTTCAAGTTCTCAGCGTGGAGGGGGGCTCCGCGCGGACGTTGAAAGCGTATCCTCTCGTGCCGAATACCGTGAACCCTTCGGTTACGCCCCGTGAGGGGATCACTGGGCGCCTCATCTACGGTGGCGGTGCGCTCCTCGCCGAGATGGCTGGCAAGGAGGTCGAGGGCAACATCGTCCTGTTGGAGTACAACTCCCGGTGGTATTGGAAGAACGCGGCTATGCTCGGAGCTAAGGGCATAGTCTTCATCGAACCTCAGGATTCGACTCAGGTGGAGTCCCTTGGGAAATCCCTGGGGATACCGGCGCCTATCCCACGCGTCTTGGTCAGGCGGAGCGATGGGCTCTGGCTTAGGGACCTGATCGCTCGAGAGGGGCCTGTCGAGGTGAGGCTTAACTCCCGGATGCACTGGGAGAACCTTCAGGTCCCCAACATCGTGGCGGTCAAGGAGGGGACCGTAGCGCCGCATGAGTTCATCCTCGTAGCTGTCCCGTACGATTCTTACTCTGTGGTTCCGAGCTTAGCGCCCGGGGCTACGGCGGCCGTCAACTTGGCCACGGCGCTCGAGATCGCTCGTCTCTTCTCCGAGCCTCAGTTCGCGCCGACGCGGAGCGTGAAGTTCGTCTTCCTCGCAGGGCACGGCCAAGGCCTGGCTGGCGCCCGGGAGTTCGTGGACAGCCACTTCTACGAGATCGGCTCCATCATCAAGATGATGGTCGGCATAGACCTCTCCTACGATAGCCCGCAGCTGGGCATCTACGCGAAGGGCAGCATATACCAGTACCGGACAAGCGTGGAGGGCAGGAGGTTCCCGTGGGTAAACGACAGGGTGATCGAGGTCTACGTCCGAGCTATGCGCGAACAGACCGGAAGACCGTACAGGGTCCTCTCCGCGATGTTCCCGACGGAGCCTATCAGCGACCCTAATCCTATGATGTTCGACACCGACCCCTACACTCTCGCCGGCGGCATAGGCATGATGTTCCACACCACCAACGCGCTACGGCAGAGGGAGAAGACCCCTAAGGACCTGCCCGAGTTCATCGATTACGCCACACTCCAGCCGCAGGTCGAGATGGTGGTAGGATGCATCTACGGGTTCGCCCAGGAGTCGACGCTCCTCGTCTCGAGCGCTCCGGAGCGGCTTGCCGCCGACGGGGGCTTCGCGATAATCGAGGGTAACGTGGGCCTCTACAACCTTACCACGGCGTGGTACGACCCGTTCGAGAACCCGGACGCAATCGTTCACGTGCAGTGGAACCTCGCCTTCCAAGCGTCGCAGGTCCAGTTCGCCGGTGAAGCCATCAGGGAGCCTCCTACCTTCGACATCTACATCAAGCCGGACGCCTCCGGGGCGTTCGTCGTGAAGGGTGTGAAGCCCTACTCCGCGGTGAGGCAGGAGGCGTACGTGGTCGACCCGGAGGACAGCCGCGTCCTCTACGCGACGGACTTCGGCATCTACGGTTTGGGGAAGGGTTACCCAACGCCTCCTCCCACGGCGCAGACGCCTGGAGGGGCGTATACGTGGATCACGGACGAGGTGACGAAGATCTGGCTTCCGGTCTTCCGTTGCGGCAGCCTCGTCCTCTTCAGCCTGATGGACCCCAGCACCGCGAGCATCACCGCGATAGGGGTTCAGAACTACAACTTCCTCGCCCACAGCTGGAACCTGCAGCACTCAGAGGACGTGAAGGGGGCTGAAGTGATGGCGTTCATCCCCGTAGGTATTCCGACGGAGCTGATCGTGATGATGGGGACGACGACGTATCCTCTCGCCATCCTGTCGAACATGACGAGGGAGCATCCTACGGGCTCAGGCTACACCGCCTCGCATGGGGAGACGCTCTTCATCACCTACACGCCTTACGTCGTCGCGCAGCAGCTCATCCTTCTCACCGGCAGCAGGATAGACCTGATGGCGGCGAGGAACACGTTCAGCGCTGAGATCGAGGACTACCATCCCCGGGCTTTGCAGCGGATGGCGGTCGCAGAGGCCGCGTTCAACGCCAAAGAGTGGGATGTTGCCATCGCCGCCGCGACCTCCGCTTGGGCCTACGAGCGGACCGCGTACAAGGCGAGTATGTCTCTCATCATCGACGTCATCAGCACGGTGGTCTTCTTCTTCCTCCTCATGATGCCTTTCAGCCTCCTGCTTCAGAAGCTGGTATCCCCGAGGCTGGAGGGGTTGAGGCGTGTCTTCGGCTTCTTAATCATCTTCCTGATCGCGGTGGCTACGCTCTACGCGTTCCATCCTGGCTTCCACATAGCCTTCAACGTCTTCATGATCATGATCGCGGCTGGCGTAGCCGTCCTGAGCTTCGCGGTCATCCTGAACGTCTCAGGCGGGGCGTCTGAAGCTACGAAGGCCCAGCAGGTGAAGGCCCTAGGTCTCCACTACATCGAGTCAGCTCGGGCCGCCACCACGTTGCTCGCGTTCTCAACGGGGATCGAGAATATGCGTAAACGCCGGTTCCGCACCGCCCTGACGCTGTTCTCGCTCATAATCATGGTGACAAGCCTCATCGTCCTGACCTCCGCGTCCTTCTACACGTTGATCATCACCACGGCGAGCCCTGGCCAGACGAGGTACAGCGGCCTCTTAATCCGAGACGCCGAGTACAACCCGCTATCTGAAGAGATGGCCCGTGTGCTCGAAGCCCTCCACAAGATGGACGCCAAGGTCTCGGAGAGGACGTGGATCGTCGAGCCGTTAGGCTTCAGGATAGGCGAGGGCGTCGTCGCGGACGGAGTCCTAGGGCTGAGCCCTCGGGAGGACGAGTTCGTCGGCGTGAGCGAAGCGTTGGTCGAAGGCCGCTGGCTTGAGCCTGGCGACGAGAAGGTCGTCTTCATAAGCAAGACGTTAGCCGAGCAGCTGAACAAGACTGTGGGCGACACGGTTCCATGGCTCGGCCTCGACCTGACGATCGTGGGTATCTACGACCCCAAGAAGTGGGCGACGCTCACCGACCTAGACCAGGCTTACCTCGCGCCGATCACCTTCGAGGGCGGATACCCGCATCTTCTCCCAGCGGATAAGCTCCTGATCGTTCCGTACAGCCTACTGCTCCGCCAGTTCAACTTCTTCCCCTTCAGCATAGCGGCCAGCTTCGACGACAACGCGAAGGTGCTGCCTTCCGCGTTCAACCTTGCGCTCCAGATGCGCCGCGTAGGCGTCTACGCTGGCTTCAACGGCACCTTGACCTTCTTCAACCCGCTCACGTTCTACGGCGTCGCGGGAAGCCAGTTCCTCCTCGTGCCGTTCATCATCGTCGCCTTCACCGTGCTGAACGTGATGCTGGCCTCCGTCTACGAGCGGACGAGGGAGATCCATATCTTCAGCTCTCTCGGGATCAATCCGAGGGGTATCACGGGGATGTTCCTCGCGGAGTCAGTCCTCTTCGGCGTCGTCAGCGCGACGCTCGGCTACCTCGTCAGCATGGTCCTGATAGCCGCGTTGAACTACTTCCACCTTAGGCCGGCGGGGCTCTCGGTCAACTACGCCTCTACCTTCGTCGTCGTCGCGGTAGGGGTCACCGCCCTCACTGCGCTGCTCTCGACGCTCTTCCCGGCGTTGAAGGCGTCACAGCTGGCCACGCCTTCGCTCAGGAGACGCTGGGAGATCCCCACCTCGCCGCACGGCGACAACTGGTCTATCCCGTTGCCGTTCGCCTTGGATGTCAAGGAGTCGGGGGGCGCGCTCCTCTACCTCGGCGAGTTCGTCGGGGCCTCCACCGCGACGTACGGGGTCTTCGCCGTAGACCCAGGCAGCATCAGCTACGGCGAGGATGAGCTTGGGAAGTCGCTTGTCTTCGTGACGAGGCTTGCGCCGTTCGATATGAGCCTCGTCCAGAGGGTGTACGTCACCGCGGCGGGAACCGGCGATACACGCGTGTTCTCGGTGAACCTCCAGCGCATCTCAGGGAATAGGGAGCCCTGGGTGCTCGCGAACTACCGTTTCATCGACGCGTTGAGGAAGCAGCTGCTCGTCTGGAGGGCGTTGAAGTACGACCAGAAAGAGGCCTACGTCAAGAGGGCTGAGGAAGCCTTCGAGAAGACGGAGAAGGCCCCTGAAGGAGGGGGTATCCCATGAGAGGCATCGTCAAGGAGGTGACGACGCTTGGCTAGTGTCTCCTCGGTGACAGCTACAGGCGCTCGGGAGTCGGCGATCACTTGGCGGTCGGTCTCAGCGCTCGTCTTCGCCGCAGCGGTAGTCCAGCCGTTGATCCTGTACCTCACCCTAGTCGGCTCTGAGGGCCTCATCACGCTCAGCCTGATGGCTCATGGAGGCGGCTTGGGCTTAGGCTACTCGCTAGTCGTCTTCACCTCGCTGGGAGGCCAGGTCCTATGGCTTGTCGTCATCTTCTGGACGTGGCTTGCTAGGAGTTTCGGACGTGACTTGACGGCGAAGGAGACCTTCGTCATCTTCGCCTTCTACCCCACCACGGTCGGGACGGCGACCCTCTTCATCCTACCGATTTACCGGCTTTACATCGCGAACAGCTACATCATCGAGGAGCTAGGCTTGGCGCAGTACATTCCATCCTTCTGGGCTCCCCACGGAGCAGAGGGGCTGGTCGCCTACAGCGCCCGCAGCCTCTTCTCGGCTCCGATGGTCATACCTACCTCCCTGGGGCTTGTCGTCTTCGGGCTTACCTTGGTCTGCGACCTCTCCCTTGGGATCTTCGCCTACTACCGGTACGGGGTCGTCGAGAAGCTGGACTTCCCCGCGGCGTCAGCGAGCGCCCGGGGCATACTCGTCATCTCCGGCGCCGATCCCGGCGGGAAACAGGTCCTCATGGCTTCAGCCGCCCTCGGTATCCTGTACAGCTTCTTCTCCTGGTTCCTGCCTGGGCTTACAGGCATCCAGGTGCTCCAGCTCTTTCCGCGGGGTATCACGGACTTCACCTACCTCATCGAGGGAAGGTGGCCTGGCGCCTCCTTCGGCATAGACTTCTCCTGGATCACTCTCGCCACAGGCTTCGTCGTGCCCTTGAAGATACTCGTCGTGATGGCCGTCACGAGCGTAGCCGCGTACAGCGCAGGGAACGCCCTCCTCGTCAGTTACGGGATATGGCCTGACTGGGCGCCCAAGTACGGGCTAGGCTGGAACTTCGCCCGGTCGAGCCTCTACTGGTGGACGAGCGTCACGATAGGGTTATCGATCGCCGCAGCCTTCGTCCCGATGGCCTTGAGGCCTCGTCAGGTCGCCCGGATCTTCGCTTCCATAGGGAGGGGGCTGAGCGGGCCCGAAGGCGGAGCTGGCGGACTCCTGCCTAAGCTTCTGCTGGCGCTCTTCTTCGTCTCCAGCGGCCTCGCCGTCGCCCTGTTCTACGTGCTTGTGCCCGACTTCCCCGTGTGGCTCGTCCTCCTCTTCGTGATGGGCTGGTCTTTCTTCGCCACTATGGTGGCGGCTAACGCGGCAGGCGTCACGTTCGGCGGCTTCTACGTGCCCTTCCTCAGAGAGTCCCTCGTCTACTACAGCGGCTACCAGGACCCTAAGGCGTGGTTCGCGAGGGACTTCATGATGTTCAGCCAAGGAGGCGCAGGGCACGCTTCCCAGCTTAGGATGGGCCAGATCTGCGGCGTCAACATCGCGGAGTACGTGAAAGGGTTCATCTTCGCCGCCGCGGTCGGCCTCTTCTTCGGCTTCCTCTACGCCACCGTCTTCTGGCAGACCGCCCCAATACCGTCCTACATCTACAAGTTCACCTTGACAGGTTGGCCTGTGATGGCTCTTGAGAGCGCCAGGTGGACGAAGTGGCTCTGGACCGGCGTCCTCTTCAAGACTGAGGTTATCCTAGGCGCCGCCGCCGTAGGCGCCGCGATAGCCGTCGCCACCGATCTCCTGTTAGGCGCACCGTGGTTCCTCATCTCCATGGTGACGGGACTCAACACAGTGCCCTCGTCCACGATCCTGCCTGTCGTCGGAGGCATCATCGGAGGATACCTCAGGAAACGGATGGGCCCAGAAGCGTGGAGGAGAGCCGCCCCCCTCATCCTGGTCGGAATGGGCCTCGGGGACGGCCTCATGATAGCGCTCGGCTCAGCCCTCTCCATCGTGGCTCAATCTATGTGGAGCCTCCCCTACTAAGCCTGCTCCGCTTCCCGCGATAGAACGCCTAGGTTCTCCAAAGGCGAGGCTCGTTCAGACGACTCCCTCGGAACGTGTTCTCGTGAGGCATCTCCGTTGCCTCGTATCGGCGTGTTCCTGACAGGCCGCGACCAAGGAAGATTTAAAAGAGCCCTGGGATGGCTATTCTATCCACTTGCTTGGAGGCCTAACTTGGCCAGGTTCAAGCTCGTAATCTCCGAGCCTGAGACGGGTAAGTCCAAGAGCGTCGAGGTTGAGGGTGTGAACGCCGTCCCATTCATAGGGAGACGGCTAGGAGAGACCTTGGACGGCTCCGTCATCGGGCTCAGGGGGCGACTCCTGCTCATCACAGGCGCCAGCGACAAAGACGGCTTCCCGCTTCGCTCAAACGTGAGGGGCGGAGCGAAGAAGACCGTTCTGCTGACCGGCGGGCCGGGCTTCAACCCGCGTAGACGAGGCGAGAGGAGGCGGAAGCTCATCAGGGGGAACATGATAACGGAGGATGTGCTGCAGGTTAACCTGAAGGTTCTGCCCGAGGAGAAGGCGCCGGCTGGGGAGGCTGGGGGAAAGCCTGAACGATGACGGCTGCGCCGCCTAGGCCTCCTGAGGCGAACATAGGCACGATAGGTCACGTCGACCATGGGAAGACGACGCTCGTAGAGAGCCTGACAGGCGTCTGGGCGAGCAGGCATAGCGAGGAGCTTCGAAGAGGCATCACGATCAAGCTGGGCTACGCCGATGCAGCCTTCTACAGGTGCCCGGTCTGCCCGCCGCCTAGGTGCTACTCGGCGAAGCCCACCTGCTCGGGCTGCGGAGGCCCTGCGGAGTTCCTGAGAACCGTGAGCTTCGTCGACGCCCCTGGGCACGAGATATTGATGGCTACGATGCTCTGCGGCGCCGCCGTGATGGACGGGGCTATCCTCGTCATAGCGGCGGATGAGCCCTGCCCGCAGCCCCAGACGAGGGAGCATCTGGCCGCCGTGGAGATAATGGGGATGGAGCGCCTCGTCATCGTCCAGAACAAGATCGATATCGTAGACCGCAAGACTGCCGAGAGGAACTACCAGCAGATCGTGGATTTCACGAGGGGCTCCATAGCGGCTGATGCGCCCATCATCCCCGTCTCGGCCCAGCATGGGGCGAACATCGATTACCTCATCGAGGCCTTGGAGAAGGAGATCCCGACGCCTCAACGTGACCCCTCGAAGCCCGGGCGGATGCTGGTAGTCCGCTCGTTCGACGTGAATAAGCCGGGGACGAGGCCTGCGAACCTCGTAGGCGGCGTCATCGGAGGCTCGATGGTTGAGGGCGTCCTCAGCGTAGGCGACGAGGTCGAGATCAGGCCTGGGATGAGGGTTGAGAAGAAGGGCGCCTACGAGCCCCTCTTCAGCACGGTGGTGAGCCTCCACTACGGCACACGTAGGGTTGAGAAGGCCGCCCCCGGCGGGCTCGTAGGAGTAGGGACGAAGCTCGACCCGAGCCTGACGAAGGCCGATAAACTCGTGGGAAACCTCCTCGGAAAGCCTGGGTCGCTCCCTGAGGTATGGTCTGAGCTGACCCTCGACGTGACACTCTTCGAAAGAGCGGTCGGCACAGCTGAACTCGTGAAGGTAAGCCAGATCAAGGTCGGTGAAGCGCTCCTGCTGAACGTTGCCACGGCGGTGACCTCGGGCATCGTGAGCGACGTGAAGAAGGACCGCGTGGAGATACCTCTCAGACGACCCGTCTGCGCAACAGAGGGCCAGAGGGTTGCGATAAGCCGAAGGATAGGCGACCGGTGGAGGCTCATAGGCTACGGCGTCCTGAGGTAGCCTAGGATGCCCGTGAAGGTGCTCCTCGACTCGAACTTCCTCATGATGCCTGCTCAGTTCCACGTGGACGTTTTCCAAGGGATCGATGCCGCCATCAACGCGAGAACAGAGTACGTCATCCTCTCCGAGACGGTTGAGGAGCTTAAGAGACTCGCGGCGCAGCCTGGAAGACGTGGAAGAGCAGCCCAGCTTGCCCTCGACCTTGCGAAGCGCTGCACCGTTCTGCCATCGAGAGCCAAGCCGGGGAAGTCTACTGACGAGTTGATTCTTGAGACCGCGCAGGAGGGACGCCTTATCGTTGCGACTAACGACTCCGCGTTGAAGAGGCGGCTCAGGGCGGTCGGTATCCCCGTGCTCTACCTGAGGAAGAAGGCCTACGTCGCTTTTCAAGGCGCCATGAGCTTCACGTAGAGACTAGGCCGACAGGCCGCCACATCGACCAGCCATCCGTCCGCCCGGCTGAGCAAGCTTAATTGAGCTGAGCCGAAGTGACTGTTGGACCGATCAGGATGAATGCTGCCGAGGCCGCTGTCAAGGTGTTGGAGGATGCGAAGGTCCGTCTCGTCTTCGGCATACCTGGGTCGCAGACAACCCCCTTCTACGACGCCCTCTACTCTTCGCAGGTCAGGCATATCCTGACGAGGCACGAGCAGGCAGCCGCGTATATGGCGGATGCCTACGCGAAGCTCACCGGCTCCGTCGGCGTCTGCGATGGGACCGGAGGACCCGGCGCGACGAACCTCCTCACCGGCATCGCGACGGCTTGGACGGACCGAAGCCCCGTCCTCGCCCTGACGGGGCAGCAGCCCCTAGCTCAGAGAGATAAAGGAGCCTTCCAACACCTCGACCACGTGGCGCTCTTCAAGCCTATCGTCAAGGAGAGCATACAGGTGGTTCAGGCCGGGAGCGCAGCCGCCACGGTGAGGAGGGCCCTTGCTAGGGCGGTGACCGGCAGGCCTGGGCCTGTTCACGTAGAGCTCCCCTTGGATGTGCAGAAGCAACAGGTAGAGTTCGAGGAGGCAAGGCTTGAGGCCTGCCTGCCGTCAGGCCCTAGCAGGGCGATTCCCACCGTGGTAAGGCTTGCTGCCAGGCTGCTCGTGGACGCCGTAAGCCCGGTCTTGATCGCGGGTGGCGGCGCCCACTACGCGGGGAGCGGCGCGAGCAAGGAGCTGATGGCCCTAGCTGAGCACCTCGCGGCCCCCGTCGTTACGACCTTCAACGGGCGAGGCGTCATCCCGGAGGACCATGAGCTCTCCGGGGGGAGGATGGGCGTTCACGCCCGGCCCTACACAGACCGCCTCCTCGAACGAGCAGACGTAATCCTCAGCGTCGGCTGCAGGTTCTCGTCGCTGAGCACGAGGCACTGGAAGGCCCCGAGGCTCGGCGTGAAACTGATACAGGTAGACGTGAACCCGGATGAGATGGGGAGGAACTACCCAGTCGCAGTCGGGATCGTGGGCGACGCTGCAACGGTTCTAAGAGATGTCTTGGCTGAAGCCCAGGCTCTGGCCCCGGCGAGGAACCTGAGCGGCTCAGCTCAGCTCAAAGAGCTTCGAAGAGCGAAGCAGGAATGGGCGTCCTACCGCGACGGTTTCCTAGGTCGAGGAGAGGTGCCGGTCAAGCCTCAGAGGCTATGCCTTGAGCTTCGACGCTTCTACGGCCCGGAGACGGTCTTCACGATGGACGCGGGGAACCACAAGATGTGGGCCGCGATGTTCCTGGACATCTACAGGCCTAAGACCTGGATACAGTCCGGCGCGTTTGGACCTATGGGCTACGGTCTTCCCGCCGCGATAGCCTGCAAACTAGCGAGGGAAGACAGCCAAGTCGTCGCGGTGGCGGGGGACGGCGGCTTCGTGATGACCATGTACGAGTTAGCTACCGCCGCCCAGGAGGGGGTCGCCGTGACGGTCTGCATCATGGACGACCAGGCTCTTGGAACCATCAAGCATCAGCAACGTGTAGAGTACGGCGGCCGGTTCATCTCGAGCAGCCTCCTCAACCCGGACTTCGTGAAGCTCGCTGAGGCCTACGGCTGCTACGGCGAACGCGTTGAGAAACCCGGCGAGGTGCATGGCGCCCTGGAGAGAGCTGCGCGAGCAGTACGCGGGGGCTCCTCAGCCGTTATCGACGTCGCGATCGACGGGGATGAGCTGCTGCCACCGTGAGCGGCTCCTTGCACCTGGCTATTTGCGGCTTAGCCGGACGAGGCCGACCTTGAGGCTTTCCCCGTTGAGTTCGAATGCCGCTGTATGGCTGCCGGAGGGCGGCTCGCCCCTCTGGATAGCGGTTGCAAGCGTCTCAGCTGCTATGTAGCTTCCCCAGAGTTCGAAGGCCTTCGAGATCTTCGGGCCTGCCTCGTACCAGACCTGGATGTTGTCTGCGATGTTGTAGCCTGCCGCTCTCCGTTGGTCCTGTATTCTGCGGACTACGTCTCGGGCTAAGCCTTCAAGCTCTAGTTCCTCCGAGACCCGGGTGTCGACGCCTACGAGGATGCCGTCCTCCTCAGCTACGGCGTATCCCGTCCTGGGACGTGCGACTACCTCAAGCTCTTCCGGGAGCAAGGTGACCTTCTCTCCTGAAACCTCCAGGGTTATAGGCGAGCCCCTCTGCAGCATCGCCGCTGCTGAGTCAGGGTCGAGCCTCTCGGCCGCTGCGCGTATCCTTGGAAGAAGCGGGCCGTACTTTGGGCCTAGAAGCTCCGGCCGCACCTTCACCTCGTAGGTCACGATCGTCTTGCGCTCGGCGAAGCCAAGCTCCTTGACGTTAAGCTCCTCTCTCACTATCTCAGCCAAGCCTTTGAGGCGGGCCGTCGCCTCAGGCGAAGCGGCGATGAGGGCCTTCGCCAAGGGTTGGCGGAGCTTGACGCCAGCTTTATTCCGCGCGGCGCGTCCTAGGCTGCTCACCTTGATGGCTAGCTCCATGTCCTCTACGAGCTTCTCGTCTATCAGCTCTCTGTCCGGGGTCGGCCAGTCGTTGAGGTGTACGCTCTCCGGGGCCTCAGGAGCCACGCTGCCCACGAGGTTCCGGTAGATCTCCTCGCTCAGGAAGGGTGTGAACGGCGCCAGCAGCGTGGCGAGAATGGTCAGGCAGCGATGGAGCGTGGTGTAGCCTGCATTCTTATCCGCGCTGGCCTCGCTCTTCCAGAAACGGCGGCGTGACCGCCTCACGTACCACGTGGAGAGCTCTTCCACAAACCGCTCCAGATGGATGGTCGCAGACCTTACCTCGTAGTTCTCAAGGCTCTCCGTCACCTCTCGGATGAGCATCTGGAGCTTGGCTAGTATCCACCGGTCTAGGAGAGTGAACTCTAGGGGCTTATGGTTCGGCTTCCAGTCGTCGAGGTTCGCGTAGGTGACGAAGAAACTGTAGAGGTTCCAGAGGGGGAGGAGGAACCTGCGTCTGACCTCTTCCGCCGTCTTGTAGCCGAACCGTAGGTCCTCCTCATGTTGGGCTGAGGAGTACATCCAACGCATCACGTCGGCGCCCATCGTCTCGACGGCGTCGTCGAACCAGATCGCGTTTCCCCATGATTTGTGCATCTCACGCCCATCCTCGGCTAAGACGCTGCCGTGGCCGAAGCAGGTCAGGAAGGGCGCCCGATTTTCGAGGATCGTGCTCATAGCCAGCATAGAGTAG
>JAWCPE010000016.1:0-19279 GCA_038870415.1 Bathyarchaeia archaeon
AGACGAGTGTGAAGGCCAGCGTAGCCAGCCATAGGGCGGCTAGGAGGCTCTCATGCGTTCCCAGCTTTAAGAGGTCGCTGGGCTGGAAGAGGTAGCCCTCCTTAAGCCATTCATCAGCCAGGATGAGGGCTGAGACGCCCCCGGCCCAGAGCATGAGCCTCCAGCCGAGCCGCCTGCCCAGCGTCTGCATGCTACGCGGTCCTCCTGATAACATCGCTGAGCTCGCGGCGTAGGCGTGCAAGGGCCTCCTCGAGGCTGAGGGGAAGCACGGGGCACAGCTCCAGCTCCGTCACGGCGTCCGGTACGCGGTGGCGGAGGGCTAGGACGCGGAAGCTCTGGCCGCTTATGTCGAAGTCGCTCAGCGTCACGGTTATCTTCTGGCCGGCCTCGACCTGGCCGGGCAGGAAGGGGGCTGTCACGCGTAGCCGCACGTAGGGGTCCTTGTATAGGCTGATCTGCGACGCGGCCCAGCCGTCGGCCCAAACGCTGTCCGAAACCGTGTTGTCGCTCTTCAAGGCGTCCCTGCGGCGGTACGCGGTCTGCGACGTGGAGTCTTCCCTGTCCACGCTGATCTGGGGCGTGTAGAAGTAGAGCTCGTCCAGCCAGACGTTTCGGCTGGGCGAGACAATGATGCGAATCGTCATATCGGTTGAGGACCAATCGTACCAGCCGCCGCTGTAGTAGCCACGCATGCCAGCGCAGACGTTCGCGGCACGGTACGCTATACGGACGTAGTTGGAGCCATCCCCGCCGCTATACTCAAACGTGAAACGATATTCTCCTGCGTCAAGCGTGACGTCGCAGGGGAACTGGTACCAGGTGAGACTCGTCGGAAGCGTTGCTACATCGATAGAGCCGATCGTCGCGACTGTCGAGTCGTCACTCACCTTGCGGATGCGAATGTACCCGTAGCCTGCGGGCGAGCCGGTCTTTGCAAGCTGGAAATCCACCCTGGATATGTGCGTGTCGCCGCCTACCGTGTAGCGCTGACCTACTCTCGTCGATGCTGCGGCATATACCGTATCATATGTGCTTTGGGTCTCCTGTATCAGGCTGTACGCGGTGAGAGCATGATAGACCTGGATGTAATTTATGGGGTCCGTCACCCATGAGAAGGAGCCTACGGTCGTCCACCCTGCCGAGCCGGAGCCTACGTCCAGGGCTTTCTGCTCCCAGGTGTTCTTCGCCGAGAGCGTCAACGCCTGGTACAGGTAGTTCGAGGCGTCCTTGCACAGCTCTATGCGAAGCGTGTTCCAGGCGAGGCTATTCGCTCTAAGCCAAAAGTAAAGCTTCGAGTATGATGCGCCCAGGACGAGGCCTAGGTCCTTCGCGGCTGGACGCCAGAACCTCTGTGCGCCGCCGTCTGTGCTTATCGTGCCCTTAACGCTGTAGACGCCAGCCTTAACAACCGAGCTGTCGTAGGTTAACGTCTCAGCGTCCTTATCCCAGCCCGCGTTCTCCGTCCAGCTATCGCGGTCAGAAGGCTTGTAGCCGACGCCTCCGAGGAAGCGGAGCCAGTTCACGAGGCGGTCGTCGCTCCGCTCATAAGAGGCCTCCAGCACATTTACGCCCTGCTCTAGGCTGACTGAGGCCTGTGAGGCGGCGGTGCGGGGCTTAAAGTAGAGGTCCTGGTCCCATCGGACCCAGAAGTCGGCGTCCTCAGTCTCCGCCAAGTAGCGGATCGCCTCAAAAACGGTCAGCTTATCGAACGTCTTATCGTAGAGCTTCGTGAACGACGTGGAGACGTTCGAGGTCGTCACATTCGGCACATAGGTCCCGATGAGGTCTTGGACTATCTCATGGGCCTTCTTATCCTTGTACGCCTTCTCGAAGACGAGGCGGAAGAAGAGCCAATACGTGTAGTCCAACGCCTCGCATAGGCGGCTCTTACCGCCCAGCGTCTGTGTTACCTTCGTTACGACGCCCTTAAAGACCGTGTACAGGGTGCCGTTATAATCGCCCCTCAGCTCCAAGGTGTCGTTGACGCTGGGCGAAACGTCCAACGTGAACTCGACGCGTGCGGAACGCGTGCCGTAGGTGGCGGCCTGCTCCGTCTCCCAGCCTAGGCAATAAGCCGTCCTGTCGACGCCGTTCAGGAGCACCTGGTGAAGCGTCAAAGCGTCCGCTGCCTCCTGTACAACGCGAAGCTGATCTCCTCCGCGACGCGGCGGGCAAGCCGCTCCTCATCCGCCTCACCGCTCACCGCGGCGTTAAGCGTAAGGTTCACCGTCACCGGCCCCGGCTCACGTTCACGGACCAGCTCGCGTATGGCGGCAGGGGGAAGGACGGCCTCACCTGCATGGACAAGTGCGAGACCCGTCCGGGGCACGAGGCCGCCCGTCTGATAGACGCCGACGAAGCCCTCCCCCTCGGCGGCGTACGGAGCGGCGGGCGGCGTGGCCTCGGGCTGCCCCTCCGATTTCAGCCCGAGGAGCTTCGCCCACCAGTCGAGGGCGTCCTGAACCCACTTGATCATGCCGCTGATAGCCCCAATAACCGCGTTGATGCCGCCGACGATGTTGTCGATGACCGGGCCTATGACGTCGCGGATGCCGAGCCAGTTCTCAGCCCAGGCCTTGGCGAGGAGCTGGACGGCGAAAGTGATCGCCGCGATTACCAGCCCTACGGGGCCCATCGAAGCGTAGAGCGTAGCCATCCCCGCGATCATCATGGGTATGGTCTGCGAAACCATCTGTGTCATGCCCTTCACCTGGTCCTGCTGGGCGTTGTTCAGGACCGCCGTCGCGATCTCGAGGTCGCTCTGGGCTGAGGCCAGCTCTCGGGCCTTCAGCTCAGCCTCAGCGGAGCCCTCCCCATACTTCTCCAGGGCCGTGTTAAGGGCGGCCTGAGCCTTCTCCACGCGTAGCTGGGCGTCCTCCAGGCGGTTTGCGGCCTTCGCGACGCGGAGCTGCGAGGCCTCCGCCTGGTCTAGGATGCCGGCGAACGCAAGGCCTGAGGCTGCGGCTCCGGCTACGCCTCCGGCCAGGTCCTTGAAGCTCTTCTCGCCGAGGCCCATCGCAGCCTTTATCCGGCTGCCTGCAGCCTCCAGCCTATCGCCGACGCTTTCAAACGCGGCCTTAACCCGGTCGCCTACGCCCTGCGAGGTGGAGCCTAACGCCTCCGTAGCCGCCTCGACCCGCTTCAAACTTGCATCTAACTGGCCTAGTATGGGGCTGAACTGGTCTACGGCTTGTATGACAAGGGTTACACCCTCAACCATCACGCTCCCCTCTCCATACGCGTCTCCTTGAACCGTTCCTGTAGGAAGCGGGCGAGGTGTCGCAGGTAAGCTACGTCGCGGCTTCGCATCTCAAGCAGCTCCTTGAAGCTCACCGGGAACCCGTACCTCGTAAGCGTGAGGGCTAACGCTATCAGCTCCGCGACGGGATGCGGGCTTCCAAGCGTCAGGCTGGCAAAAAACCACTCGTCTCGGAGGGCGAGAGGCCGTTCAGCTCAGCCGCCTTCGCTAGGAGCGCGTAGAAGACGTGTCGCGGCAGCCGCCGGATGTTCTCCTCATCGATCGGCAGGGGTTTGCCCTCCGCGTCCTTGAGGCTCCAGGCTTTCAGGCAGGAGCTGAGGGTCTTCACGTTCAGCCGCCGCAGGTCAGGCCTAGGCTTTCCGGTGGCGGGGTCCCAGCTGAGCGAGGCCTGTAGCACTTCAAGGTCCTCGCCGGCGGTCTGTTCGCGAAGCGTGAACGACTCGCCGTCCAACTCTAGGCGGGCGGTTCTAGGCTCCATCCCGTGGGGCCTCCTAGGTATCTGTCAGGTTGGCGGTCTTCGCTTCGAGCCGCCACCGTTCGACGACGAGCTCCGTAGGCTTGAACGCCATCGACTCAAGCCTCGTCAGCTTCGCGTTTCCCAACGTGAGGGTCTTCGCCGGGCTGCCTGACTGGAGCGTCCACGTCACCGTCTTGAAGGTGTCCCCTACCGCGTAGCCGTAATAGACGCCTTCCCGAAGCAGGAGCGTAAGCGTCGCCGAGACGCGCCGCGCCTGGTAGGGCAGGTACTTGACCTCCGTAGCGCCGAGGACGTGGACGCGTTCCAAGTTGTTCTCAACGGTGACGGCGACCTCGCGGACATCAGGCGTATCGCTGCCGATCGTGACGGGGTTCGCGCCGCCGCTGCTGAACATCAACGGCTCCGTGCCCGGGTCTGTTGCGTCATCGAGGCTCCCGGCGGGCTCCGTCATGTAGTCCGGTATCTGCTTACACCAGACATCGCAGCTGACCATGAGCGGCTCTCCTACGCGTCCCGTGAGGGTTATCGAGTTGATCCGGCTTCCGAGGGCGTCGATGACCCTTATGCCGCCCGCGACCGTCAGCTTCGTCCGGATGCTGAGGCTCTTCTCTATCGTGCCGGCTCCGGCGGCAGCGTTCACGCCGTACTTCGCGAACGTCACGTTGTAAGGCATGTACTCTAGGCGCAGATCGTAGACTGCGGCGGCCTTCAGGATGCTCCGTAGGTCGCGGCTGCCCAGGGAGGGCAACAGGAGGGATTTAAGGTCGGCCCTAGGGTCGAAGCTCTGGGCGACGCCGATGAACGAGAAGCTGCCCATCGCTGGGAGTTCGCCGTAGGCTGTCTCCTCGATGTACTCCGGCCCAGCCGTTATCTGGGCCCCTGTGACGAGGCTCAACTAAGCCTTCACCTCTCCGTTATCCCCCTCACCCTCTTCATCTTCATCTTGTCTGGAAGGGTTTCATGCGGCCCGTCCAATCCTGAGGCGTGGCCGACATGCCCCTACGGCTTGACGCGTAAGGAGCGAAGCGCCGTCAAGGCGGCTTCCACGGCGGGTGTGAGGTAGGGCCTGGGCTCCGTGCGGCTTGTCCCATACTCGACCGCCGCGGCGTAGCTTAGGTCTGAGCCTAAGACCATGGCTAGGCTCGCTTCGTCTACACGTGCGTAGATCGAGCCTCTCAACCGGCCTGTCCTGACGGGGACGAGGCGCTGGGCCTCACCTAGCGCTTGGGCCTCCGCCTGTCTGAGCGCTTGAAGGATAGCCCCACGGGTCTGGGAGGCTCCTCGCTCGCAGAGCCTCTTCATCGCGGTGGACCACTCCATCCTTAAGGTTATGCTCATGGCGTTGCGTCGCTCCAGGCGAGCTCCAGCTCCATGACGGTATGGTATACGAGCGGTCGGCTGCGCAGCTCGTCCAGGTCTCGCTCCGCGTTTCGCAACCGGGCGTAGAGGAGGCCTCCCCCAGGGCTGCGGCCGTTCTCGCGTATTATGCGTCGTAGCTCCTCGCAGCATTTGTGGCGTAGCTTGACGCCCGTCGCCTGTGCTGGGAGGTCCGTGTCACGTGTCCATACGTGGAGTTGGAGCACTCCCCTGTAGATGCGCCTCCTGAGAGCCAGGTCGAGGGCTTCAGTGGGCGTCGCGGCGAAGGGGCCCACGATCACCTTAGGCTCTAGGAGCATCTGCTGCTCCGCTAAGGCGCGTTTCCCAGAGGCCTCCACGATGGGCGTGACCGGGGTTGAACCATCATCCGCGGTGAGGCTGATATTCGCCTTGATCAGCTCGGCGACGGTCTCCCTCGGGTCGTTCACGACGGTTTCACCCCGTCTTTGCAAGGCCAATCTTGCGGCCTAGGAGGTGGCGTAGCTCGCGTTCCTCCACGCGGAGCTGGGCGACGCGTTCCTCCGCCTTATGGAGCCTTCCGAAGGCCTGTATCGCGGCGAGGAGGAGGCTCCACCGCTGAACGAGCGGGTACTCCGCCTCGCTCCCCGTCCAGCTCTTGCCGGTGTAGGCGTCTATGTACGCGTCGGCCTCCGCGAGGAAAGCGGCGACCTGAGCGTCGCTCACCTCCGCCGCGGATAGGAGCGTCACGTCACGGAGCTGCCCTACGGTTGCGTAGCCCATCCTTCATCGAGGGGTAGAGGAAGCCCGTGGCAGGGTCGTAAGTCCCAAGGACGAGGCCGCAACGCTCGCAGAGAGCCTCCAGCATAGAAACGCGCTGCTCCCCAGGAATCGTTGAGAATCGTTCGTCCCGGCTTCGTTCGGGAAAAGGCACATGGATGACGAGGCCGAAGCATTCGGGGCAACGCCGAGCCGCCGCGGCCCCAAGTCCAGGAGACCTCGACCCCAACCCCCTCTCCTGAAAACGAGGAGCCCAGATTAAGCACTGCTTGTACCGCGAGGCCCAGAGGCGTAGGGTAGCCCAATCGCTGGGGCTGCGACTCTCGTCTTCGCGCGCTGTGTCTAGATGCGGCTTTGGAGGGTTAGGTGTCAACGCTTTTATTTCTCGGCCGGGTTAATCACGGTGGTGATTGGGATGCAGTCAGCACAGGTGAGGTTGACGAGGGAGCAGATCAAGGCGTTGGATAAGCTTGTCGCTTCGGGGCTGTTCTCAAGCCGTAACGAAGCGGTCCGGGAGGCTGTTAGGCGCCTGACGGTCGAGTACATGCCGGTGACGGAGTTCAGGTGGCCGGTCTTCGGCCCTCGAACAGAGGACGAGCTGAGGAAGATCCTTGACAGCTCCGAGGATGCACAGGGCGTGAAACTGTCGCGGGAGATGATGGCTGCCGTGAGAGAATCTATCCGGCTGTGAGGCTGTCAGTCATGTCTCTCGAGGCGTGTTGGAGGCACCTTACCGATGTCTTCCCTCCGCAGCCCAGGGTTAGGGTTCGGGTCGTAAACACCCGAGGGCACCCATCCATCACCCTCAACCTCATGGTGGACACAGGCTTCTCAGGCTACATCTCGCTCCATAAGGAAGCAATAGGGAGGCTGGGCCTCGAGCCCCTCGGGAGCGCCTCGGTTCTGACAGCCTCAGGGAGAGTTAAGACGCTGCTCTACGTGGCGAAAGCAGAGGTGCTCGACGCCGATGGGAACCTTCAGTTTACCCTAAGCAGACACGATCAAGATAGCCTCGTGCAAACAGACGCCGGAGCAGAGTCGTTGGACGTATTCCCACAAGACGCAGTGTTGATCCAAGACCTAGGCCTCCCGCTCATCGGGCTAAGGGCTCTCGCTGCGAGGAACTGGCTCTTGTTCAACACGGGCAACGCGTTCTGCCTCTTGAGGTAGAAGCAGCCTAAGCGCCAGGGCTGCAGGCCCAAACGCTTCTTCCCAGGCAGACCGCTGCTTAGACTAAGGCGAAGCCTGCCTTCTCGAAGTCTTGGTCGAAGGTGAGGGCCTTCTTTATGCCCAGCGCCTTCATAACGGCGAGGCTTGTGCAGTCAGTGAAGCTCAGCTCCAGCTCCTTTGTGGGCTTCGAGGAGCTCGTTCGCTTGTCTGGCGATCTCCTCCGTCACCCATATGGTTCTGAGCACGGTTGAGGACTCGACCTTCCGTTTAAAGGCGAGAGCAGCGGCGAAGCCAGCCTTGTACCTAGGAGGGTGATCGTCTCGTCTAGAACGTAGTTTATCGTCTAGGGCATACCGTACTCTCCTTTGGCTAGGTTGCTCTTCGCCGCCGCTGCCTCCTCATGATGTGCGTCAGCCTCGACCTCGGCGGCGTAGAACCAGCTGGTATCTGCTAAGATCACGCCTGGCCACCGTAGAGGTACTCGTCATGCCTCTCTGAGCCGTCACGAGCGCCCCTCTTGGAGACCGGCGGCCCGAATAACGGGTCGTCCGCGCGGCCTGATGTAGAGGATGTCTAGGTCCCGCTTCAAGGGCTTAGCCGAACGTGGCCTCGTAGAAGTAATCGACCCAATACCGGGAAGATAGCGAATTCAGCCGTCAACGAAGGCGGCTGTGTGTCAGAGGGCCCTCACCGCAATCTTCTCAGAACTGCTTGGAGCAGGTCATAATACTCGATCGGCACGACTTCGTTACAGATGTCAGCAGGAATCCTAGGGATGTCGTCGTTCCGCACAACTAATACGATCTTCTTCTCCGGGCAAAATCTGCGAAAAGCCCTCATCTTGCGTATGAACGATTCGCTGATAGCTCCATGAGGCTCAACGATTATGTCGTTGACGGTAATGTCCGGTCGGTAAGTGATTACTCGGCTAGTGCCCATAGGCAGTCTTACAGCGTAAGGTTGATGCTCATGGATTATGCGCAGTTCGTAGAGATACCTGCATATGAGTTCTTCCCAACCACTACTCTTGGCCTCACCACGTTTGCAGCATCTGCCGACCTTACCATACCCCCTTCCTGTGCCGGCCCGCTTTCCCGCCAGCCTGTGCGTCTCGCGTTATGGTGGCCGCCTCGGCGGCCAGAGTCTTCTCCAGGAGTTCTCGGCCGAAGACCTCCGAGGCGTCCATCAACTCTATGGCTAAGATCTCACCTTCAGGGCCTAGGTCCACGACCAAGTTATCATTCGCCGCCTCGCTGAACGCGTACTTGCCCTCCCTCAGCCTGATGTAGAGGATGTCTAGGTCCCTATCGTACTCCACCCTCAAATGCTTTACCCGGTTACGTACCTCTTCGGCCTGCCGAATAGGTGGTGGCGACCACTTCTCCACGCTCCGTCTCTTGGTAGTCCGCCCTTTTAAGCATCCTTCTGTTATGTCGCTTTAGAAGGTAGGCGCATTACATGTTCGGACGGGGTGCCAAGCCTTGAAGGAGGGTCAAAGCCCAGATGCCTGTGGATGAGATGACCTCGGAAGAGGTGGATCAGTTCCTTGCGTGTGCTCGAGTGGGTAGGCTCGGGGTGTCTCTCGAAGATGAGCCGTACGTTGTTCCCGTCGGGTACGCATACGCTGAGGGCAAAGTGTTCTTTCACACGTGCAATAAGAGCTTGAAGATTGAGGCTATCAGGCGGAATCCACGCGTCTGCTTTGAGGTGGATGAAGCCCTCTCCGACGCATCGATGTATAAGAGCGTAATCATGTTTGGCAGAGCGGAGATCATCGATAGGAAGGAGGAGATGATCCCCTACCTGCAGAAGCTGATCGACAAGTATCGGGTTCCCGAGAGCTTTGACGACTACATGAACAAGCCCGGAAAGAACCGGGAGAAGGAGTTGATCGCTGTACGGATCTGCGTAATAACGCCAAGCAAGGTTACGGGTCGAAGATTTACGGCGAGGCAGAACACCTAACCTATCGCACGTGTTCCATCTGCTCGGGACGCAAGGCTCTCATCTTCGAACCGCGGAGCGCGGCTGCGAGGTATCGTCAGCTTGGCTCTCATCCAGATCCATCTCGCCTAGGGCGGAGCCGAGGAGCGGCCAGACAAACCACCGCTTGTACCGTGGGGCCCAGAGGAATAGAGCAACCTGATCCTTGAGGAGATACCTCAGCTTCGAGGCGTGGCCTTCTTGGAGCATGAATGCTTTTTGTTCGGCTGACCGATCAATCGCTATGGTGATTGAAGCGGAGTCAGCCCAGGTCAGGTTGACGAGGGAGCAGATCAAGGCGATGGACAGGCTTGTCGCCTTGAGGGCTGTTCTCCAGTCGGAATGAGGCGGTCCGGGAGGCTGTTAGGCGCCTGACGGTCGAATACATGCCGGTGACGGAGTTCAGGTAGCCGGTCTTCGGCCCTCGAACAGAGGAGGAGACAAGGAAGACCCTAGAGATTTGTGAGGACGCGCAGAGCGTGAGGCTGCCCCGAGAGGCGGTTACCGCGATGGAACGGTCTTCTCGGCTCTGAGGGCGTCCGCCTAGTCTCAAGCCTTAGCACTTGCCGACTACGCACGGGGTCGGTAGTGTACTTCGTTGATCCTGCCTTCGGTGAAGCCCTTGAGGAACGTGACGGTTCCTTGCACGGCGGCTTCGATGAGGCGTCCGCCCTTCTCTCTCGTCGCGGCTTCCGCGCCCTTCGAGATGCCTTCCGCCGGCCCTAGCTTGTCGCGCCTAACCTTCTCAGGGTGGATGTATAGGGCTATAGAGGTTTCGAACTCGCCGCCGTGTCCGGAACTCCTCTCGTACGTGAGGACTTCCTCGAAGGCGCCGGGGGGCATGAGGTCCCAGTAGGTGGCGCTCGTCACCTTTAGGCCGAGTTCCCTACCCTTCGTGACGGCGAGGTCTATCGGCGCCACATCGACGCCCGGCAGGTAGGCGGGGTTGTAGTTGGAGCCGTGACCGTTGAGGACGGCGATGCGTTTGAAGCCGTGCTTCGCGAGGCTCTCGCAGATGTCCACGATGAGGCGGACTAGGGTCTCTCCCTTGAGGGTGACGGTACCCGGCCACCGCATATAGTGCGGCGAAAGCCCTAACGCGACGGGAGGCGCGACGAGAACCTTCGGGTAGAGTCTTCGAGCCGCCTCCACGGCGACGTAGAGGACTGAGGCAGTATCCTGCTCAGGCGGAAGATGCGGGCCGTGGTCCTCGATGCTTCCGACGGGGATGACCACGACCTCGACCTTGCCTAGGAGTTCTGTAAGCTCCTCCCGCGGCAGGCTCTGCAAGAGCACTTCCATCCAGCTCACCTACGTACATGACGATGATGGTTCGGGAGAAGGGTCTCCTCAGGATTTAGGGTTTCACAAGCCAACCCAAGCCAAGCCACAACCGGAGTAAGCCCATCCGTCTGACCTCGACGGCGCCTATATCGCAGGGATACAATAAATCAATTACAATAGAAGTCCTCTCCTCGAGCCTGGAAAAGGTTTCTTTAACGTCGGCTGTGCCTCAAAAGGTTCGCAGCTCTCCTTGATGGCGCGAGTACGCATCGACCCACAGCCCTCCGGGCAGAGGGGTAAAGCAGGGCAGACCTTCAGGACGTGGCCTCTAACGTCTATGGTCTCCCCGCTGGACCGCCTCCGTCTCTCTGAGGGCGTTGTTCAATCGAACGTATCCCTGAGGGCGGGGCGCGACCTACGGAACCGGCGGGAGTAGGGTCGTGCTATCCGCGTAGGTTCTATCTATGTTCTCCGCCAGTACTTGCAACCCTTAAGGCTTGAGGGGCCCCTCTGGACCCTTGCGGGTTTTCTGACCTCGCATCCCTTCTCTTCCCTTTTTTCTTTACACGTTCCTCCGACTCTTCTACGGTTATTCTACACATTAACAGTATTTGGCCGAATGCTGTTGATTATGATGTTACTCCAGTGATGAGCGCGCTATGCGTCAGCGACCGAGAGTATGCATGTTGTGATATTACGGTTAGCGTCCGCCGTAGTGGGCAAAGTAGAACATCGTGATAGGCTCGTCGCTGTCGTTGATTATCACGTGGGGCTCTTCGCGTATGTAGACGGCATCTCCCGGCCATTGCTCGGTCAGCTCTTGGCCGACCATGTGCAGCCCGGCGCCTTCCAGCAAGTACCATACCTCATCCGTCCCGACCGGATGGCCGTGCGGCTCCGTGACCTGCATAGGGTCTACCACGACGGCGAGGACGCTGTGGAGCGCCGCCAAGCCGTCCGTGTCGCTGAAGAGGACAGCTACCTGCATGTTCCAATGCGCAAGGACTATAGGGACCTCATGCCGGTTCCGGGCAAGCACCGAGGTGGCGCGCTTCTCGTAGCCCGGCGGGAGGGCCTCCGTGAGAACCAACAGCTCAAGCGGGAAGTCTCCCATGTTCCTGAGCGTGTGGCTAACCCCGGCCGGGATGAGCAACGCGGAGCCCTCCCTCAACGGCCACGTCTTATCTCCGGCTTCGAGGGCTCCCTCGCCTTCGACCACGTAGAGGACCTCCTGCTCCGCCTCGTGGCCGACCGGCGGGGTTGAACGGCTGGGCTGCAAGACTGCTCGTGAGAAGCTCTTCGCGTGCTGCATGACGGCTGCGGGCTTAAGGGCGCCTGAAGGCTCAGCCCTCGACAGAATCTCCCTAGCGAGGAGGCCGCCATGAGATAGCACGGTCCCAGACCTGCTCCAGTTCGAGACGATCAGCTTCCAATCACCAAACCTAACAGGCGGCGCGTATACGTGAACGGGCTTATGCGTCTGGAGGCCATTTAAGAGTTGCCGTCGCGAGGGCCATCTCCAAACATGGACTGGCCAGCCGAAACGCTGCTGGAAAACATTTTTCATAAGGCGACGCCCCGCTGCGCTCCCGGCAAGGCCATTGAGCCACATGTGGCTGGCTTTGGCTCTCGTTCTGGAGGATTGGACAGCTAGGTCTGTCCGGCTAGCTAGCTGGGAATAATCATGTCGGCTATGTCGACGCTGTAGTCGATGATCCTCTCCAGCGCGGAGAGCACCGCCGAGACGTAGAGGTAATCCTCGAACGGGAGCTTCACTACTCTAGGCTCGGCTTCTCTCAGCTTCTCTTGGAGGCTTCTCCGCTGCTCCCGGGCGGAGCTGGCCTGCTTGAAGTCGTTCGACAGGAACGCGTAGACGGCATCCTCGTTCACCTTGTAGGCAGCCGTGAGGAAGTCGTTCAGCTCATACGCTAAGGCTTCCGGTAAGGCCCCCAGCCTCGGGAGCAGATGCTTCGTCGCAGTGACCACCTGGTCGGCTATCGACTCAACGAAGCCTGCGACGAGCCTGTAGTCCAAACAGTTTATAGGCGAGAATTTAAGCTCCTCACTCAGGGCAGGATGCTGGATCAGCGTCCTCAGGATGCGGACGAGGAGGAAGTAGAGGCGGTCCACCTCCTCGTCGCGCTCGATGACGGTCTCCGCCAGATGCCTGTCACGTTCCACCAGCGCAGTGCCGAGGTCCCTCTCCATGCTCGCCGAGAGCAAATATTCTCGTCTCAGTATCTTCTCCGGCGGGAAGGCTGAAGGCTCTAGAAGGCACTGCAGATGGACGGTTCTGGCGTTCTGCTCCACGATCTCAAGGCCGACGAGCCTCCGGGTGACAGCTTTGACGCGTTCTATATCCTCAAGCGTCAGGCGGCCTTGCGACTCCACGATTACGGAGTCGTAGCCGAGCCAGTACTTGCTGGTGATCTCTATCTCAAGCTGGGGCGAGAACCTGACCGTAGCCGTCTCAGGCGGCCTCTCCGGCCTGTAGCCCGGTGAAAGGATGAGGCTTCCGTCCCCTCGCTCGACGACATATATCCTAGTGCCCTTAGAGACCTTATTCCTCCGCGCCCAACCCTTAGGGACGGAGAGGTAGAGGCTTCCAGCGCTCTCCTGAACCTTACGGATCTCCATGATGCCCAGGTCTTCCCTCTTAAACCACTACCGTATTAAGTGTTCACGCCGAAGCGCCGCACGGTTTGATTCTCCCCTCTCCCCTCGTATGGTCGAACACTGACGGTGATCGATACGATCAGGCTTAAGAGTGAGCTCGGTACAGCGGAGGCTTTTTGAGGGATGAAGTGTCGTTGGAAAAGCTTATCCTCTACTTTGAGAGGGCTGGTCCGGAGAATACGGACGCCGTCCTCGCGGCTTCTAAGGAGAGAGCCGTCGAGTTGGGGATCAAGGACGTGGTGGTGGCGTCAACCCACGGTGGAACCGGCCTCAAAGCGGCTAAGGTCTTCAAGGGAATGAAGGTCAACCTAGTCGCGGTCACCATCTGTGAAGGGTACAAGAGCGAAGGCTGGGCGATGACCCGCGAGGAACGATCGAGGCTCGAGAAGGAGGGCGTGAAGGTGTTAACGTGCATCCACGCTTTAGGGGATGATGTGAGCTCCGCTTTCACGGAGAAGTTCGGAGGCAAAGCCCCGAACGAGATCGTGACGCAGACCCTCTACAGGTTCAGCCAAGGCATGAAGGTCTGCGTCGAGATCGTCCTCATGGCCGCCGACGCCGGGCTTATCCCCGTCGACCGGGAGGTGATAGCCATCGCCGGCACAGGCGAGGGCGCCGACACCGCTATCGTCGTCAAACCCGCCTACCCAAGGAGGTTTCTAGACCTCGAAGTCAAGGAGATCATCGCCAAACCGCGATGATATAACGCGGACAGACGAGCCCCAACGGTCTGTTATCAGAACCTTTACCAAAATGGTAACATCGCCCTGAAGGACACAGGTCTACCCTAGACTCGTTCGTCGTGAGGCCTACTGTCTCCCGGCGGTGCAGTGGAACTACCTGTTTCCTTTGCAGCATTTCCCGGTCGGTATCTTGTTTCCGTGAGGGCACCGTTCAGGGTGCTTCAGCAGGGTGCAGAGGGCGTCTGCAAACTCCTCGGTCATATGGTGTTCTATGCCGCAGACGGTGCCCTCATCTACGTTCACGCCCAGCGTCTCCCTCATCAACAGCTCGGTCAACCTGTGGTTCCTGATGATCTGCCGAGCGATCGCTCTGCCCTTCTCGCTCAGCTTAACCCCTCTTCGAGGCGTATAGGTCACGTAGCCGCGCTCTTCCAGCTTCTTGAGCATCTCCACGGTGCTGGGAGCTGAGACGCCGATGCGCTGAGCGGTCCACGTGATCCTCGCCAGGGGCTCCCCGGCCTCTTCTGACAGCCAGAGAGCCTCAAGGTACTCCTCGACGTTCTCAGAGACTTCCATCCAACCGTGTCTCGCCCCAAATCGGCTCAGCAGTCTTAAAAGGATAACCGCCTCTTTTTCTTACGTCTTTGGGACTTAAGGCCTTGACAGGGAGAGGTGTGGCCGGCGTCTATGGGGAAGGGCAGAGTGGCCGCAGCCTCTCAGACCGTTATCCTGACGGAGGAGCTTCCAGCAGGGTTCAGGGACTACCTTCAGGCCTTGGGCTGCACCCTCGGCGACCATGAGGGGTCACTTCAAGATCGTTAAGCGGCTCTCTGAGCATGGCCCCTTTAGACTACCAAGGGCTCCTCGCCTGGCTGGAGCAGTACCGCGGTCGACCCAAGACGCGGAATGACACGCTCTGCGCTCCGCGAAGGCTGGCCGACTACCTGGAGACCAGGGGTATGGAGGCTGGATGGCTGTACGGCTAAGTTTGTGGAGACGAAGAAGGTCTATCCTGGTCCTGCCGACCTGGGACCAGATAGTAGCCTTCCACAGGCTCTTGCAGGATTCTCGCGGCAGCTTCTGGGCTGGGAAGCGACGGACGACCTCGACCCACTACATGAAGCTCTCAGCCGTCACATTCCTCGCGCTCATCAGCTCCGGGCTGCGGCTGGGGGAATGGCTCAGCCTCAGGGTTCAAGACATCGATTGGGCCTCGAGGATGGCCCAGCCGACCCATGAAAGCCAGGACACTAAGCGCAGCTGGTTCAGCTTCCTCAGCCTCGAGGCGGCTGAAGCCTTGAAAGAGTACCTGGCCGAATACCCGCCATCGAGCAAGGGCTACCTCTTCCTCACCTACCGTCCAGACTACGCCTCCCAAAGGGTCATCGAGGGCAAGGTCCGGAACAGCTTCGACCTCGTCCAGCAAGGAGCAGGGATCAGGCTCTACCCCCACCTTCTAAGGAGCATATTCGCCGATCGACTAGGCATGGTGGGAATCCCTGATCGCTTCAGATGCATTCGAAGGACGCCTACCACCCATCGAGCTACAACGCCATTACTCCGACTACCGGCCTGAGAAGCTGAAGGTCCTCCATCTCATAACTGAACCCCACCTAACGCTCTACGGCAGCGCCGACCATATCCAGGAAGAGCTCAGAGCCGCCGTCTCCAAGGTAGGAGAACCCCTACCCTGCCTCCTCGCCAGGCTCGGCCTCAGCCCAAAGGTCATCGAGACCATCACACAGACCGTTAAAGAAACCCCTAACGAGCGCTAGGATTCTCCCTAACGCCCCCACCCCGAAAACATGGAAACCCAAGGAGGTGCGGCGGGCGGGATTCGAACCCGCGATCGGAAGCTTGGAGGGCTTCCATCCTAGGCCAGACTAGACCACCGCCGCAACGTCTGAATAAAGCGTATTCCCAGGCTTAAAGTTCTCTGTTACTTTGAAGGGGAGGCCTCTCCCCGGCGTGTTTGGAGGCGATAGCCTATCTTCGTCAGGGGGAGGACTCCGCTGCCGGCTCTCCTCTATGGGGGTCTTCGAGGGGTTGATCTTCAGGGCTGCCTCTAGGGCGTTGGAGTCCTTCACGTGGCTCCTACGCGTGAAGGGCGTAGGTTAGGTTAAGTTACGTTAGGTTCAGGGCCTCATCTTCCTAGAGGAAGCCTGGGCGGGCCGTGTGCTTCCTCGTGGATGAACCCTAGGTGAAGGTAGGCTGCTTTGAGGTGTAGGTCTGGACGGCCTACGAGCTCTTCAGCCGGATGCTCCTAGCGCTCCGGCTTTCATGGACGCGGAGCAACCTGACAGCCTGGCTCTTCCTACGCCGGCTCGTGAGACGCTACGGGCATCACCCGGCCTACACGGACGGCGCCCTTGGTACCCTGAAGCTTGTCGAAGCCTAGGCTTGGAGCATAGGCTCTGCACGTCTAGGCTATAGCTCATCTCGGGGAGGGCTGTGTAGTGGTTAAAGGAGAGGGCGGAGTGCTTCGACGACTACTTCCCCTGCAGGCGGACGGGCTGCAGCTAAGCCGCGTCCAGAGCTGGCTGAGAGCCTTCAACCTCCACCAGCAACCAGAATACCTTAAACTCATAACCATGGTCAAGGAGGTGATCGGCTTAAGGTAACAGAGAAGGTATCGAGGGCCGGTAGGTTTTTCTGAGAGTCTCAACAGCGGATCACAGGGGGTGGTTCTCTGCTAGCGTTCGTCTTCATCGCGCTCGTCGTAGGCACCGAGCGAGACGTAACAGAAAGAGCTGCGACCATAGAAGGCGTTAAGGAGATCTTCGGCGTCACGGGGGACATCGACCTGATAGCGGTTGTTGAGGTGCCCGGCATGGAGGATTTGAACAAGGTCATCTCGGAGCTTAGGAGGATCGACGGTGTTCAAGCCACAGATACGCATATAGTGCTCACGAGGACGGCGGGGAAGGGGGGTGCTGTTTGGACGCCCACTCTGTGATTGAGCGAGCCCGCGAGCTACTGGCCGGGCAGGCCTCGAGGGATAGGGCGCTCCTGACACTCTACCTAGAACGATATCCCCTCGCCGCCGTAACCGCAGCGTTGAAGCTGTCCTCCCGGGAGCTGAAGGAACTCGCGGAGGAGCTATCCCTGCCGTTCACCCGGTGCCCTCAAGGCCACAGGTTCATCGCCACGCCTGGACTGCACGTTAAGACCGCCCATTACTGTCCCAAGTGTCAGCGCTGGTTCACGGACGGCATGCTCAGAGACGAGGTAAACCTCGAAGTTGCAAGGCTCCAGGCGCAGGAGAGACCGCTCCCGGAGATGGACGACCCCAAAGACCCACCTGTCTGAACCCGGGGACAACAGTAGGGCTGCGAGGACGGCGAGTCTAGACTTGAGGACGGTAACCCTGTTCTATAAGCGTCTGCCGAGCAGGGTTACGAGGTACCGTCAAGTCCTGCTTCATGAGTGCGACGAGGCGATCGTCTCCTTAGCGCCCATGACGCCCTCTCAGCCCATCGTAGTTGAGGGCTCCGTGCTCGTCGAGAGAGGGGACGTGGCCGTCTGGTTCATCTTCCCCAACGCTTGGCATGACGCCGGCCTCGTCTATGACCGCGAGCGGCGGTTCAAAGGCTTCTACTGTGACATCATGACTCCTGCGAGGCGCCTCCCGGAGGGCTACGAGATAACGGACCTCTTCCTCGACCTCTGGGTCTTCCCTGATGCCCGGTACGCGGTCTTGGACCGCGAGGAGTTCACAGAGGCTTTGAACAATGGCTGGCTGCCTAAGAACTTGGCCCAAAGAGCTGAGAAAGAGCTTCTCAGCCTCATCGAAGCCGTGGAAGAGAGAAGCTTCCCGCAGCCTATTCTGAAAGAGCTTGGCGTACTCCCTGAAGAGGCAGGAAGCCTCCTAGAAGCCCTTAGAGAAAGTCAAGCAACGGTTCGGTCATCCAGATGAGTAACAGCATTCCGAAGAGAATCATGACTTCGTTCTCGTAATATGAAGCATGCATGAGTCCCCTGAACTTATCTGGTACCTCCTCGTCGGTCAGCTAGATCACCACTTGACGGCGCTCCTTGTTAACGCTGTTGATTCACCTCGTACACTTGGGATTCTGCCTTCAAGCTTCCGGCAGCTAACCGGGAGCTCAGAGTGACAGCAGGACCGCCCGTCGGTCACCGCCCGGCAGTCAACAGGCTAAACACAAGTCGCCAGAACCACCTGTGAACGGTGAGAAGCCTCCTAGACCTGCTCTGGTGGGTCTCCCCAGTCTGGAACCTTCAACGGCGTTCCACCGAGGAGGGCTGACTGATGCGCAACGATGCCAGGAGCGGAGTACCGTACAGCCTCCCAGACGTTAATCCGGGGGAGACGATTCTGGTTGACCGAGTCGACGAATTCGTGTGCAAGGTACGCTTCAGCCCCCTCGTGACTCCCGGTTTGAGAGGCGAGAGGCTCTGGAAGCTGCTCGTAGCGTCTCGTCAGGTCTACGTTCTGCTTCCCCCTCTTATCTGCCCAGGCTGCGCCTGCGAGGCTGTGTTCGAAGCTGCCTTCAGTCCCGTAGATGCCGTTAGCCCTCACGGTGCCCGGGTGGCCGACGCGGCGGAACTCCGAGATCAAGGCGGTCGCGCCGTTACTCATCTTGAACAGGGCTGTCTCGTTGGAGAAAGGGTTTCTGTAGATGGTGTCTTCGCGGAAGAAGTCGTCGTTGGGATAGACGAAGCCCTGAGCTGAGACCTCTGTCATGTGGGCCTTCATCACGGAGACGGGGAAGCAGACGGAATGCGTAGGGTAATACATGGGAGGGTCGCCTCCCTTCTCCTTCGCCCACTGCTCGCCCCAACGGTTCCTGAAGACGTCGTATAGTCCGTGGCTCATGTCGTGAAAGTACTCGGCGCGGCAGTGGACGAATTCGCCGAAAGCTCCCTCAGCAGCCTTTCTCCGACAGAAGAAGGCCTCCGGGTAGAAGTAGCTCGTCTCTCCCAGCATGTAGAGGAGCCCCGTCTCCTTCACGGTCTTCACTAACAAGTCGCACTCCTCTAGCGAGTAGGCTGGTGGAACCGCAGAATAGACATGTTTTCCAGCCTTCAAGGCTTGGACAGCCTGAGCAGCGTGAAGCCAATGCTGCGTGATGATCGCTACGGCTTCGATGTCTGACTGACAGATGGCCTCTAGGCTTATGTAGGTTTCAGCTACCTCGTACTTCTTCGCGTAGTAGTCCAGCCGGTCCCTCCGCAGGTCGCAAAGAGCGAAACGATCCACGTCAGGGTGCTTCATGAAAAGCTCTATGAAGCTCCTTCCGAACATCCCAAGACCTACCAAGCCGAGGCTGATACCCATGCGCTCCCCTCAGCTTCCCGTCCGGCACCTTCCTACCGCTCATATAAATAAGGCTGAGACCGGCTACTGGCGTCTACCTCCTCGACCTGTAGAAGACGGAGCAATGTTCCCTCGGAAGCCTGCCAGATGCCGGAAGGCGACGTTGTCCTTTGGACACGACCTTGATTCGACCTCCGCCTGCTGATGGCACGGTGCTGTCATTCAAGCATAGACCTGGCGATACTCTCAGGGAGTCGGTCCCTGTTGCCGTATGTGACCTCGATGAGGGTAACCCTCGGGTTCGACTTGATCTCCGCTATGAGGGGGTCTCTAGCCTTCCGGTGTAGTACCCC
>JAWCPE010000017.1:0-9178 GCA_038870415.1 Bathyarchaeia archaeon
CCTCGCCTGCTTGAACCCATCCTTCGCCCTCGATGACGTAGAGGAACTCCGCCTGGCCTGCGTGGGCGGTCGGCTCCGTGGCTATCTCAGGGAGCAACGTGCCGCGGGAGTAGTAGTCGATGTTCTTCAGGACGGCGCCGGTGGCATAATCGGGCCGTTCTCCGGTCTGCTTCGTGAAGATGACCCAGTCGTACAGCCTGCCGTGGCTCACGGCGCAGCGGCAGTCCTTGTAATTCCGAACGTACATGGCCCGTCCTTTCAAGGCGCTCGGTATTTATGCCCTTCCCTGGAGGCTGAGTGAAACGAAGCTGCAGCCTCTCCTCACCGTTGCCGCGGCTGTTGAGGCGGGATGGTAAAAAGGGGCACGTATAGTCAAGGCTGGGGGAGGTATCTCTCCTCCTTGAAGAGGTGTTCCTTTACGACATCCTTGTTCAGTTCAGCTCCGAGGCCGGGCCTATCTGGGACCTGCACGTACCCTTTCTCAGGCAAGAGCGGCGGCTTGACGAGGTTCTTCACCCATGAGCTCCAGCTCCCTCGGACCCATTCGAGCATCGCGCAGTTCGGTATCGCTGCTAGCAGGTGGACGCTTGCGTAGTCTGCCAGAGGCCCGTTCGGGTTGTGCGGCGCCAGGGGTACGTAGTAGGCTTCTGCCATACCGGCGATCTTCTTCATCTCCGTGATGCCTCCGGTCCGCGCAATGTCTGGCTGAATGATATCTACGGCTTCCTTCTCTAGGAGCGTGCGGAAGCCGAACTTCGTATAGATATGCTCTCCCGTCGCGATTGGTATATCTAGGTGATGGGCTACCTTAGCCATCGCGTCTATGTTCTCTGGAGGCACGGGTTCCTCGAAGAAGTACGGGTCGAACGGCTCCAGTTTCTTCCCCACCTTTATCGCCATGTGGGGATTGAACCGGTTCCCTCCCTCGACGGGGAGTTCCACATCCCACCCGGCGGCTTCACGGAAGGCCCTCATCCTCTCAGCCGCGTCTTGAAGCCCCGCGGCGCCGAGGGGGCCTCCTTGGAACGGGTAGACCTTGATCGCCGTATAGCCCTCCGCGAGGACCGCCGAGACGTTCTGCGCGATCTCTTCTGGCGTAGCGCCGCCGGCGTGCGCGTAGACCCTCACCTTCTCACGGAACCTTCCTCCGAGCAGCTTCCACACAGGGGCGTTCAGAACTTTGCCGCGGATATCCCAGAGCGCCTGGTCGACACCGCTGATCGCGGTGGTCATCACGCCGGTTAGGCCGTGAGGTCCGGTTCGGCTGTACATGGTCGCCCAGAGATGCTCTACGTCTATCGGGTCGAGACCGATGATGTACCTTCTTAGCTCCCGTACGCCGCCCTCGATGCTTAGGTCTCCGGGCCAGTTGCAGGCTTCCCCGATGCCCGTGACGCCTTCATCCGTGGTAACTTCGACGAAGATGAAGCACCTACTCCAGGTACCGGGCCTTTGACCACCGCTATCCACCATGTAAGTGTTCACGTCAACGATCTTCATGCAATACACCTACGGCCGCGAGTTGACGGAGTCCAGATAAAGGGTTTACGACCTTCTCGGGCGTGTCCAATAATTGTCCTATCGCTGAGAATACCGTACGTCTTTCCATGCCTCGGGCATGGAGGTGGAAGACGCAGGATGTCCGACAGACCCATCGTGATTCCCGAATCGATGGACGTGAAACGAATTATTGGACACGCCCTTTAAGACGGTAAGGGTTAAATTCACGCGCTCCGTGTGAGCCTCTAGCTCAAGGCTTGGTATGGTCATTGCCTAAGAAAGTGTTTGTCTGCTTTTCCATATTCTTCCTAGCCTTCGCTTGGATGGGCGCGTTTGCGCCGACGAGTGGGCAGGTCGGGGTCTCTGAGGTTGGGCCTTTCGTCGACCGCATCAACATGACGAGGGTCCAAGAGCATATCCGTGTCTTGTCGAGCCTGCCCTTGGGGAAGCCGCCCTCGAGGTTCACTGGCAGCGAGGGGTTTTGGCAGGCCGCAGCCTACATAAATGACACTCTCAGGTCTTATGGGTACAGCTCAGTCTTCGAAGAGTTCACGATGACGGTTCCCGTCGATGATGGGGCAACTCTTACCGTGACGGTGGGAGCTGAGACGAGACGGATAGTGGCTTACCCGTTGTTGCCGAACACTGTCAACCCGTCGGTGACACCAAGGGGTGGTTTAGAGGGCAGGCTAATCTATGCCGGGACTTCTCAGCTCTACGAGTTTAACAACGAAACTGTGACGGACAGTATAGTCCTGGTCGAGTACAACTCCAGATGGTACTGGAAGAACGCTGCCATGCTAGGAGCGAAAGCCGTCGTCTTCATCGAGCCTGAGGATACTACTCAAGTCGAGTCTAGAGCGAAGACTCTACAGATCCCCGTGAACTTCCCGAGGGTCTACATCTCAAGGGAAGACGGCTTATACCTGCTAGACCTTCTCAAGAGCGGGTTATCGCCGACGGTGAAGCTTGAGTCTAGGATGCATTGGGAAAACGTGAAGGTCCCGAATATAATCGCGAGGGTAGCCGGGAGAGAGGGCAGAGACTCCATCGTAGTCACGGCATGGTATGACTCTTACTCAGTGGTCCCCTCGGTCGCCCCAGGGGCGACCGAGGCGATCAATGTGGCAGCTCTCCTAGAGCTAGCACGGGTCTATTCAGACCTAGGCTTCGCCCCTAGACGCTCTGTCATCTTGGCGTTCATGGCCGGTCACGGACAGGTCAGCTGGGGAGCCCGCGAATTCGTAGACCGGCACTTCATGGAGATCGGAACTGTGATGAAGATGATGGTGGGGCTAGACCTATCCTGCGACAGCCAGGACTTGGGCCTCTACGCGAAGGGAAGCCTCTACCAGTACAAGACGAGGATCGAGTCTCTCCGCTTCCCCTGGGTCAACGATAGGATCGTGAGGTACTATGTGCCCGCCGTCGCGGCTCACACGGGCCGCAACTACAGGGTCTTCTCAGCCATGTTCCCCGTCGAGCCGGTGAGCGACCCGAACCCCCTTATCTTTGACACGGACGCGTTCACGGTCGCGGGCGGCGCCGGCATGACGTTCCACACCACGAACTCTCTGAGGCAGAGGGCCGGGACCCCTCTGGACAGAGCGGAGCTGATCGACTACAGGTACATAGCCCCACAGCTAGAGGTCGTCTTCGCCAGCGTCTACGCTTTCTCCCAGGAGGCCCAGCTCTCCGTGCCAGGTTCCCCTACGCGTATCGAGTCTGACGGGGGCTTCGCCACCATCGAGGGGACCGTCGGGCTTTACAACCTCACTATGGCCTGGTACGATCCGTTCGAGCACCCCTACACGGTGGTCCATGTCTCGTGGCCCCTCGCCATCCCTGAGACCGGGGCGCAGTTCACGCCCATCGTTAAGGAGACGCCGAACCTCGACCTGTTCATAAGGGCTGAACGCCAAGTTACGAGCGAAGGTGTTGCGCGAGACGGGGTCTTCATCGTTAAGGGGATTAAGCCCTACACCGTGGTGAGGGTTGAAGCCTACGCCTTCGACCCCGAGACGGGGGAGCTCACACACGCCACGGATTTCGGCATCTACGGGCTGGGGAAGGGCTTCCCAACGCCCCCCGCCACCGCTACGTCGCCCGGCGGCGCTAACGTGTGGATATACCAGGCTTTGACGCCGCTCTGGCTGCCCGTCTTCGAAGCGAGCAGCATCATACTGTACAATGTGGTCGACCCAACCACGGCCACGGTCGCGCCGTTAGGCATACTCAACTACAACTTTCTCTCGCACGACTGGAACCTGCAACACGCGGAGGATATCTTCGGCTCCGACGCGATGGTCTTCGTGCCCAGCGGTATACCAGTCGAGCTCATCGTTCAGGTCGGCTCGCCTCCGGCACCCTATCCGATGGTGGTCTTCGGCAACATGACCGAGGATAGGCCTGAAGGGAACGGTTACACGTTACGCCCCCGCGAGAGCATGGTCATCTACAATACACCGTATGTCGCCGCCTACCAGGTCTGGCTGCTCATGGAGTCTCGGATAGAGATTACGCGTCAACGCTCCACCTACAGCGCTCAGGCGGAGGACTACAGGCGGATGGCGTACGAGCGACTCCAGCTCGCAAAGAGCGCCTACGAGGAGAAGGAGTGGGATGTGATGATAGCCTCTGCGCTCTCCGCTTGGGGCTTCGCAAGGTCCGCGTACCTAGCCTCGATGAGCCTCGTCATCGATGTCATCAAGACAGTCGTCTTCTTCTTCATACTGATGATCCCGCTGAGCGTCGTCCTTCAGAGACTGCTCATCCCACGGTGGAGGGGCCTCAGGGCGGTGATAGGCTTCATCGCCATCTTCCTTGGCGCGATCGGTTTCCTCTGGGTCTTCCATCCAGGCTTCCATATTGCTTTCAACGTCTACATGATCCTGATAGCGGCCACCGTTACCGTGTTCGCCGGTCTGGTAGTGCTCCAAGTTGGCTCAGAGGGCTTCAAGGCAACCGGGGCTCTCCAGGAACGCGTCTTGGGCATCCACTCCATGGTGACAAGCCGGATCGGAACGACGCTGCTCGCCCTCAGCGCGGGGGTGGAGAACATGAAGAAGCACAGGTTCAGGACCGCCCTCACCTTAGTCTCGCTCATCTTGGTCACTGTGGTGTTGATCGCGCTCACTTCGGCCTCTTTCGTCATCCTCATGGTTGCGAGCGAGAAGAGAGGCGTGACGCCTTACAACGGGCTCCTGGTGAGGGATGCGGATTACGCTCCCCTCTCAGAGCAGATGGCGCGGGCTATAGAGGCAACGTACAAGGAGAACGCGACGGTCTCAGAGCGAACGTGGACCGTACAAGCGCTAGGCTGGCAGGTCGAAGGAGCCGTGGTGGAGGGCGTCCTAGGACTTACGCCTCAGGAACAGTATTTCACAGACGTCGCGAAGACGCTCGTCGACGGCCGATGGTTCACCCCTGAGGACGAGCAGGTGGCGATAATAAGCGGTTCTATGGCGAAGGAGATGAAGAAGGCCCGCGGGGATACCATCGAATGGATGGGGCTGAGGCTTTACATCATAGGGGTCTTCAACCACAGCCTCTGGACGAGCAGCGCTCTCGACTTGGACCAGGTCTACATTAGCCCCATCATATGGGAGGGCCAGGCGCCGAGGCCCCTCACTCCGGACAGGATCATCATAGTACCCTACTCGCTGTTGGTTCGACAGTTCAACTTCTACCCGTTCACAGTAGCGGTCAGGTTTGAGAACGCGACGGACGTGCTGCCTGCCGCGTACAACTCGGCGCTCCAGATGCTGAGACTGACGGTCTTCGCCGGGAAGGAGGGGCTCATAACCATCTATAACCCTTGGACGTTCTACACGGTGACGGGCGGAGAGTCCCTGCCCGTCCCTATGGCTATCGTGAGCTTCCTCGTTCTGAACGTGATGCTTGCGGCGGTCTACGAGAGGGCACGTGAGATACAGGTCTTCAGCGTCGTAGGCGTCAACCCCAGGAGTATCTCTACCATGTTCCTCGCCGAGTCGGTGATGCTAGCCGTCATCAGCGCGGGCGTAGGCTACCTCGTCGGCATGGGAACGATCTTCATGATAGACCGCCTACACCTTACCCCGACGGGCTTCTACCTGAACTATGCTTCGACGTTCGTAGTGGTCGGCATCGCCGTTGTGATGGCGATGACCACGCTGTCAGCCCTCTTCCCCGCGTGGCGAGCCGCGAGGCTGGTGACCCCCTCCCTCCGGCGGCGATGGGAGCTTGCCACGCGGCCCCGAGGGGACAACTGGACGGTGCCGCTGCCCTTCACCCTGGAGGAGAACGAGGCTAAGGCGGCGCTCATGTACCTGAAGGAGTTCGCGGAGGCCTCCACAGCGACCTACGGGATCTTCAAGGTCATGGCGGAGACCATCAAGTACCAGGAAGAGGAGAAGAGCAACGTTCTGAGCTTCAACGCTATGCTTGCGCCCTACGACCTCGGCATACAGCAGGTCGTAAAGGTTGTGGCAAACCCTGCTGAGAAGGGTGAGACGTATACTTTCTCGGTTGAACTCCTGAGGCTTACCGGCCATAGGGACCCATGGATGCTCGCTAACTACCGTTTCATCGACAGGTTGAGGAAGCAGCTCCTATTATGGCGAGCCCTCTCGCCGGAGGACAAGAAGGTGTACTTCGATGAAGTTGAGAAGGTGAGGAACAAGTGAGCCGAGAAGCTGCGATGGAATCTAGGGCAGGAGGCGCCTTGACATGGCGCTCTCTCACAGCCTTGCTCTTCGCCGCAGCCATAGTTCAACCTTTGGTCATGTACCTTTACTTGGTTGGTTCAGAGGGACTCATCGGGCTCTCCTTGATCACCTGGGGCGGCGGTTTCGGGGCTGGCTACAGCGCGGGCGTCTTCAGTGCCGTCGGCGGTCAGATCCTCTGGCTGGTAGTCCTCCTCTGGAGCTGGTTTGCTCAGCTCTACGGAAGAAATCTGACGGTTAAAGAAACATTCATCATCTTCACGTTCTACCCGATAACGGTCGGCTCAGCACTGCTCTTCATCAACCCCATCTTCAACCTCTACGTCGCGAACAGCTTCATCATCAAGAGCCTAGGCCTGGCACAGTACATCCCTTCATGGTGGGCGCCAACGGGCGCGAACGGGCTGATGGCATACGCGGAGAGGTCGCTCCTCTCGCCCTACATGCTGGTACCCATCGGCCTGCTCCTCACCGTACTCATCCTCACGTATGCAGCGGACATCTCGCTCGGGATCTTCGCGTACCAACGCTTCGCCGTCATGGAGAAGCTCGACTTTCCAGCCGCTTCGACGCAGGCCATAGGCATCGTCACTATCGCCGAGAGGGAGACGAGCAAGATCAGGGTCTTGATGCTCTCCGGCCTCGTAGGCTTCATCTTCGGCCTCCTCTCTTGGCTTCTACCTACCCTCATGGGCAGCCCAACCTTCCGTTTCATCCCGAGGGGTCTCACGGACTTCACGTATCTCGTCGAGACCCAGTACCCGGGGGCCTCCTTCGGCGTAGACCTCTCGTGGATCCAGTTCGCTCTCGGCTTCGTCGTCCCTCTGAAGATCCTGACCGTCATGATGGTTACCAGCGTAGTCGCGCACACAGCAGGGGACCACCTCCTCGTGCAGAACGGCGTATGGCCGGACTGGGCCCCGGGCTACGGGCTCGGCTGGAACTTCCTCAGGTCTAACCTATACTTCTGGACGAGCGTAACGATCGGGCTCGCCCTCGCAGCGGCGTTCGTGCCGATGGCGCTCCACCCACGCATGGTCATAAGGGTCTTCACATCACTTGGCGGTAGGCGACGTGGCGAAGGCCGGCCCTCTGAGGGGGGCGTAGGCATATCGGGCATCCTGCTCCTGCTACTCTTCTTCGGCTCGACGGCTGGAGGCGTCCTCCTCTTCACGAGCCTCCTGCCGGACTTCCCCATCTACCTGACAGTGCTCTTCGTCGTCGGCTGGTCTTTCTTCGCCACGATGGTCTCCACCAACTCTGTAGGCGTCACTTGGGGCGGGTTCGGGGTTCCCTACTTGAAGGAGTCTATGATCTACTACAGCGGCTACCAGAACCCGCAGGTCTGGTTCGCCCCGCTGATGCTAAGCCAGGGAGGCGTCTACCACTCCGCGCACCTGAAGATGGGGAGCATCTGCGGCGTCACCGTGAGGGAGTACGTCAAAGCGCTGCTGTTGTCCATCGTGGTCTCGGTGGCATTCGGCTTCCTCTACGCCTCCTTGTTCTGGCGGACCGCCCCGATACCGTCGAGCATATACCAGTTCACGGTATCCGGGTGGCCTGTCATGGCCTTGGAGATGGCGAGGATGACGAAGTGGCTTTGGACCGGCATACTCTTCAAGACCGACGTGATACTGGGAGCCCTCGGCTTAGGCTCTGCCATAGCGGTCGCCTCAGACCTCCTAGGCGCTCCTTGGCTTCTCATCTCTATGGTGACGGGGCTCAATACGCTCCCATCGATGGCTTTACCCCAGTTCGTCGGCGGCCTCATCAGCAAGTTCATGGAGCGAAGCATCGGGCGTGAACGATGGGGCTCCGCGAAGCCGCTGGTCGTCATAGGCATCACCATCGGCGACGGCCTCAGGGTCCATGTGGAGTCTACCGTACTAACGCCTCAACCAGGCATGCGACGGTTGTTCGGCCTCAGCTTCAGCTATTGGCAGGGAGACATCGACGAGGGCGTAGAAGTCAGGCTGGAGCAAGAGAGAATGGTAGATGAATTCCCAGGCCTTATGAGGAGGGCTAGGTGACATTCATGCGCCTTGAGGGCCCCTTATGAGCTTCTGAACGTCGTGAGACACCTCACCGAAGCGAAGGACGGTACTCTTACAGCGCGGGATCTTCAACAACTCCAAATGCCGGAAGGCCCAACTAATGTAAATAATATATCTGAGCACAGATAACGCTCGTGATCCGGAATCCCCAGACATCAGGAAGTTCAAACAGCTTCACCTCGAAGCTGACGAGGTCATCGCCAGGAGCCAGCATCATCGTGCTGTGAACCTGTTCTAGGAGACAGCTGCTGTGGTCTAGGCATAAAAGTTATGCAACCTAGCAGCGTACGCCTATGGGAAGAGGTCAGGCATCTTGGTTCCATTGCAGAATATCCGGCT
The DNA here is from genome assembly GCA_038870415.1 of Bathyarchaeia archaeon. Lineage (GTDB taxonomy): Archaea > Thermoproteota > CALKCG01 > B24 > JAWCPE01 > JAWCPE01. Next base: position 8,600 of record JAWCPE010000017.1, read on the forward strand.
CTCTAACATCGCTGTATGAACGTGTGAACGCGGTCGTTGCCGAGGAGACTGTTCGTAGGCCATCACGGTATTGGCGCCTCGGGTAAAACCATTAATCTCAGCTACGGAGAGGAGTCCAAGATAGGGTTCTTCCTTGTCGCAGAAGGGTGTTGAGAGGTTCAGCGCTTCTGTTCCCCCGTTTCTCCTCAAGGAGTTCGACTCGGCCGTGGAAGCTCTAGGCTTGGACAGGTCGAAGGCAATTCAACAGGCGATGCGTGCCTTCCTAGGCGAATACAGATGGACGAACCAGCCCTCAGGCTTAGGGGTAGGCGCCCTGGTCGTGGTCTATGACCACGAGGTTAAAGGCTTGGAGGAATCCATCACGGATATTCAGCACGAGATGAAGGGCGTCGTCACCTCGTCGATGCACGTTCACCTAGACGACCGGCGGTGTCTAGAGATCGTCGCTGTCAGAGGTGAGGTTGCGGCCATCAAGCGTTTAGCTCAAGGTCTCTCAGCTAGAAGGGGCGTAGAGCAACTGAGACTAGCAATCGTCCCCGTAACCTAGTAAGGCCCGGCCTCAGGGAAAGCTTTTCGACT
>JAWCPE010000017.1:9188-14323 GCA_038870415.1 Bathyarchaeia archaeon
AGACGTTAGCCTCATTCCAGGACCGCGCTCTTTCTGTCTAAGCCAGTCTGTTTTGCCTTCGCCATCACTTCCTCTGCGACGGCTCTGAGGGGGATCCCTGTCCTCTCCGCGATGGTTTTAAGGTCCTCGTACTCGGGTTTCAGGAGGATGGTCTCGCCCTCGGGGTCCTTCGAGACCTTCATGTTGACCACCGCTTCTACGCCGGCTACTCTCACCTGCAGGGGCGTGGTCTGACGGGCCATGATATGCCTCTCGCAGGGATAGAGCCTAACTCCGAGTGTGCCAGTCTCCGCGATGAGCACCCGCACAAGCTCGTTGACAGCGGCTCTGTCGGCGATCACCTTGACGATCTGGCCTGGCCGCCCCTTCTTGCCGAGGACAGGTATGAGGCTGACATCTTTCGCCCCGCGCTCTATGAGCTTCTCCACGGCGTAGCCGACGGTCTCCCCCGTCGCGTCGTCTAGATTCGTCTCAAGCACGTAGACCTCGTCTCTCAGGGCGGGTCTCAGGCTCTCACCTAGGACGATCCTCAGGATGTTCGGTACGCCGGCGAGTTCCTTCGCGCCAGCCCCGTAGCCTACGAGGAGGGGCTTCATCGCGGGATAGTACGAGGCGGGTGTAGGCTTCATGCCGGCCAGGATGGCGGCGCCCGTCGGGGTTGCCAGCTCCATGTCTACGGGGCCTCCTACGAGGGGGATACCGTTAGACCTGAGGATCTCAAGCGTTATCGGCGCCGGGCTTTGGAGGAGACCGTGCGAGAACCTGAAGAGGCCACCGCCGACTGTGACGGGTGTGGTGTAGCACTGGAAGCCCTCAAAGAACCCGAGGCTTTCGAGGGCTGCCGCCGCTCCGATGAGGTCCGCCGCGGTGTCAGAGGAGCCTATCTCATGGAGTTCAACCTTCTGAGGGTCTTCGCCGTGCATCTTCGCTTCAGCCTCAACGATCGCCTTCGCGGCGCCGACAGCCATCAGGCGCGCAGCCTCCTCGAGGTTCACCGCCTCTGCTGAAGCGCGGATAGCCTCGACCAGCTCTGGGCCGCTCCTCTCCGCTCTTTCCTCATCGACTTGGACATCTACCTTCAGCGCAGCGAATCCTTGACGTCGAACATGGCTGACGGCGACTTCGACGCTTCGGCATCCCTTCACGTATCGGCTCACCGACCTCATGGCTTCAACCACCCTCTTCTCGTCCGCTCCCACGTTGAGGAGGGCGGCGATCATCATGTCTCCTGAGATGCCTGCGAGTTGACAGTCCACGAGCAGAAGGTTCCCTTGAGGCTTCATGCAACCCACTCGTAAAGGATATAGCGTGACACAAATATGTTTGTCCTCGGGTATCGAGACGTGAGAGAGGTCCTTCAGAAGCTCATCGACGGCTCGATAACGCTCGACGAGGCGGAGAAGCAACTGAGGATGAACGCGATCATCGAGGTCGGCTCCTTGGCGAAGATAGATGTGAACCGCCAGGTGCGAAAGGGCATCCCGGAGATAATCCTCGCCGAAGGAAAGTCGCCCGGGGACGTTGCAAGGATCGCCTTGGAGGCCGTCTCAAGAAGCGGGCGGACGATAGTGAGCAGGGCCAGCCTAGACGTGGCCGAGGTGGTCAGGGCGGCGGCCCCACCTGATATCTCAGTCGAGTTTCGAGAGGCGGCAAGGATCATCCTCCTCAAAAGTCGCGGGTCTCAGCCGGAGCAGACAGGCGGCAGGGTAGGGGTTCTCACAGCAGGCACCTCAGATATACCGGTCGCGGAGGAGGCGAAGGCCGTAGCCGAAGAGATGGGATGCACCGTAATCTCAGCCTACGACGTAGGCGTGGCTGGCATACACAGGCTCTTCCCCTCGCTGAAAAGGATGGTCGAGGAGGACGTGGATATCATAGTGGCCATCGCGGGCCGCGAGGGCGCGATGGCCTCTGTCGTCGCGGGGATCGTCGATGTTCCCGTGGTCGGAGTGCCGACCTCGTCGGGCTACGGCTTCGGCGAGAAGGGCCTCAGCGCTTTGATGGCTATGCTTCAAGCCTGCTCTCTGGGCTTGGCGGTCGTGAACATTGACGGCGGCGTAGCGGCTGGCACCTTCGCAGCGCTGATCGCCAACCGCATCGCAGAGGCGAGGAGATGCAAGGAAGAAAGAGGAGAGGGTCCCCTAGAGGCTCACCGCTAGACGACGACCCTAGGCGCGCACTCGGTTGGCTGAGCTCGATGAAATCTAAGTACGAGGAGCTGGGTGTCGACGTTAAGAAAAAGGGCATCGAGGTCTTCCAGAAGCTCACCGCGAACCTTTTCCCCGACGCCTTCTGCGTCGTCACGAGAGACCCAGAAAAGGAGAGTACGGGCTTAGTCCTCCACACTGACAGCGCAGGGACAAAGGCTATAGTCTGCTACCTTCTCTGGAGGGAGTCCGGCAGCCCCGAGGCGTTCAAGGGCTTGGCGCAGGACGTCCTCGCAATGAACCTTGACGACATAGTCTGCGTGGGGGCTACTCCCTTCTCGTTCGTGGACTACGTCGCCGTGAACGGGTTTAGGGTCCCGAAGGAAGACGCCCTGCGAGCGCTCAGTGAAGGATTCAGGGAGATAATGATCGCCTTGAAGGAGCAAGGGCTCCCCTTGATGTTCGCCGGCGGGGAGACCGCAGACCTCCCTGACCTCGTTAGGACGATCGATATTTCTGCGACAGCGTTAGGACGCGTCCCTCTCAGCCGGGTCGTCGCAGGGGACCGCATGAAGCCAGGCGACCTGATAGTAGGCCTCAGAAGCGGGGGAAGGGCGGCCGGCGAGGCTCGGGAGAACAGCGGCCTTATGTGCAATGGGCTGACCCTTGCGCGCCGTTCTCTCCTTCATCAGAGCTATGGGCTTAGGTTCCCCGAGTCCTGGGATGGGACCGTGAAGACTTATAGTGGCCGTTTCTCGCTCAGCGACGAGCCTGAAGGCCTGGGAATGACGCTCGGCGAAGCATTGACCTCTCCGAAGCGGGTCTATGCTCCCTACGTGCTGAAGGTCCTTGAAAGGTTCGGCTCTCAGATAACGGGGCTCGTGCATAACACGGGGGGCGGACTGACCAAGTGCCTCAAGCTGGGCAGGGGGCTTCACTACGTGAAGGACCGGCTCTACGAGCCTGACCCCATCTTCAAGCTGATCAAGGAAGAGTCGGGCGAAGATTGGCGGAACATGTACGAGGCCTTCAACATGGGCGTAGGATTCGAGGTCATCACCGAACACGAAGCGGCAGAACGAGTAGTCGAGGCTCTCGAGTCTATGGGGCTGGAGGCTAAGGTCATCGGCGAGATCCAAAGGTCTGAGGGGGGGAACCGCCTAACGATCCGGAGCCCCTTCGGCGAGTTCAAATACCCAGCTGACGGAGACTCAGCCGTGGCTTAACCGCGAGGTGCGATCCCAACGTGATCTTCAAGGCCGTCATCGAGGTCGCCCTGAAGCCGGGTTACTCGGACCCTGAGGGGGACGTGACATGCAGGTCCCTTAGGGACCTAGGCTACGCCGACGTGGCCGAGGTGAACGTAGGCAAAGTCTACAGGGTGAGGTTCAGGGCTGCCTCTCGAGAAGAGGCTGAGAAGATGGTGGACGAGTTCTGCAGGAGGCTCCTCGCCAACCCTGTCAAGGACGATTACCGGTTCGAGGTCGAGCCGGAGAGATGACCTCTCCGCGTTTCAAGAGGCTAGCCTACCCCTTTCACATCTATCAGGTTCAGCTCAGAGAGGCCGCTGACGACGAGCTTCAAGCCATAAGCGAGCTGATGGGGCTAGGCCTCAACCTAGCGGAGATGAAGGCTTGCCAAGCCTACTTCCGCCGTGAAGGACGGGAACCGAGAGACGCGGAGCTACAGACCATAGCGCAGACCTGGTCTGAGCACTGCTTTCACAAGACTTTCAAAGGAGACATCGTCGACAGGGATGGGAAGCTCATCGCCAGGGGCCTTCTCAGAACCTACATAGCAGCCGTTACGCGGGAGCTCAACCCGCCCTGGTGTCTCTCCGTCTTCGAGGATAACGCGGGCATCGTCGATTTCGGTGAGGGATACGCTATCGCTGCGAAGGTGGAGACTCACAATCATCCTTCAGCGATCGAGCCTTTCGGCGGCGCCGCCACAGGAGTCGGAGGGGTCATCCGTGATATCCTAGGGGTCTGGGCGGAGCCCATCGCGAACATGGATGTTCTCTGCTTCGGCCCCTTGGGCCTCGATCCCAAGCGACTCCCAACCGGGGTTAAGCATCCCAGCTACCTGTTCAGAGGCGTCGTGGCCGGGGTCGGCTCCTACGGCAACAACATGGGCATACCGACCGTGAACGGGGCGATCTACTTCCACGACGGCTACGTGGGGAACGTGGTCGTCTACTGCGGCTGCGTCGGGCTTCTACCTTCGCATGCATACGTGAAGGACGTGAAGGCCGGAGACATAGCTGTCCTTGTAGGCGGGCGGACAGGCCGCGACGGCATCCACGGCGTCACCTTCGCCTCTGCCGACCTCACGGAGGAGTCCGAAGAGGTCTACCGCCCCGCGGTGCAGATCCCCAACCCGTTCGAGGAGGAGAAGGTCGCCCGGGCCCTCATGACGATAAGGGACCTGAAGCTCGGGTCGTCGGTGACAGACCTCGGAGGCGGAGGCCTCTCGAGCGCTGTGGGAGAGACAGCGAATAGGGCCGGCCTAGGCGTCGAGGTTCAACTCGACAAGGTTCCGTTAAGATACGGCGGGATGGCGCCTTGGGAGATCTGGGTCTCAGAGTCTCAGGAACGCATGCTCGTGACCGCTAGAGAGAGGAGCCTGCCAGATCTCCTAGCGGTCTTCTCCGAAGAGGATGTGGAGGCAACCCCGATAGGCCGATTCGTCGAAGACCGGTCGTTAAGGGTCACGTTTCACGATGTACCCGTCGTTGACCTTGACCTAGGCTTCCTCTTCGAGCCGCCTCGCGTAACCAGAGTTGCGGACTGGGCCCCTACGCCGACGGGGGATCCGGAGCTTACCGAGCCGGAAGACCTCAGAGATGTCCTGTTCCGGATGCTTTCTCTCCCCAACGTCTGCAGCCGCGAGGGCGTAGTGAGAACCTACGACCATGAGGTTAGAGGGAACACCGTCATCAAGCCGCTTCAAGGCGTGCGTAGCGGTCCGAACGACGCCGCGGTGTTG
>JAWCPE010000017.1:14333-19233 GCA_038870415.1 Bathyarchaeia archaeon
CACCGAGTGGGTGGAGGGCGATCACATCACGCTGGAGAAGAATCCGTACTACTGGCGGGCCGCCCAAGGTCTGCCGAAGATCGACAAGAACCTGCGGGATGAACCCGTCCTATGGGGCGATAGACCCTTACCGGATGGCGTCCTCCGCGATCGATGAGGCGTTAAGGAACAATGTAGCTGTCGGCGGGAGGAGGATCGCCCTACTGGACAACTTCACATGGGGGAACCCAGAGAGGCCCGACCGAATGGGCGGCTTACTACGAGCGGCCCAAGCCTGCTACGCTACGGCTAAGGCGTTCGAGACCCCCTTCATCTCAGGTAAGGACAGCCTCTACAACGAGTCACCCGCAGGCCCGGTGACGCCTACGCTGCTAATCACGGCGGTCGGCATCATACCTGATATCCGTAAAGCGGTAACGTTGGATTTGAAGAGCCCGGGCGACCCCGTCTTTCTGCTCGGCGAAACTCATAGGGAGCTAGGCGGCTCCCAGTACTACGCGATGCGTGGGGCATCAGGCGGGTCCGTCCCAACCGTCGATGCTACGAAGGCCAAACAGTTGATGAGGGCGCTCACGTCAGCCATAGACTCAGGTTTCGTCCTCGCTTGCCACGACTTGTCGGAGGGAGGCCTCGGCGTAGCATTGTCCGAGATGGCGCTCTCCGGACGCTACGGTGTAGAACTCCATCTTAGAGACGTGCCGAGAACCTCAACGGAGCGGGATGACCTCGTCCTCTTCTCGGAGTCGAACTCCCGCTTCTTGGTGGAAGTCGAGAGGTCGGCGGCAGACCGCTTCCTAGCGCTCTTCAGGGAGCTGCCTGCCAGCTGCGTCGGCACAGTGCTGCGAGAAGAGGCCCTGAGAGTCCTAGGGCTTAAGGGCAGTACGGTTATCGAGGCGTCGCTCGATGAGCTGAAGGAGGCTTGGAGCCGTCAACTGGGGGCATAACCCTGGACAAGGCAGAGGCTCGGGTCTGCATCCTCCGCGTCGGAGGAACGAACTGCGACAGGGAGACGAAGAGGGCCCTAGAGCAGGAGGGCGTGAAGGCAGAGGTCGTCCACCTTAGCAGGCTCTTGAAGGAGAAGCGGCTCGACGACTATCATGGCCTCGTCATCCCGGGAGGCTTCGCCTACGGCGACTACGTAAGAGCCGGAGCGATACTGGGCAAGCAGATAGCCTCCAACCTCGGTAGCGGATTGGCAAGCTTCATCGAGAAGGGGAAACCCGTCTTAGGCATATGCAACGGCTTCCAAGCCCTCGTTGAGGCAGGCCTGCTGCCCGGCTTCCGGAGACACGTAGGAGTACCTGAGGCAGCCTTGGCGACGAATAGCTCGGCAAGGTTCGAATGCCGCTGGGTCCACCTGAAGCATGAGAACCGTGGCAGATGCATCTTCACCACGCGCCTCGCGAGAAGCGCCGTGATCAGGCTGCCCGTAGCTCACTCAGAGGGCAGGTTCGTCTTCGCTAAGGAGCGCGAGGAAGAGCTGTTCGAGCTTCTGCTGGATAACGATCAGCTGGTTTTCCGTTACTGCTCCGAGGGAGGCGCTGCGGCGGAGGGCATCTATCCTCTGAACCCGAACGGTTCCCTCCGCGATATAGCCGGGATAAGCGACCCCTCAGGAACGGTGCTCGGAATGATGCCTCACCCGGAGCGAGCCTGCGCGTACTGGCAGCTCCCCGACTGGACGAGCGTGAAAGGCAGAGGCCTCGCCGCGGACGGCAGGCTGATCTTCGAGTCGATGGTAGACTACATCCTTGCCAAACTCTAGTTGCTCCCCTACCGGGAAGTGCGACCGCCACCCCTTCTACCCTTAGTGAAGGGATCAACCGTCTCTGCAGGCACCTGCAGCTTTATTACGGTCCGCGGGACGGCTTTGGGATGTCTGGCCTCTAGCCTAAGGTGAGCTGGGATGGTTGCTGTCGAGGTTTCAAGGAGCGTCTACTGGGTAGGCGCGGTAGACTGGAGCGTCAGGGACTTTCACGGATACGCGTTAAAGCATGGGACAACATATAACGCGTACCTAGTCAAAGCGGAGAAGGTTGCTCTCGTCGATACTGTGAAAATGGGCTTCTCCGAGGAACTATTAACGAACATCAGAGAGCTCATCCCGCCTGAGAAGATCGATTACGTGGTCGTGAACCATGTGGAACCCGACCATTCAGGCTCGATGCCCGCCGTTATGAAGGTGGCGGAGAACGCGAAGGTTCTAGCTTCAGGACCGGGCGTCAACGGGCTGCTGAGGCACTACCACCGGAAAGAGTGGCCCATCTCCGCTGTCAAGACGGGCGACGAACTATCTCTAGGCGGCAAGACGCTCAGCTTCATAGAGGCCCCTATGCTTCACTGGCCCGATAGCATGTTCACGTACGTGAAGGAGGACGGGCTGCTCCTTCCTAACGACGCCTTCGGCCAGCACCTCGCCACCTCGCAGAGGTTCGACGACGAGGTAGGCAGCCTCATGGAAGCCGCAGCCGAGTACTACGCGAACATACTCATGCCCTTCGGGCTTCAGATCGTCAGGATGATCGAGAAGCTGAGAGGCATGGGTATACCCCTCAACACGATAGCGCCAAGCCACGGCCTGATATGGAGAAAGGAGCCCCAGAAGATCGTCCAAGCCTACCTGGAATGGAGCCGGGGCCAAGCTCGAAACAAGGCGGTCGTCGTCTTCGATTCGATGTGGGGCAGCACGGAGAAGATGGCGTACGCCATCGCGGAGGGCATCGCAAGCCGCGGAGTAGAGGTGAAGCTCTTCCACCTGCGGAGAGACGAGCTCAGCGCCATCGCCGCGGAGATACTGGACGCGAAGGCTATCCTCGTCGGCGCGTCTACGTTGAATAATGGGCCTCTCCCGGCTGTAGCCTCCTTCCTCGCTTACCTGCGAGGCCTAAGGCCGAAGGCTAAGAAGTCGGCGGTCTTCGGCTCGTACGGGTGGGGAGGCGGCGGAATAAAAGCTGCAGAGGCAGAGTGCAAGGCTATAGGCCTGGAACCCCTCGGAGAGAGCCTAGCCGTCAAGTACGTCCCCGACGAGGGCGAGCTTCAGACATGCGTCGAGTACGGCCGAGCGATAGCGGATAAGCTCAAGGCCTAGCGGCGCCCGGCATCGACCTGGAGGCTGCCACCACCCCTCGGTCTTCACGCCTGAGGATGGGGTCTAGCCGCGCCTAAACCTTAAATTTGAACCGGCTGAGAGGTCGCCGCCGAGTAAGCTATGGCCATGAGTCAGAGCCCGACTGAAGGGCAAGACTTGCTGAGAAACGTGGTCGGTCAACTGGAGGCGAGCGCGGAGAGGCTGGGCGTAGAACCGGACTACGTCGAGGTCTTAAGCCATCCTAAGAGAGCCCTCATCGTCTCCGTGCCCATCAAGCTGGACAACGGAAGGATAAAGGCGTTCACCGGCTACAGGGTCCATCATACAGAGGTAAGGGGCCCTTACAAAGGAGGGATTCGCTACCATCCCTCAGTTACGCTTGAAGAGGTCACCGCCCTAGCTATGCTGATGACGTGGAAGTGCGCTGTCATCGATATCCCCTATGGGGGAGCGAAGGGCGGGGTTGTCTGCAACCCGAAGGAGATGTCTGCCGGCGAGGTCGAACGGCTCACGAGACGGTACACAGCCATGATCGCGGACCTAATCGGGCCCTTCAGAGATGTTCCGGCGCCAGACGTCTACACCGGCCCCAGGGAGATGGCTTGGATAATGGACACCTACAGCCAGCTGAAAGGATACCTGATCCCTGAGGTGGTCACGGGGAAGCCCATCAGCGTCGGAGGTTCCGAAGGCCGAGCAGAGGCTACCTCGAAGGGCGGGCTCTTCTGCGTCAACGAGGCGGTCAGGCTACTAGGCCTTCACCCCAAGGAGACGAGGATAGCGATCCTCGGCTACGGGAACGCGGGTTCGAACGTGGCTCTCCTCCTTGCCGAGCAGGGCTACAAGATCTCCGCGGTCAGCGACAGCAGAGGCGGAATCTGCAGCTTGGAAGGGCTTAACCCAGCTAAGGTGTTGGAGCATAAGGCTAAGACGGGCTCCGTCGTCGGGTTCGAAGGCGCGCAGCAGGTGACCAACGAGGAGCTGATCGCGTCCGACTGCGACATCCTCATACCTGCCGCTCTCTCGAACCAGATCAATGCTAGGAACGCTGACAGCGTGAAGGCTAAGCTCATCGTAGAGCTGGCGAATGGACCTACGACGCCTGAGGCCGACCGCATTCTCTGGGAGAAGAAGACTATGCTCGTACCCGACATACTGGCGAATTCAGGCGGCGTCCTCGTCAGCTACCTCGAATGGGTACAGAACCTGCATAGGGAACGCTGGGGCCGAGACGAAGTGGAGGCTCGGTTGGAGGCCCGGATGCTACAAGCCTTCGACCATGTGTTCAAGGCCTCCCGCAGCAGCGGCGTGGAGATGCGTTCCGCAGCTATGGACGTCGCAGTGGGCAGAGTGGTAGACGCGCTCCGAACGCTCGGCCTCTGGCCTTGACCGTAGACTAGGCGGGTATACCCGTTATCCTTACGCCCGCCGATGTGACGCCGTAATTCAGGTTGATGCTTATCAGGAGGGCTGTAAGCTGCTCTACGATGCGGGCATTCTCTAAGGGGCCGCCGTCAATGGGCCTCGCGCCTGGCAGCTCTCTTACGAGGCCCATAACTGTCCGTTTCGCGTCCTCGTCGTCTCCGCAGACGATCACGTCGCAATCGACTCGGCTCTTGAGGTCCTGCAGTTGCTCAGCGCTGACGTTGTTGAACGCGGAGACGACCTTCACTCGGCTTGGGACGAGTTCCCGCGCCTGCTCGCCGGCTGAGCCCTGCCAGACGCCCAGCGTCCTCGTAGGCTTCCCCTCTACCGCGGTGGCAAGCGGAACCGTGACGTCTACGAGGATGTCTCCAGGTTTGAACGAGTCCC
>JAWCPE010000018.1:0-18709 GCA_038870415.1 Bathyarchaeia archaeon
CTCGAAGCATCTAAGGCTCCTGAAGGTGAGCTTCCAATCCCTTGTTGAGCATTGCCGCTTGGAAAACTGGACACCTGAAGATAGAGGAGCAAGTTTACGGCTGCAAGCAGCACCACCATCAGGCCTATTGAGATGAACCTAACCCTCATCATCCACCACCCCACGCTATGAACTCGTAGTGCGAAATCTCGTAGAGCGAGTAAGGATAGTCCCAATAGGGTTCATGTCTGCCCCAGTACAGCCAGTAGGTCTCATACTTCACTGATAGGCTCATAAAATGCGTTCCATCGATGTTGATTGAACCTGTCGATGTTTTACTGAACGCCTGGTAATCCTTTGCATCATTTGGATTCAGCACCCCAAAGTCCCAAGTGAAAAGGTTGTTCTGGGCGTCTGCACCAGCCGTCCAACCTCCTGTGGCAGTATTCTTTATGATCCAGTAGACGTAGGTGTATGGGGGGCTTGGCCTTACCCCTGGGATGAACTCGAGAAGGTGCCCGTTTGTATCGTTCTTCTCGACGTAGAATACCAACGTGTAATTTGTGTCCCAGCCTTTGGTGTATCCCACCTGAATCCGGTTGAGTGGACGGTACCTGAGTACGACGCTTGGCCACTGAGCGTAGAGATGTCTGGTCAGAACATTCTTGTCGATAGTGAATATTGTTGCCGATACACCATACGCGGGGGGATTGCCCTCATAGCCAAGGTAGACATATCCTGCATAGAGCCGGCTTGACTGCCCGTACACCTGCAAGATATGCATCGTGCTGAAACCTAGTGCCAGTAACTCTACCACGACAGCGACGGCCATCATGTTCAGAAGATTCAATCTCTTCATCTTCTTGTCTTCCTCCCTTGAGGATTTGGGTACTTGTCTCATCGCGCCCCTCCTCGGCGCTCCATAGTCCCATGATCGGCACAGCTAAGTATATAGAATTTACTCAAAAGCCACTTTCAGTTACATTAGATTCTCTTAGGTAGCTGAAAATCAAATCTCAGTAAAGGCTTAGACTTACCTTCACGGCGATGCTAGGCATTGTATTGACACAGCACTAGCAACTCAAGGCTAGTGGATAGGCGCATTCTCATTCGTCAGCTGGAATCGATGTTGATATTCTATCAAGGGGTAGGGTGTTCCGCTGCTTCGGTAGGTTGCGCCTGAGATGACAACTACCCGGGCATCGCGGCCTTGCGTCTCTATGGCCTGTTTGAAGGCTTCCTCCACATTTTTAGCGGAGGTTCCTAGCCACTTTACCTCTTGGCCGTTCAAGCCTTGCGTGGCGACGATCACGTTTCGCGTCTTCGCGAGTCTCGCTAGGAGGCATCCCTTCATGCCCAGCTCTAGGTAGGGCATGGCGCCGCGCATCGTCTCGGCGAAGACCTCCTGCTCCGTGGCACCGGCTGAGAGCAGCTCCAGGAGCCTTTCGGGCCTCCCGAGCCGGCCGGCGCCGTCGAGTTGATGCGCCCCCTTCGGATACCGGTAGACACCCTCATGGCAGGAGCTGACGAGGATCAGGCTACCGTTCTTCTTCAAGGCGGCTAGGGGGACGACTTGCGTGTAGCCCTTCCCTATCGCCTGCCAGAGTGTCTCGTCCCGCGGCCCGAATGCCATAATGAGGATGTCCGCAGGCTCCGCGATTGGGTTCTCGTAGATGGGCCTCGCCTGCTTCACGCCCATCCTGTGAGCCTCCACGTAATGCCCCGCCACAGCGCCGACGAGGCGCCCCTCGCCGTCGTGAACCGTGTTCAGGATGAAGTCTAGGCCGACGAGGCCCGCGACCTCCTCCATATCATGCCTAATCGGGTTCCCATCCACCCTCCCAATCGTAGCCTTCTGCGTCAAACCGATCAGATGGTTCCTGCCCACCGCCTCCCAGGCGGAGACGCCCGGCATCAGTATCTTGCCGCCGCCCCCGTACCCCGCCCAAGGATGGGGCGCCACGTTCCCAACACCTATCCTCCGGTCGGCGGAGGCGACCTCAGCGTTAACCCAGGCCGGCGTCCCCGCCGACGAGACGCCTAGGAAGGTAAGCTTCTCCCTCGCCAAGGAGTTGTGAAGCGTCAAGCCTAAGCTGAGGGCTTCAGGGCCTACCTTCCGTTCTACGTCTTGCCTCGCAGGCTCCTTATGGGTTCCAACCGCCATCACGACCCTTATGCTCCTAGCGTCGAAGCCTAGACGCTTCAACCGCTCCAGGAGCGGCGGGAAGACCTTATAGACGGGCGTAGGCCGGTCTGGGTCGTCCACGACGACCGCCACCGTCTCCGCGCCTTTAAGGGCTTCGGAGAGCGAGCCTACGCCGGTCGGATGGTCGAGGGCCTCCGCGATGACTGAAGCCTCGCTTCGAGGCTGAGGAGCTGGCTTAGGCTCAACGATGCAGAGCAGGTTCCGTCGAGGAACCTCCAAGCTCTGGACGCTATCTGCGTAAGGCAGCTCGACATGCACGGACAATCCTGGATCAGCTCTTCAGATGCATCAGGCACGGCTTAACCTGACCTACTCAACTCGGACCTTTAAGCTGCGCTTCTCAGACCCTGTCTAAGGCGACTAGAGCCTTTGATCATCCCATGGCCTGACCGAGATCGTTAACGAGGCTGTTGGCTCTCCCTGTGAAATGTTTTCCCCATGGGATGGTATTACCCTCCCGCTTCTATGCGTGCCTCCCGGCGGCGCCGCCAACCCCACCCCGGGCATCACGCGACGGCACTCCTGAAGGCTAAGTTGAGAGCCTCGCCTGAATGGAGGAAACCTATATCCGGAAGGAGCGCGCCGCCTGCCGCGGGCTCTTGCAGGCCGGCACCTGTATGCGGTCGAGGGCGAGGATGCCTCGTTGTGTAGAGAAGGGGCGAAAGAGGCTCGTGAGCGCGTATGCGTGTTGAAGCAGCTGTTGAGGTTAAGGGCCTCGGTAAGCGTTTCGGGGATTTCGCGGCTCTAGAGGACGTGTCCTTCAGGGTGCACGAGGGCGAGGTCTTCGGTCTGATAGGTCCGAACGGGGCAGGTAAGACCACGACTCTGAGGATTCTCGCGACGCTCCTGCTGCCTACAAGCGGCTACGCCCGAGTCTTAGGATGCGACGTTGTAAGCGAGGCCGATAAGGTTCGTCCATTGATCTCTTACCTCGCGGAGGAGGCGGGAACCTACAGGAACCTGACTGGTTACGAGTACCTTTCAATAGTTGCCCGGGTGTACTTCAAGTCGTCAGCCGACGCCGAGGAGGCAGTTGAGGAGGCCGTGAAGGTCTCAGGGCTGGGCGACAGGGTGAGAGACAAGATGAAGACGTACAGCAAGGGCATGAAGCGGCGGATACAAGTAGCGAGAGCCCTGATGACTAGGCCTAAACTGGCCATCTTGGACGAGCCGACGGCTGGCTTAGACATCTTCCATGCGCAACATGTGAGGGAGACAGTGAAGGAACACGTCGCGGAAGGCAGCTCCGTCGTCCTGTCAAGCCACAATATGCTCGAGGTTGAGTACCTATGCTCGAAACTGGCCTTCATCCACCGAGGTCGGATCGTGGTCGAAGGTGAGCCGCAGAGCATCAAGGACAGGTATGGAGCCTCGAACCTTGAGGAGGCTTTCCTAGAGGTCATCCGCTGATGGGAAGGTTAAGGCCCTTGGTGGAGAAGGAGGTTAAGGACCTCCTCAGGGACCCCAGAATCTACATAGGCCTCATAGTCCCGGTCGTGATGCTGCCGCTGATGGGCGTCGCCCTCTCTGCGGTTGCGCAGAGCACAGGGGAGGCCGCCGCTAAAGACCTGAGGGTAGCCCTCCTAGACCGCGATGCGACGGAGGCGAGCGGTAGCTTCGCGTCTCTCTTGACCGGTATGGGTTTGAACATGACCCCTCTGTCCGCTGATAGCCTCGATGATGCGCTCGAGGAGGCTAAGGGGCTTAAGTCTAAAGCCCTGCTGGTGATCCCTGAAGGCTTCGAAGAACGCCTGCTCAGCTTTGGAAGGGCTGAGGTTGAGGTCTACTCGATGGTGGAGAGCGTAGGGCTTGGCGCAGCAGGCACATACGCAGTGATGGACGGCGTTCTGGCAAAGTCCTCGGAGATGCTGAGCATCATGCTGATCTCTAAGCTAGCGCCGGGGGTTAGGCCTGACGCCGTCAGGGAGCCGTTGAACATAACGAGGCACACCGTAATCAAGGATAGGGTTATGGAGGCCCCTCCCCAAGCCGTCTTCGGACAGCTCATGGTCGGATACGGCTTGATAGTCCCCCTCGTCCTGGTAATCCTAGCGATAACAGTGACTCAGATAGCTGCAACGGCGACCGCTGTTGAGAACGAGGAGAAGACACTGGAGACGCTCCTGACGTTCCCGGTGACGCGCTACGATATACTGATGGCGAAATTACTGGGGTCATCTACGGTAGCGGTCCTAGGAGGCGTCCTATTCACGGCTGGTTTCCTCCTGTACTTAGAGGGGATGTCTGCCTTCGCAGGGTTAGGGGCTGGGAACGTCTTCGTGAGCTTACCGCCCCCTCCGCCCCTGGCTTACGCGGTTCTCGCTCTGAGCCTGATCCTGTCGATACTCTTCATAACGTCCCTCGGCATCGTCATAGGCGCCCTGAGCAGCGACGTTAGGATGTCAGGTTCCCTGCTGGGAGTAGTCATAGTGCCCGTGTTGATACCGTCGCTCTTGATCATCTACGGCGATCTACGAGCCCTGCCTCTGGGACTTCAACTCCTCGCATACGCTCTGCCCACATCATACCCTATGGTTATGTCTAAGGAGATGGTCTTCTCAACCATACCGGTTGAAGTCCTCTACGGAATACCCTACTCAGCCGCCTTAACCCTGATAGTTCTGTACGCGACGAGCAAGCTACTAGCACCGGAGAAGCTCCTAACACTACAGCATAGACTGAGGCTTAGAAGGACGAGGAAGCGACCAGAAAGAGAGCTTGAGTAATAAGAAAGACCATGCAAGAAATCAGGCCGCAGCAGAAGCCACAGGTTCAACCCTAAAGCCACCGTGAAGTGTAGTTGACCGCTACAAGCATCAAGCTTAGCATGTACGAGGGGATCGACCGCTGCTTCTCCCAGAAAGCCACAAAAGCGACGATGAAAACAATGACTACATCCCAACTTCTCACCCTGTCGCTCAACAGGTTTAGAAGAAAAGACATAGGGACACTCTGCCGCAGTGATCCCATGAGCGGCCCGATGAAGACGATAAGCACGACGAAGTACGAGAGGACGAAAAGCGACACTATAAGCAGTCCTTTCACTTCTCCAAGCCTCTTCGACATGACATGGCGCGTTGACCCCGGCCTCGGCCATTTGGCCGTTCAGACACCAGCGCTAACGTTCGAACATATTCTTCCTCCAGTAGCGCTGTCAGATGGGGCTCACAGGGGCATGTTCAAGCGGCCTTAAGCGGCCTTCTCAGCGTTTCGCAGCAGCATTCTGGCCTCTTCCTCCGTGACGCAGCTCGTCCGGATCAGCAGTCCCCTAGGGGAGAGCTCCTTGAGGAGGAATGGGACGCTCCTACGTTCGGCGCCGAGCAGGACTAGGCGTTTCCCCTTCTCCTGTATTCGTCGGTAGAGCGGGAGCCATTTCGAAGACTCCACGCCTGGCTGGCCGGCTCCCGGCGTCCACTGGATGCCCGTCAGCTCTTCGATGTTCAGGAGATGGTCTAGATGTGCGACCTGCCCCGGGCCATCCCAGTGATAGACCGTGTGGTCCAGCCTCCGGCATTGCTCTCGGAGGAAGGGTACCGCGTATCGCTCGAACTGGTTTGGGGAGATCATCGCGGAGAAGTCGCACTGGATCGGGTACCACCTTTTCGGCGACCAGATGCCCATCCAGGCGGAGGAGCCCTCCATCCTAGATGCGAACAAGGCGGTAAGCTCATCGTAGTACAGGTGCCACAGCTCCAGGATCTGCCAGCAGAGGTCTTCTACCTTCGAGCCGTTGCGGAAGAGGTCTAAGACCAGGTTCTGGGCTCCGCGGAGAGACGAAGCCACGTCTAGGATGCCGCCTAGGTCAGTCATCGCCACGATGAAGTCGCTCTTCGCCGCCTCGAGGGCTGCCGAGGTCACCTTCTTCGTGTAATCCCACCAGTGATTCTTCACGTCGTACCTCAGGTGCTGAAGCTTCTCCCAAGGGGTGGGGGTCTCGAACCAGACGGTCTCAGAGTTGAACTTGGGCTCCGCGCCTACGTAGGCCGCCGTTATCCCCGGCCCTAGGTTGACGAGGAGGTTAGGGTAAGCCTCACCGCCATAGAAGGTCTCCTCGCAGCAACGGAGGAAACCTCTGATCCCAATCGATGGGTCGCCGAGATAGCGTACGAAGCTCCAGCTATCCCATGCAGCGGGGCTGGTCAGCCCCTTCACTGGCGCCGTGACCTGAAGGATGGGGCGGCCTATGTCCTCGCCGTTCCACCAGGCTTTCAGCCGCTCTTTAGCCTCATCCCAGTCCTCTTTGAAACGCATCCTCGCACACGTCCGCCTTGTGAAACCTGCGCAAAGGTCGCAGGTTACTCGTATGGGACCGTCTCCGTCTTGCCGGTCAGGGCGGATTTCTCAGCGGCCTCTATGATGGCTACGACGCGCCTCGCCTCTTCCGGCTTGACGTCCAGCTCCGCGCCTTGGAGGAGATGCGCGGCGATGTTCCTGTAGTACGCAGGCCAATCCGACTGCTGATACTTGACCTCGAGCCTCGCCTCGTACCCCTGGAGCCCCGTGAAGACGTGGAACTTGCCGCCTCCCTCATCTACGAGGGCGCCCTCCGCGCCGAGGATGCGCCAGCGGGGCTTGCCCGCCCGGGCGATGCTCGAGATCTGGACGTCCACCACGGCGCCGGAGTCAAACCTCAACGTGGCCTCAACCTGGTCCTCGTTCGTCACATCCTTCCAGACGCATTTGTGGAAGTAGCCGTTCACGCCTAGGACGCGGCCGGGGATGAGGTTGAGGACCCAGTCGAGGAGGTGGGCTCCCCAGTCGTAGAAGGCGCCGCCTGAAACCTTCTTGTCGCTACGCCACCAGTAACCTGGATGCGCGTAACCGCCTAGGAAGGCCTCTACGTGGAAGACGTCGCCTATCAAGCCTTTCTGTAGAACGTCACGGATGGCGAGGAAGTCGCCGTCATGCCGCCTTTGATGGAAGACCGTCAGGGTGACGCCTGCCTTTCGCGCTGCGTCTATCATCTGCGTCGCCTCCTCCGCGGTGAGGCACATCGGCTTCTCCACGATGACGTGCTTCTTCGCCTCTAGGCATTGAAGGGCTAAAGGCGCATGCGTGTTGTGGGGGGTCACGACCGTGACAAGGTCCACCTTGCCGCGAAGCATCTTTCCCAGGTCGGTGAAGGTCTTCGCTTCGGGGAAGTCGCGTTTAGCAGCTTCGACACGCTTCGGGTCAGCGTCACATATCGCTGTGAGCTCTAAGCCCTCCGTCGACTTGATGAAGTCGCAGTGAGCCTTGCCCCAGTTCAAGGCAGGCCCGTAGCCTAAGACCGCGCAACGGATACGTCCCTCAACCATAGCGTAGAACACCAGCCCTACGGCCAGCCGTTCCACGTCCGTAAGCTCTTAAGCCTTGCCGAGAAACGCCGCGTGGACGAGCCTTGCCGCCGCGGGCTAGGATGAGCGTCTCGCAGCTTAAAGGCTACACATTTAACCCCCTGTGAGACGCTACAGAGTCGTGGTAGGAAGCTATGGGTAGAAAGGCGATGATCATCGGGCTTGACTCCGCTGTTCCCGAGCTTATAAGAAGGTTCGTCGAGGACGGTACGCTTCTTAACATGAGGAGGCTGATGGAGGAGGGCGTCTTCGGGGAGGGCTTCGCCCCGCACCCTACTCTGACGGGGTCGAACTGGACGAGCATCGTCTGCGGGACCTGGCCTGGCACGCAGGGCACGACGTGCATGTGGACGCACTTCCAAGGTGAGCCTCTGAACCGGGTCCACTCTAGTTTCCTCTCTAGCTCGTCC
Source organism: Bathyarchaeia archaeon (assembly GCA_038870415.1). Lineage (GTDB taxonomy): Archaea > Thermoproteota > CALKCG01 > B24 > JAWCPE01 > JAWCPE01. The sequence continues at coordinate 7,932 of JAWCPE010000018.1, forward strand.
TTCGCCGAGCGCCTCTGGGAGACCGGCGAACGAGCGGGGAAAAAGTCGATCCTGATGAAGTACCCCTGCTCAGTGCCCCCCACGGTGAAGACGAGCATCCAAGTCGAGGGTTCAGGCGCCCCATGGTACGGCTTAGACCCGTTCGAGATAGCGCCAAGCATGGGCTTCTCGAACCAACCGCTCCCATCCGCGCGGAGGGTAGAGCTCTCAAAGGCGACAGACTGGAACGATCTTCCCGTAGGTTACTCGCATCCGCTTGAGGCTACGGTGGAGGTCAGGAGCAAGAGCGCTGAGAGCAGATGCTTATTCCACCTGCTCGTGGTTGATTCTAAGGGTGCCGGTTATGACCAAGTCATCATATCACGCTCTAAAGATGCGAGTGAGGCTGTGGCCCGGTTGGGCGTAGGCGAGTGGAGCGACTGGTTGACGGAGGGCTTCGATGCGATGATTCCGCTCTACCCGAAGTACCGTGAAGACGAGACGATAGTCTACGAGGAAGCAGCCGTCAAGCGTTACACGGGGACGTTCCGTTTCAAGCTGGTCGAGCTCACCCCAGATGCGAGACGCTTCAGGCTGTACCAGAGCCAGGTCTTCCCAACGACCGGTTTCACCTGGCCGGACTCGATAGCGAAGGAACTCATCGAGAACGTGGGCCCTTTCCAGGAGCATATCGGTCCAAACCCGAGGTTCAACAACTGGGTCGACGACGAGACTTTCCTCGAGGAGCTTGAGTACCAGGCGTGGTGGCTGGGCAAGGCGACGGATTACCTGATGTCCCGGTACGAGTGGGACCTCTTCTTTCTCCAGTGGCATGGGCCTAACCACGCGCAGCACACGTTCTGGGGAGGCATAGACCCTATCAGCCCCTGGTACAACGAGGCGGCCTCGTCGAGGTACTGGGGCTACTTCAGACGGTTCTACGGCGCCGCAGACAGGATGATAGCCGACATAGCGAAACATGCAGATGAGGAGACGCTCCTCATCGTGACCGCAGACCACGGCCATATTCCCTACGTTCACGGCGCCGCCATGATCGGCAACGCGCTCATCAAGGCCGGGCTGCTCGCCTACAGACGCGACGCGAACGGGAAACCCGTCGTCAACTGGGCTGAGACGAGGGCCTACCCGATAAACACGGTCCATGTCTACGTGAACCTGAAGGGGCGAGACCCCGACGGCGTCGTAGAGCCCGGCCGGGAGTACGAGGAGGTCTGCGGCAAGGTGATAAGCGCCCTATACGGGATCAGGGACCCACGTGGAAGATGCCCCATCGCCTTCGCGTTGAGGAAAGACGAGGCGCAGATGATTGGGCTCTACGGCGACCGCGTCGGAGACGTTGTCTACGGCCTAGCGGCGGGCTACACTGCGTCGCTAGAGCCGACCGAAGGCCTAGAAGACTTCCTCTTCCCGAGGGGCGCGGTCTCCGCCACGGACGATAGGGGGTCAGGGCGGCCGACGGGCGAGCTTCCACCGAACACGAGCATACACGGCTCGAACATACCCTCATCGAGGCTAGGGCTAGGGTCTATCCGCGTCCCCCTCATAATGCGTGGGCCAGGCATCAAGAGGGGCTACGTGATGCGGACGAGTTTCCGGCTTATAGACATCGCACCTACAGTCTCGCATATCCTTAACATGCCGTACCCCGCGCAGTGCGAGGGCTCCGTGATCCTTGAAGCTCTCACCTAGCCGGCTCCGGGCTCCCCGTCCGGGTAGTCAACCAGCTAGTCATGCGTCGAACCTGTCCGTTAGTTGGCCTCATGACCTTTCGCGAGTCTTCTGAGGTCTAGCGTTTCACCTACTTCCTCCTCAGTCATCAGGCCTTTCTCCACGACTATCTCGCGTATTGACTTGTCGCTTTCGGCGGCTTCCTTCGCTATCTCAGCCGCCTTATCGTACCCTATCTTCGGAGCTATGGCCGTGATGAGGGCGAGGCTTCGCTCTGCGAGGCTTAGGCATCGTTCCTCGTCCGCCCTTATGCCTTCCACGCACTTCTCCGCCAAAGCCTTAGCGGCATTCGCTTCTAGCTCGATGGATTGAAGCAGGTCGTACGCGATGAGTGGCATCATCACGTTCAGCTCTAAGAGGCCGCTCTGGCCCGCCACCGTTATCGCTACGTCGTTCCCGATCACCTGAGCCGCGACCATGCAGACCGCCTCAGGTATAACCGGGTTCACCTTCCCAGGCATGATGCTCGACCCGGGCTGAAGCGGTGGAAGCGTGATCTCCGCGAGGCCGGTCCTCGGCCCGGAGCTGAGCAAACGCAGGTCGTTCGCGACCTTCATCAGGCTTACCGCGACGCCTCGGAGAGCGCCGCTCGCTTCCACAGCCGCGTCTCTCCCCTGGAGAGCCTCGAAGGGGTTCTCGGCTCTACGGAAGTCTAGGCCTGTCAGGGCGTTGATCTCGTCGACCGTGAGCTCGGCGAACGGTGGGGCAGCGTTCAGGCCGGTCCCGACGGCGGTTCCCCCTATCGCCAGCTCGCGGAGACTGGCTGAAGCGTTCTTCACGCGGCGGAGGCCATGCTCGACCATGCTGGCGTAGCCGCTGAACTCCTGCCCTAAGGTGATGGGAACCGCGTCTTGAAGATGCGTCCTGCCGGGCTTGACGACGTCCTTGAACTCCTCCGCCTTCCGGCTTAACGCGTCCGCCAGCCTCTCCAGGGCTGGAAGAAGCTCCTGCTCAAGGGCTTCGACCGCGGCGACGTGGATAACCGTGGGAAAGACATCGTTCGTAGACTGCGCCATATTCACGTGGTCATTCGGGTGGACGAGTCCCTTCTCGCCGCGTCGGCCGCCTAGGAGTTCCGTGGCGCGGTTTGCGATGACCTCGTTCACGTTCATATTCGTCGAGGTCCCTGACCCTGTCTGGAACACGTCGAGCGGAAACTGGTCGTCGAACTTCCCCTCGATAAGCTCCTGAGCCGCTTGAACTATCGCGTCTCCCAGCCTCTTGTCAAGTAAGCCGAGCCGCATATTCGCCCGGGCGGCTGCCAGCTTGACCACGGCGAAAGCCTTAATGAAACGCTTAGGAAACCTCAGAGGCGAGACCTGAAAGTTCTCGAGCGCCCTCTGCGTCTGAGACCCATAATAGGCCTCCGCGGGCACCCTAACCTCGCCTATCGAGTCGCGTTCAACCCTGAAAGGCAACCCTCAGCCCTCCAGGGGACTCTAAGAGTTACAGGTAGGGTTTAAGCGAAAGCCGTAGAGAGGAGCCTTCTCCTGACTCAGTCTCCTGAGGAACGTGGCAGGCCAGCCGGTCCTCAGCCGTCTTGGGACGTTTGGCGGCAATAGGCACCAGCTGCAGAGGCGTAGCAGTTGGCATGGCGGATCTGCTTACAAATAACCTCGACTTGCGTCGTTAGCCATGACGGCCTTACGTGGGTCAGACGCGAGCGTAGTGCCCTCTCTCCGGCCTGCAGTGTAGCCCGCGGAGAACTCGATAGGGCCGACGCCGCGAGGGGCTGAGCTAGCTATGCTCCTCCGGCGGCGGTGTAGTTCAGAAGCCCGCCCGCTGCGAGAACCTTACGAGCCCTCTGCGGTAACGTGAGCCTGAACAACAGCGTAGTCTCGTCGATCTGTACAGGTATTATCTCAGCGCCGTCTCGGAGGGCCTCTAAAATGTTCTCAACCCTGATCCTGTTGCCGAGCCTTATGTTCAAGTAATCATCGGGATGATTGAATTCCAAAGGGAGAATTCCAAAGTTCACGAGGTTCGCCTTATGTATGCGGGCGAAGGACCTCGCCATCACAGCCTTCACGCCTAGGTACATGGGCGCGAGGGCGGCGTGCTCTCGGCTGGAGCCCTGGCCATAGTTGGAGCCGGCGACTATGAAGCCCCCGCCCTTCTCCTTCGCTCGTCTCGCAAAGCCGGGGTCTACAGGCTCGAAGAGATGCTCGCTTATCGCGGGGATGTTGCTCCGCAAGGGGAGAACCTTCGCGCCCGCGGGCAGGATCGCGTCCGTGCTTATGTTGTCGCCTAGCTTTATGAGAACCTCTCCTTCTAGGGTGGATTCTAAAGGGCCTCGTCTAGGGAGCGGCTTTATGTTCGGTCCCCGGACGACTTGGATGTTCTCCGGTCTCTCCGACGGCGGGAGGACCATCGAGTCGTCTAGGACGAACCTACGCGGCCAGGCGACGCGAGGATACTCGCCCAGCCTCCGCGGGTCGGTTATACGCCCGTGTAGGGCGGCGGCGACGCAGACCTCGGGGCTCGCCAGGTAGATGCGGTCGTCCGGCGTCCCACTTCTGCCGGGCCAGTTTCGGTTGAAGGACCTGACGGAGTTCGAGTTCGACGCCGGCGCGGAGCCGAGGCCGACGCAGCCGTCGCAGGCGTTCTCCATGATCCTAGCCCCAGCGGAGACGAGGAGCTTCAGGCCGCCATGTTCGATGAGCGTCTGCAAGACCTGTCTTGAACCCGGGTTCACGTGAAGACTTACGTCCGGGTGGACCTTCCTATCCTTCAAGACGAGGGCGACGGTCATCAAGTCCTTGAAGCTCGAATTCGTACAGGAACCGATCAGGACCTGTTGCACCTCGACATCCTCCGCTTCGACCTCGGAGACCTTCCTAACGTTATCAGGGGAGCCTGGGCAGGCAATGAGCGGCTCTAGGCTGCCGAGGTCTAATTCGAGTTCTTCATCGTACTCTGCGCCGGGGTCCGCGGCGAGAGGCCTCCAATACTCAGCTCTTCCCTGCCGGCGGAGGTAGTCCCTCGTCACCTCATCGGACGGGAAGATGGAGGAGGTCGCCCCAAGCTCAGCGCCCATATTCGCTATTGTAGCTCGCTCGGGCACGGAGAGCGTCTTGACGCCCTCGCCGTGGTACTCCAGTATCTTGCCTACGCCACCCTTCACCGTGAGCCTCCGGAGAAGCTCTAGGATGACGTCTTTCGCGGTGACCCAGGGCTTCAACTCGCCCTTCAGGTGGACGCCGAGTATCCGCGGCATCTCAAAGTAGAAGGCTGCGCCGCCCATAGCCGCCGCGACATCGAGGCCTCCGGCCCCTATGCCTAGCATCCCTGCGCCGCCGGCGGTTGGCGTGTGGCTGTCTGAGCCTAGGAGCGTCTTACCGGGTACGGAGAACCTCTCAAGGTTGACTTGATGGCATATCCCATTCCCAGGCTTCGAGAAGTGTATCCCGTACTTGGCCGAGAAGCTCTGGAGGAACCTGTGGTCGTCCGCGTTCTCATACCCCGCTTGGAGCAGGTTGTGGTCCACGTAGACGACGGCGTGTTCGCATCGGACGCGGGGGAGGCCCATCGCCTCGAACTGGAGGCAGGCCATCGTCCCGGTCGCGTCCTGCATCAGGACACGGTCTACGCGGAGACCTATCTCAGCCCCTGGTTCTATCCTGCCGTCGACCAAATGCGATTCGACAACCTTCTCTGCAAGCGTCTTAGCGGTCATCGACATGACATAGCCTCTGCAGACGGCCAGCCTCGGAGAGCACGCGGCCCCGCGAGATAAGGGCATCGTCAGATATAGTGTTAGTTGTTTTGAGCCGGTGAGGCTATTCTTCAACGCGGGGTAGCCCTCAGGCCGCCGAGAAGCTGGGCGGGGGAAACCCGTCTGTTCCGCATAGCCTTGCAGTAGTTCCCACCTAGACTAGTCGGTCACAGCGTTTCATACGCTGTCTTGGGGGCGTAATTTATTTAAGCCCTATACAGGAACCTCAGTTCATGGCTCGAGACAGGGAAGTAGGGAATAGCATCTCTTTCAAGTTTTGTAAGAAATTATTACTCTCAATCGCTCTCCTAAGCCTTATGGTTGGTGTAGAACTCTCTTCCTCGTCGGTACGCGTTTCCGCTCAGACCGAGGTCTACGACTTCGTAGCTCACGCGGCTGAGGCTTCATGGAGCAGCGGAGCCGGGGCTCTACCCTTCCCAGGGAGTCCGAGCGACAGCAGGGGCTTCGCCCGCTACGTGTATAACGCTACGCTTGAGGATGGAAGCGTGTGGCAGAGAGTCCTTGAGACACATCCTCAATGGGTTAGCAACGGCTACATAATGGGCACATACCCGCAACAGACAGTGGCTCAGAACGTTCAATTGAAGGTTAAGGTCGGTTTTCTCTCAGGTGCGACCGGAACAGATGGAGCTATATTTGAGGTTCGCTTCCATGACTTGCAGCAGAATTCCTGGACTCTCTTCAGCTACAAGGCTACCTATGACGCGAAACTTGACTCAATAGTTAAGGACCTACGTTTCCTAGCCGGTAAGACCGGACGCTTTATTCTATGGGTCAACGCCACACAGAGCTCAGGCCAGGACTGGGCGGTCTGGGCTGAAGCGCGGATAGAGACGATACCTCTACCCGACCTCGTGATTACAGACGTATGGCAGAACGGGAGCACGATCTGCTATAAGGTAAAGAACGTCGGAGACGCGAACATCGGCAGCCTCGGTGCTCTGGCGAAGTTCTGCAACGTTCTCTTCATCGACGGCAAACAGGTGGCGAGAGACGATGTCACGTTGATGATGACGCCCGGCCAGGAGGTGGAGCGGTGCTTCAGCTACCAGTGGCAATGGACGGCATCGCAGCATACCGTCAGGGTCTGCGCCGACTGGGAGCAGAACATAGCGGAGAAGGATGAGCAGAACAACTGCCGAGAGGAAACCTGGTACGCGCCGCCGGACCTAACCACTCAGTCGATCTCCTTCATGCCCGAGGAGCCGAGGGTCGGCGAGAAGGTCAACATCACCGTGGTCGTGAAGAACATAGGCAACGGCACCGCTGGAGCATGCCAAGGGGCGCTCCTCGTAGGAAAGGTCGTGAACGCCTCCCTCAGCATCCCCAGCCTCAAGCCGGGCGAGAGCCGAAGCCTCATGCTAACGTGGACGCCGAGCGTGAACGGGACGCAGGAACTCGTCTTCTCCGTCGACCACTGGAACGCCGTCGCGGAGAGCAATGAGTACAACAACCAACTCGCGAGGAACATAAACGTACTCCCAGCCCTAGGGAGACCGGACCTCGAAGCCGTCGGCCTAACCTGGACCCCTGAGGTGACGACGGCTAACCACACAGCCACGTTCAAGCCTCAGGTCCGGAACCTAGGAGAGTCAGCCTCACCGCCCTGCGTAGCGGAGCTCTACGCGAACGGAACCAAGATAGGGTCTGCGGCGATTCCGAGCATCCCGGGCGGAGGCCAACTCGAGGAGTCCGCGGAGGTCTTCTTCCGCTGGACGCCCCCCGCAGAGGGGCTTTACAGGCTTAGGCTCCTCGTTGACGCGGACGAGGCCGTCGACGAGCTTGACGAGGAGAACAACGCTGTAGAGACCCTTCTTGAGGTGAAGGCTCCCGATACGACCCCCCCTACGGTCACGATCTTCTACGCTGACCCCCATCCAACGGAGCGGGACCCCGTCCTCTTCTTCGCATACGCTGATGATCCAAGCGGCATCGCCTCGATAACCATCTACGTCAACGGGATGGCCGTCCAGACCCTCTATAACGTGAACTCGTGCGAGTACACCGGTGGCCCCTATCCTAGGAGGAGCACCGTCTTCTACGCGGCTCAGGCCTTCGACAAGGCTGGGAACGGCTATATAACGCCCTGGTACAACTTTACCGTGAGCTCCTACTACCCCGGTTCGCTCACGGTCGAGGTGGCGATCGACCCCTCGGAGCCCACCGAGATTGACGAGGTTAACTTCACGGCTAGGGCCTCCTACCCCTACGGGGTTACGACGCTGCGGATCTACCTGAACGGCGTCAAGGTGAAGGAGGCCCTCAACGCGACAAGCTCTAGCATCCTGCGAGGACCATGGGCTCCCGGCTATACCGTCAGGTACTACGCCGAGGCCTACAGCGTAGACGGCGACTACGCGCGGACGCCGGAGAGAAGCTTCACCGTAGCCGCGCTTGGAAGGGAGAACGTCAAGAACCTGACCAGCTACCGCGACCGGGAGGTCTTCGTCATCTCCGACCTCGACTGGAGAGCTGTCCTATCCCTTGTGCCGATAGCGGTCTGGAGGGAGATGAACCCCACCGAGCCCGTCGCGCCGGGCACCATCTACAGCTTCCCAGTCTTGATCTTCCACCAAGAGAACGAGACCTCTTTCGACGCGGACTCAACCATCCGTTTCCTGCAGCAGTACGCGGAGTACGGCCGGAACAGGGTGGGAATGCGCGTCACGATCCTAGGGGATCCCCCTGATGAACTCGTAAGGTTGATGGTGGCGCCTCCCCCGCTCGGAGCTGGCCTCGACGAGAGCCAGGTGAGGGTATGGCGTGGCCGGGCGGAGACCACGACCGAGAGCCGGATCAGGCTTGCGACATCGCCTCTTGAGGCGATGGGGCTCCGTGGGGCCTTAGAGGCTAAGTGGGGCGTCTCTGTCCATGTCCCGGAGGGCAGCGGAGCCGGCGTCATGCCGGCGAGGGATATCTTCTCGCTGGAGGAGGAGCGGCAGCTCCGGGCGGATTACTGGAGCAACATAGACGTTTACGTGCTCTCCGAGGACGAGTATGCGACTGGTTTGATGGCGTCCGTCTACGCATCGCTCCTTAACGCCCCGCTGCTATTCCAGGGGCACTACGACATCGCGGAGCTCGACCATAAGAGCGTCCGGCTGGTAGGAAGCTTCTCAACGGAGGAGGTTCAAGCCCTAGAGGCGGCGAACGTGAGGGTTCTACAGCGGTGGACGCTCGAGGAGCTCTGTAGGAACTACGTCATAGCCACGGGAACTAACAAGGTTATTCTCGTGAACCCTCTCGACCTTTGGACAAGCAGGAACTACAGCTACACCCCAGATAAGGCTTCAACCCCGGTATCCTTCCTTTACGGGAAGCATTCGCTCGCAGCGCCGTTCCTCGCCGCCGCGAAGAAGGAGGTCATCATCAGCACAACTGCGACCAGCTACGTGGACATCGACATCTTCGTGAAGGAGAGCATCGAGTCCCTTCTGCCCGGCGTCGGCTTGAAGTACCTGACCATCGTGGCTTCCCCGGAGGTCATACCCATCGCTAGGCCGAACCTCCCCTACGCACCTTCCTTGGTCGGACGCCTCATCTATTATCAGGCCTCGCCCTACGTGGATGTCGACGTAGCCTGGTACGACCTCGGGCTTGAAAGACAGGGGTACTTGACCTCCAGCGGACGCGTGCAGTATAGCCCCGCGGCTTCTCAGTACGTGGTCGCCTGGGTCGACGAGGATACGTGGGGCGACATCTGGTACAGGGACCTCTCAACCGGCAGAGATATCCGGCTGACCGACGAGTGGGCTGGACAGAGCCGCCCCGCCGTTTACGGCACAAGGATCGTCTGGCAGGACGGCAGAAACTGGGACTCGGCTAAGTGGGACATCTACGTTCACGACGCCTCAACTCACTCCACGGTGAGGGTGACATCGTCCACCGCAAGCCAGGAGTGGCCTGCGATCTGGGATACGACGATCGTGTGGCAAGACGACAGAAACGGCAGATGGGACATATACAAGTACGACCTCAGAACCGGCGAAGAGGAGAGGGTCACCTCAGACCCATGGGAGCAAGAGAGGCCGTCGATCTCGTGGAATAAGATCGTCTACTGCGACTACCGGCATGGAAACTGGGAGATATACATGTCCTGGCTTGGAGCCGGCGGTCGCGGCGTAGCTGGAGAACGGAGAATCACGAACAACCCGGCTATGCAGTGGAACCCCCGCATATACGGCAGCAGGATCGTCTGGCAGGATAACCGGCATGGTAACTGGGACATCTACATGTACGACCTTGACACGGAGACGGAGCGAAGGATCACCTACGAGCCCATAGACCAGGTGCTGCCCACAATATGGGAGGACAGGGTCGCGTGGCTTGAGCGTTCCGAGGAGGGCTGGTGGTACATCTGCGTCTACGACATCGCTACGGGCTCTTACAGGAGAGTGGTGAGAACGGAGGTCTCGGCTGACGACGGCGTTCTCTGGCTTGAGGTCGACGGAAGATACTACGGCAGCACGGAGAACCTGGCGCATCAGGATATCGCTACGGGCCGCATCTACGGCGTCACGGTCGCCGACGCCTCAGCCTACATCGCCCGCGACCTCTTCTACAACCGGATCAACAAGAACCGTGATGCTCTCGTGGTGGTCAGGGAGGACTGGCAGGATGAGATAGGGGGCGGCGGGAAGGACGAGGCCGTGCTGGAGAGGTACGCGCGTAGCCACTACTGGACGGACGAGGTCGAGGACCACTTCAGAAACGTGCAGTTCTACTCTGGACATGATGAGGTTGCCGCCTATAGAGACGCGATATACTCTTCTTACGACGACTGCGGCCTACTCATATTCGTAGACCACGGTTGGCAGGGAGGCTTCGTAGATATGATGGACTCAGACTACCTCTACAATAACAAGGTACAGCTGCAGCCTGCCACGGTGCTCGACTTAGCCTGCCTCACCGGGGCCTACTACGTGGAGGTCACGACGGGCGGGCGTCCGCCTATGCTCTTCGCCGCCCAGAATATCAGGCGTGGAGCGATGGTCTACATGGGCGCCACGGACGTCTCGTACTGGCATACGATGTTCGACGACATACTCTACGGCGTCTACGAGGGGCGGAAGACGATAGGCGAATCCTACCTGGAGGCTAGGAACGAGGACTACGACGAAGACCGCTGGAACTTCAGCCTCACGTTGAGGGGGGACATCGTCTACGCGCTCCTCGGAGACCCGGCCTTCCAGCCTAAGTGGGAAGAATGGGAACTGGAGGAGAGGTGGTGGCCCTGAGATGAGGAGAGCGGTCCAAGCTTCAGCGGTCGCGCTCCTCATCCTTCTCCTGGCGGGAGCCTCTGAAGCCTACGCGT
>JAWCPE010000019.1:0-18695 GCA_038870415.1 Bathyarchaeia archaeon
GAGCGCCGCTCAGAAGGTTTCCACAGAGCAGGGAAGGAGCGAAGGCTAAATACCGCGCAGGCTATGGGCTGCCTGCAAGCTGCCAGACCGCGCCGCGAAGGTGGAAGGCTTGGACAGGGACATAGTCGACTTCGCGTTAGACTACGCCCTCGGCAGAAGGGTCGAGTACGCGGAGGCTAGGGCCCACACCGAAGACCGGATGGAGCTCGTGGTGAAGAACCGGGCTCTAGACGCCTACATCTCCACGGTGGACGAGGGGTTCTGCGTCCGCATCCTCGCCGAAGGCGGGCTCGGCTTCGCCTCGACCAATAGATGGACGAGGGAAGAGGCCAAGAGGATCGTTGACGCCGCCTACAGGTTCGCCAGAATGGCGAGGCGTAAAGACCGGATCAGGTTCGCGGAGGAGAAGAGCGTCAAAGCCGACTGGCGCGTAGACGAGAGGAGTAAGCTCGCGGACGTCAGGCCTGAGACGTGGATAGAAGCCCTGATGGAAATGGATAAAGAGCTTACCTCCCAGGGCGTGAACGTCCCGGCTCGGATATTCAGCTTCGAGGCCACGTTGACGGAGAAGTACTTCAGGAACAGCGAGGGGTCGGAGATCACCTCGTACGCGCCCCGGGTCGGCGCCTATGGTTTCATCACCGTTGTCGAGGACGGGCGACCGGAGCAGGCGTACAGGCAGTTCGGCTACGCCGGCGGCTGGGAAGCCCTCGACGAGTGGGAGCTGACGGAGCAGATGACCCGCGAGGCGAAGGCCCTGCAGCGCGTCCTGAAGGAGGCGAAGGCCGTCCACCCTGGCAGGATGGACTTGCTCTGCGGCCCCGAGGTCGCCGGCATAGCGGCTCATGAGTCGTGCGGCCACCCTATGGAGGCGGACCGCATCCTAGGCAGGGAGATGAGCCAAGCGGGGAGGTCCTTCATCCATCCCGACGGGCCGTTCTGGCTAGGCGTCAGGATCGGCAGCCCGGCCGTCACGATAGTTGACGACCCGACGGTGCCGAACAGCTACGGCTACTACGAGTACGACGACGAGGGCGTCCCGGCGAGGCCACGGTACCTGTACAAGAACGGCGTCATCAACGAGTTCCTGCACAACCGGGAGTCCGCCGCGAAGCTAGGCGTCCGCAGCAACGGCTCGTCTAGGGCTGTGAACTATGACCGTGAGGCGATCGTGCGTATGGCGAATACCTTCGCTCAGCCCGGCGATATGAGCGAGGAGGAGCTGCTGGAAGACGTGAAGGAGGGGGTTTACATGCGGTCGTTCACGGAGTGGAACATCGACGATAAGCGGTTCAACCAGCGCTACGTGGGGCGTGAAGCCTACTGGGTGGAGAACGGCGAGCTGAGGCATCCCTTAGCGCGGCCGGTTATAGAGACCACCACAGAGGCCTTCTGGACTGCCGTAGACGCAGTCTCGCGGAGAGTCGAGTTCCACGCCGGCACCTGCGGGAAAGGAGACCCCATGCAGGGCGTGCCCGCCTTCATGGGCGGGCCGACGATACGGCTTAGGGGGGTCTACGTGAAATGAGCGAAGCCCTCGCGAGGACCGAAGAGGTCGTACGGAAAGGGAAGGCTCTTGGCGCCGACGAGGTCGTAGCCCGAACTACCTTCGGACAGTACCGCCAAACGCGTTTCAGCAACAACCAGGTCGACATCACGGTGGCGTGGAACGACTACGCCACCGACGTAGCCCTATCTTGGCGAAAACGGTTCGTTGCCACCCAGATACGTGACTTCCGAAACGTAGACGAGAGCGTGAAGCGCCTCTTCGAACTTGCGAAGGTCTCGAAGGAGAACCCTGCCTACGGCGGCGTAGCGAAGGGAACCTTCCAGTACGAGAAGAGCGCAGCTGACAGGTCTGTAGCCGAGGTTGAGGACCCGGCTGAGTACGTCTCCCAAGCCCTAGAGGCAGCTAGAGAGGGGGCGGGGTCTGAGGTTAACGCGGGCGGCATCCTGCTCACGAGGCTTGAGGACGTCTACCTAGTCTCTTCGGAAGGCCCTGTCGGCGAGGACTCCCGGTCTGGCGTTGAGCTCTCCATCAGGGTCTTCTCAGAGAGGGAGGCGTCCGGCCACGGCGTCGAGTGCAGCTCAACGCTGAAGAGCTTCAACCCCGCCCGGGCCGGGTTCAAAGCCGGCGAGGTCGCGGCTTTGGCGAGGAAACCGGAGGCAGGCGTTGAGGGCCGGTACGATGTCGTCTTCGACCCGCTCTTCGTCGGCTCCCTGCTAGCTATGTGGGGCGGTATGGCCTCGGCGTACGAGGTGATGACGCAAAGGTCTATCTTCGTGGACAAACTCGGAGAGAAGGTTGCCTCCGACCTTGTCACCTTACGCGACGTACCCGCCGCTTACTCGCTAGGTAACCGGGTCTTCGACGATGAAGGTGTGCCCGCGAGAGGGAACCTCCTGATCAGCAGAGGCGTCTTGAGAACCTACCTGCATAATACTTCTACGGCGAGGCTCTTCAAGACGGAGACGACCGGGAACGCGGGGCTCGTCGTACCTACGCCTTGGAACCTTGAGCTCGACCCGGGCGAGGTGAGCAGCGAAGAGATGCTCGGCGACCTGAAGCACGGCCTCTACCTGACGAACACGTGGTATACGCGTTTCCAGAACTACGCGACCGGGGACTTCTCCACCATTCCGCGGGACGGCATCTTCCTCGTCGAGAAGGGCGGGGTTAAACAGTCATGGAAGGATGTACGCCTCAGCGACAACGCCCTACGGATGCTCAACAATATCGCCGCAGTATCGAAGGAGCGGCAGCACGTCCACTGGTGGGAGGAGGCAGACCCGCCTTCGCTCGCACCGTACATCCTCATCAGAGACGTCCAGGTCACGAGGCCTCACGTTTGACAGCCCACCGGGAACGCTCGGCGCCGAGGGAGAAGGCTTGCCCCCGGCCTCGTGTTCTTGTTCTAAAGCCTAGAGCTAAGAGGGGCTCAGCCTAAGTGGAGATGGTGGCCTCCATGCGTTTGAGGCTTAAGGCAGCGAATGTGTTCCTCGTCCTCGTATGCGCGTACTTTCTGCCCTACACCTTTGCCGTGTACATGGTCGCTGACAGCCTCTACGTTACGGATGGCGTCATCGCGTGGAGGAGCCGCTCCAGCTGGGTCGTTGTTCCCTATTCCTCGGCGCTCAGGTATGCTTCAGGCCCTGAGCCAAGTCTCTGAGCTGGATAAAGCCATATACTTTGGGTCTATCGAGAACAAGCTCCTCATCCTCGTAGACCTCGTCTTGGCCGCCCTGCTCGCTACCTCAGCTGCATGCGACATGAAGCGGAAAGGCGGCAAGACCGCATAGCCTGCTTCAGCTGAGGCCTCCATGACGCCCTCTCGACGCCTCTATCCCTGTAAGCCGACGAGGTTCAGACCGCAACGAGAGGCGTGCCGTGGAGAACCTCACTCCACTAGAGGCGAGGCGCGGTCGGTGTCTCTTCTACGATCTACGATATCGCGGTGCGGCATGGTTGCTCAGCTTAGCTCCTCGGACTTCATCAACCGGAACTCGGACGGCTTGTCGAAGTGTTGGTCGTAGGAGACGATCTCGGTTAACCATGTGGACTTTCATGGTTTGGAGCGGAGTCTAACCAACCCGTGCCGTCGCGATATACAGGGAGGCCAGAGGGCTATACCGTAGCGTCAACGCGAAAGTATCAGCTTAGGAGTTTCCGCGGCCTCTGGAATGCCGCCTTCTCGGCCGTCTACGGCTTCGGTTGGCCATCTTCACAGACAAGAAGCCCCTAGCTGGAGACCCGCATCCTTGCGCACCCCTCTCGGCGCTACGAGGCCTCAAGCCTGGACCTAAAGGTTCAAGACGGGGCTCGGAGGCTACTGGGTTCGGTGAAATCTGCTGGCTGAAGAGCAGGATGAGGGGCTGGGGCTTCCGGAGGTTCTCCGCGAGCTTGAACGTGAGGAGGCCCGGATCGTGGTCCGCGTGGAGCATAGGCGTTTCCAGAAAGCGGTCACCATCATCTCGGGCTTAGACCCGAAGGCGACGGACATAAGGGGCATCGCGAAGGCTTTAAAGACGAGCATGGCCTCCGGCGGAACCGTGAAGGGGAACGAGATACTCCTCCAAGGAGACCACCGAGAACAGGTGAGGGAGAAGCTCGTAGAGCTAGGCTTCAAACCTGAAAGGATCGAAGTCCAACCATTAACGAGTCCCCGCCGAGGCTGAGGCTCAGGCTGTTACCGGCCTACTGGTCTTAGCCTGAGCTCGACATAGTAGCCTTCTCCCAGCCCGGGGAAGGCCTGCGGTGATATCTCGCCTCTGACCTCCTCGGGCGGCGCATCCCCACCCCAGGAGGCGACGTAGTACCTGTCATACTGGTGGTCCCAGACGGTGTCATTCTCAACCCAGACGAGGCTGAGGCGGCGCCCATCCACGGAGCAGCTGATCCGCTGAGCGTCCATAGTGAAGCCTGAAACATCATACACGTGCTTCCTAAGGGCGTCTCCCAGCCCAACTGCTAACGTAAGCTCCAGTTTGCCGCCGCTGCCTCGGATAGTCATGGAGGCGTTGTAGCTGGCGGTATACTCGAAGCCGCCGTGCGAGCGCCCCGCATCGCTGATGAACATCGAGCCCATGAGTGAGACCACGTTCGAAGGCGTAACGTAAAGGGAGATGGCTGCTGACGCGGCTAAAGCGACGGCTGCTAAACCGACGAGTATAACAGCAAACCTCTGAACAGGGTTCAGGATGTGCTCCCCCCGATAAGCTGGAGAGGAGGAGTTACGGCTAGAGATAAACCCTATAGCGGCCTCTCATACCCGCCTCTCACTCATCCATGTCGAAAGCCAAATATCGTAGAAAAAGCCATTCCGGATGCGTCATACGCTTCGAGTGGAGCTGAACTGTTTGGCGGAGAGTTCAGGTAACGCGGAGCCTAAGCCTCTCGTCGCGAACCTAGGGGCGATGGTAGAGTTCGCCCATAAAGGGATCGTGAGCAAGACGCTGCTGGATACGGCCTACACGAAGGTAGTCCTCTTCTGCATGGAGACGGGTCAGTCGCTCAGTGAGCACACGGCAAGTATGCCTGCGGCGATCCATGTCCTCGACGGGCACGGCCAGGTCAGGCTTGGGGATGAGGCGTACGAGGCGAGGCAGGGCGTCTGGATACATATGCCCGCCGAGACGAGACATGCGGTAACAGCTGACTACAACCTCGTCTTCCTACTCACCCTCTTCAAACCGTACTGATGTTCTTGCGACCTAGAGCTTGATGGGCTTGCCCTGACCCGCGGAGTCCCTGGCGGCGAGGACTAGCTGGAGTGTCTTCGCCCCCTCCATCATCGGAATGCGTGTCTCTCGGTCCTCTCGTATCGCTTCGAGAAGGTCCAGGGTCTCGGCGAGGTACATGTCCTTCTGCGACGCGATCTGCGTCGTGGAAGCCCACGGCTTGTCCGTATGGTATATCGTGGCGTTGTTCGCGTCTGCGAAGTCGATGGTCGCCTTTTGGGCGACGAGGCGGTAGTCGGCGATCCATCGCCCAGGTATGGCGGCGTTTGTAGCCGCCACTACCGCCAAAGCGCCAGACCTGAAACGGGCCGCGGTGGCGCTCACGTCCTCCACCGTGTAGTTCTCTACCCGTCTATGGTATAGGTTGTCCATGAGGCAGAAGACGACTTCGGGCTCACCGGCCAGATGCCTTAGGAGGTCGAAGACATGGATCGCCTGTTCGACGACCTGGCCGCCGCTCTTGGCGCGTTCACGCCACCAAGGCGCATGCAAGGCGTTGCAGAAGTACCGCGCGGTGAGGAGGCCCACCTGGCCTAAGGAGCCTTCCTCGATCATCTTCCTCACCGCCTCTACCGCGGTGCCGAAACGGAAGACGAAGCCAACCTGGCTCTTCACCCCGGCCTTCTCAACCGCGTTCACCATGCGGTTCGCCAAGGCCACATCTAGGGCGATGGGCTTCTCGATGAAGATGTGGACGCCCCGCTCTGCGGCCTCCTCGACCTCCGTGGAGTGAGCGAAAGGCGGCAGACAGACATAGACCACGTCGAGCGCGGCCTCCTCGTACATCTCTGCAAAATCCTTGAAGAGAAGGCCCTTCCCCGCCGCGTACTCCTCGTTGAACGCCTTCGCCGCCTCCTCCCGGATATCGCAGAAAGCGACAAGCTTGACCGATTCTAGCGTAGAGAGGCTAGACGCGTGCCTCCTACCGATGCCGCCGCAGCCGAGCATACCCACCCTTAACGAAGCCATGAACCTGCGCACCTAGGCCATGCTTTTCCACCCTATCTCTTTTTAAGACTGACCGGTTGGGGGCGTGTCCAATAATTCGGTTCACTTCCATCTATTGGGGAAATAGTGGCTCTCGCGCGCTCAGCTTCTGCCATCCATCGAGAATCAGAGACGTACGTTGTGCTAGGAGACAGGGCAATCGTTAGACACGCCCCCAGGCATCCGGCTGTGTCCTAGAAGTTACCTGGTTTCTCTGCCGGGTTGGTTGGGGGTTGGCAGCCTTTGGTGGGAAGCCTAGGGCAGGTAGGGATTGGCGAA
The DNA here is from genome assembly GCA_038870415.1 of Bathyarchaeia archaeon. GTDB lineage: Archaea > Thermoproteota > CALKCG01 > B24 > JAWCPE01 > JAWCPE01. The sequence goes on from JAWCPE010000019.1 coordinate 6,505, forward strand.
GCTACGACGCCTTCAGGAAGAGTGAGGAGGCGCTCTTCCTGGAGAGGGTTAAGGCGGTCGTATGGGGCCTCCCGCCCCCCATGGGAGAGGGATAGGGTGGGAGGCCGCCTTACCCTGCGAGGAGCCTAGTCGCGGCGGCGCTGCTGAAGGAGAAGCTTAAGATGGACTGTCGAAGCCTGGAATCCCACCTGAGGAGTAGGGGGGCCTCCTCAGGTTGATGGAGCTAGGCGGGCTCCGAGTAAGAGCGTCCTCCACGCCGCCGTGGAGCGGATGCCTGAGGCCTACGTGAAGAGGCTGAACGGCCTGCCCATGCAGCCCTTAAAGGGGGGAAGCCTAGCCCGTGACAGCTCAGGCTTCTCAACGAGGCTGTATGAGGCCTGGCTCAAAGCGGGGAGGGGTAAGTGTAGGAGGCGGGCTTGGCTTAAGCTTCACATCCTCGTCGCCTTAAGCTCCCCGGCCATGCTGAGCGCCTAGGTGACGAGGGGCTCAAGGCATGATTCGCCCCTCCTCAGGAGGCTCCTCAGACGCGCGGGGAAGAGGCGAGGTGACCCCTACGCGGACTCCGCCTCGAGGGAGAATTGTCGTTTAGCCGCTGCGAGGGGACGCTCTCCTATCGTCAAGCCTGAGAAGAGCCCCACGCGTAGGAAGAGGGGCTGCCGGCCCTAGAGGGTGAGGCTTCCCTCATCTAGCGGCACCATCAACGCGGCAAGGCTGAGACCGTCTACCCCGTCCTCAAGAGGTGCTTTGGAAACAACCCTTCCGCTAGGAAGAGGCCCCTGCAGCGGGGGACTCCTCCTGAAGGTGGCAGCCTACAACGCGGGGAGGATGAACCTAGACGCCATCAAGAGGGGCCTACAGAGCCTCCAGGACACAGCCGAAAAACCCTGTTGCGTCCTAAGCCTAAGAGGTCCGTAGCCCTTCTTGAGGGCGCCAATAGTGTTGCATGACTGGGCTTTCACGTATTCGACAGACGCTTCTCATCTTTGCCGCTCGAAACGCGGTTACGAAGAGGCCGTCAACCTCGACGAAGGCTTGACCGGAACTACGAGAACGGGGGTGTTACGCAGCGGTCGGCATGATTCAAGGTAGGCTTAAATGGGCAACTAGCGGAAATCCCCTGGGGGAGTCGCGGTGAGTTGGAGGGATGCGGCTAGACTCTATGTCTGCGACATCTTGATGAGGGCGGGCGCGTTGCAGTTCGGGACCTTCAAGCTTACAAGCGGAAGGATAAGCCCGTACTACATCGACATGAGGTTGCTCCCAAGCTTCCCGGCTGCGTTCAAAAAGGTCTGCGGCATCTACGTCGACGTTATCAAGGAGGATATCGGTCCGGCAGCGTTTGAACGCATAGCGGGCATCCCCACTGCTGGGCTGCCCTACGCCTCAGTCATCGCCTACAGGCTGGGTAAGCCGTTCCTCTACACTAGGAGGGAGGCGAGGGCCCACGGCAGGGAAAGAATGGTTGAAGGAGTCCTCTCCCCGGGTGACCGAGTCCTCATCGTCGACGACATCGTCACAACCGGAAAGAGCATCATCCAAGCTGCCAAAATCCTCAGGAGCGAGGGGGCGAAGGTGGAAGACGTTATCGTCCTGATAGACCGCGAGGAGGGCGCAAGGCCCGCCTTGAAGGCTGAAGGCCTCCAGCTTCACTCCCTGATGGGCATAAGAGATGCGGCTGAGATCCTCCACGGTCGAGGCGTCGTCGAAGACGAGCAGTACACGGCGATAATCAAACAGATCAGAAGGCAACAAGAGGCAAAGGGCTGAGTTCTCAACGTTTACAGTCGGCGCGCGAAGCCCCAGCTTGCCATGCTGGGCCTATCCGCGTTTTAGCTGAGCGCGCTCGGCCTGGCCACGGCAGCGAAGACTCAGGTTTATCTCGGCTGAAAGGGGTTATCAGCCGAGAAGGAAGCCGGTGGGGCATATGATCAGCCTCGCGCAGAGGGTTTACATCGCGAAGGCCGCAGGGGACGTTGTGGTAGCGGGCTTCATCCAGGAGCTTAGAGACCTGGGGAACATCAAGTTCCTCGTTCTCAGGGACAGAACAGGTACCCTACAGGTGACGGCGAAGAGGGGTGTCGTCCCAGAACAGGTCTTCGACAGGATCGGCGCGCTCACCGCGGAGAGCGTAGTCGCCTTCAGGGGCATAGTCGTGCCGAGCGTGATCGCTCACGGTGGACGTGAACTCATCCCTAAGGAGGTCGCAGTCCTAGCCGAGGCTGAGACGGGCATCCCGATCGAGTTTAAACGTCCAGACCAGATCAAGACATCCCTAGATAAGAGGCTGGACTACCGTTTCCTCGACTTGAGAAGCCCTAGGTCGGCGGCCGTCTTCAAGGTTCAGAGCGTGTTGAACGACGCGATCCACCGGTACTTCGTCGAAGAGGGCTTCCTCGAGACGCATACCGCGAAACTCGTCGCGCAGGCGACCGAGTCTGGAACGACTGTCTTCCCTGTGGGCTACTTCGGCCGCACCGCGTATCTGGCTCAGTCGCCGCAGTTCTACAAACAGATGTTGATGGCCGCGGGGTTCGAGAAGGTCTACGAGGTAGCCCCCGTCTTCAGGGCGGAGAAGCATCACACCCCGAGGCATCTCTGTGAGTATACTAGCATCGACTTCGAGATGAGCTACATAGACGACTTCCACGCCGTAATGGACATCGTAGAAGGCATGGTCGTCCACGCCCTAAGAGAGACCGTAGCCTCCTGCCGTGAAGAGCTACGCCTGCTCGGCGTGGAGCCGAGGCTTCCGACGAGTCGATTCCCGAGGATCACGGTCCGAGAGGCTTACCGGATGCTGCAGGCGAGAGGCTTAAGTCCAGCCGAGGGCGAGGACCTTGACCCTGAGGGGGAGCGGGCCTTCTCCGCCGAGGTTGAATCCAGCTACGGCTGCGAGCTCGCCTTCCTGACGGAGTTCCCTTGGCGGTCAGCTTCGAGGCCGTTCTACGTCATGCGGAAGGAGGACGAACCGGATTGGGCCTACTCCTTCGACCTCATCTGGAGAGGCCTAGAGGTTACAACCGGCGGCCAGAGAGAACACCGGTATGGACGCTTGCGGAGACAGTGCGCCGAGAAAGGCTACGACCCTGACCAGTTCCAGTTCTACCTGGACTTCTTCAGGTATGGGGTTCCGCCTCACGGCGGCTCCGGCACCGGCTTAGAGAGGCTGACGATGCAGCTGCTAGGCCTGGACAACATCAGGGAGTCGACGCTTCTGCCTAGGGACCCTGAGAGACTGACGCCTTAGGCTGCCGGGCCTCGGCTGGTGCTGCCCCGCCGTTACGCGACCTAGCTGCGAGAGGGCTTCGCGTCTAGGTGACGCCTGCCCGCGCGATGATGTGGGGTACGATCGACTCGAAGCCTATCGCCATGATGTGGATGCCTGCAGCGTTGGTGGTCTTCTTCACCTCATGTATGAACTCGCCGAAGATCTCCACGTTCTCCTTGAAGAGGCCTTCCTTACCGCCTTTCTCCCTGGCCTTCCTCAGCCTCTCCTGGACCTCGTCCGGGACGACGATGCCTGGGACGAACTTGACCATCCACTCCATCATCCCTAGCGACTTGAACGGCGCTATGCCGATCAGTATGGGCGCTTTGATGTTTGAGGCGGCCTTCATGAAACGCTTCGCCACCTCGATATCGTAGACTGCCTGCGTCTGGATGAAGTCCGCGCCGAGCCTATCCTTCCGTTCCACCTTCAGGATCTCGGGCTCCAGCGGGTCGGCGTTGGGGTTCGCCGCGACCCCTACGCAGAATCTGGGCGGGTTCTCGATCTTGCCCCCGTTCAGGTCTACGCCTTCATCTACCATCTTCCTGACGAGAACGAGGAAACCGGTCGAGTCTAGGTCGTAGACGGGCTTCGCCTGGGGGTTATCTCCGACAACGATGTGGTCTCCTGCCAGGGTCAGGATATTCTTCAAGCCGAGAGCGGCGCCGGCGAGTAGGTCTGAGACGAGCGCAAGCCGGTTTCGGTCTCTTACCGTCATCTGGTAGACGGCCTCAAGCCCCACGTCCCTCTGGATGATGTAGGAGGGGACCATAGGGTTCATGTACGCGAACGCGGTAGGGTTGTCGGTGATGTTGACGGCGACGACGTGTCCCTTGAGTATCTTCGCGCCCTCGACGACCTCGTGGACGCTCGTCGTCTTGACGGGCTCCAGCTCGCCTGTGAAGGTGAACCTGCCCTCTTGAAGGGACTTCATCAGCTCACTGCAGGGAGGCCTTGCCACCATCAGGCCTTCACCTCTACGGTGCCGCCGAGTTCACGAGGCGGCTGTGAGAGCCTGAAATCTCTAGGCGGCCGATACTTGCTGAAGAGGTCTAAGCGGTTTCGTGCCTTCAGCCGGTCGTAGATGAGAACCCATGCGCAGGGCTTCTTCCAGCCGCCTACCTCGCACTTCCCTCTTGCCTGCCCCCCGCAAGGCCCATTCATCAAGGACTTCGCGCACCTGGTGACGGGACAGATTCCGCCGGTCTCGTCTAGGATGCAGTCGCCGCAGGCTCTGCAGAGTTCATGGAGGACGCCCAGCTCTCTTTCCTGGGCGCCTATGAACATGGTGTCGTTGCCCGGCAGCACTATCTTGTCTGGGAACGCTTCAGCGAGGGTCTGGACCCCTGCTCCGCAGGCGAGCGAGAGTATCCCGTCGTACTCTTCCACGATCGGCCTGAGGCTCATCTTGACCAGCTGTGTGTCGCATTGCCTCAGGACCGTTGCATGACGCGTCTTGCTCAGACCTCCGTGGCGGATCTTGCTCGCCATCTCCAGAAGCATGCTTGTGGTCTGGGCTTGTTTCTCGCCGCCCACCTGGTATATTCCGGCGCAGCCGTTGCACCCTACGACTAGGACGCTTTTGAGGTCTTTCGTCATCTCTATGAGGCTCTCCATGGGCTTCTCCTTGACGATTATCAACAGGGCCTCCCTCACTGAACGGCGGGCGTATCGATCCCCATGGACGATATAAAGACTACGATATAGTTAATTACCTCCTTGACATCTCTCGGCCCCGTCAGAGGGATGGAGGCTGTCGACCCCGCTTCTTCTCTGCACCTGCGGAGACTCTCTGAGGACGACCCTCGACTTCGAAGACCTCGCCGCATACGCGAAGACCAAGATGGGTCCAGGCGGCCAAGTGCTCATCCACACAGTCCTCTGCAAGGCAGAGGGGCTGGAAACCATCAAGAAGCTGGCGACCGCAGAGAAGCCTAAGGCGATCGTCGTCGGCGCCTGCTCGAAGCGCGCCTGCCTACCCCGGCTCGAGGAAGCCCTAGCAGGAGCCGGGCTTACATCCTCGCAGATCGAGGTAGCTAACCTCCGGGAGCAGTGCGCGTGGGCCCACGCAGACGACCCGAAGGGGGCTCAGGCGAAGGCGAAACGCCTCCTAGGCGTCGCCCTAACGCATGCTCAGGAACTGGAGCCTATACCCTCAAAGGGCTTCACCAGGCAGCAGGAAGCTCTCGTCATAGGCGCGGGGGTCGCAGGCATCCAGGCCGCGCTCGACTTGGCCGACCAGGGTTTCCACGTCTACCTGCTGGACAGGTCGCCCACGGTCGGGGGGAAGATGGCGCTCCTCGTCAAGACGTATCCGACTGACGACTGCGCGATCTGCATCCTCGGCCCGAAGATGGCAGACGTCGCGGCGCACCCGAACGTGACGCTCCTAACATACTCGGAGGTCAAATCGGCGAAGGAGACGGGTGACGGCTTCCTCGTAGAGGTCGTCAAGAAGCCTAGGTACGTCGACTTGTCGAAGTGCACGGGCTGCGGCATATGCGCTGAGAAGTGCCCGGTCAAGGTGCCGAACGAGTGGAACGGCGGCTTAGGTTTCAGGAAGGCCATCTACCTCGCCTTCCCGCAGGCGCTCCCGAGAAAGTACACGATCGACAGGGACCACTGTCTCTACTTCCAGAGGGGCGTCTGCCGCGTCTGCGAACGCTTCTGCCCCGTCAAGGCGCCTGACTACGACCAGAAGCCTGAGGAGATAAGGCTCAAGGTCGGCTCCATCATAGTTGCGACAGGCTTCGAAGAGTACAACCCCGAGGCGCTCAAGCAGTATGGGTTTGGGAAGATCAAGGATGTCATCACGCAGTACCAGCTGGCGCGGGTACTAGACCCCTCCGGCCCAACTCAGGGCAAACTGATCAGGTTTTCCGACGGGGAGAGGCCGAGACGCGTAGTGATGCTCCAATGCGTCGGTTCTCGAGACCCGGAGGTGAACAGCTACTGTTCCCGGTACTGCTGTATGGCCGCCCTGAAGAACGCTGTGCTCATCAAGATCGAGCAGAGCCCTGAGATAGAGGTCACACTACTCTACCGGGACCTAAGAGCCGCCGGGAAGGGTTTCGAAGAGTACTACACCAGGGCTAAGGAGAGGTTCGGCGTCAAGGCTGTCAGGGGAGACTCCTTCTCCGTAGAAGAGCTCCCCGGGGGCAGCCAAAGGATCACGTACCTCGACCCCTCCGGGGAGAAGAGACAGCTTGAGGCAGACCTAACGGTTCTCTCGTGCGCCATGGTGCCTTCGCCTGGAACCCGCGAACTGGCTAAGGCGCTCGGCCTCACAGTTTCCAGGGATGGGTTCGTAGAGGCTCTCGACGAGAAGGTTGGCACGGTCGAGACGAAGGTTCCAGGCATCTACCTATGCGGTGCTGCTGAAGGGCCGAAGGACATCCCCGAGTCGGTCGCTCAGGCGAGCGCAGCCGCGTATAAGGCCGGCAGGTTCATGGCGCGAGTAGTCGAGAAGCTGCTGCTCGTTCCGTCCATATCTGAGGCCTGCGGCGGATGCGGGCTCTGCGAGGCAGCCTGCCCGTTCGACGCCATCACCGTAGACCAAGATGAGAAGAGAGCCCACGTCTCAGAGATGCTATGTCAAGGCTGCGGCCTCTGCTCGAGCGTCTGCCCCAACGGCGCGATCTCGCTTGCGAATAACGACAGGGCCGGTGTCTCGGCGCGGCTCAGAGCGGCGCTCGACGATTCGGTCGGCGGCCCGAGACCCCTCATCCTCGCGGTAGGCTGCGAGGAGTGCGGCTATACGCTATTCGATAATGCAGGCTTCAGGAGGAGAGCTTACCCCGCTGCCGTCGTCCCTATTACCGTGCCCTGTCTGGGCTTCCTCTCCTCTTCTCACATCGTTGACGCCCTCTCTAACGGCGCGGATAAGGTTCTGCTCTTGGGCTGCAGGAAGGATCGCTGCCACTTCGGTGACGGCGCGGAAGCAGCGGCGCGGAAAGTCAAGCTGCTTGTGAAGATGTTACGAGACATAGGCGTCTCAGAGGATAGGCTTGAGGTGCTTGAAGGGCATGGGGTGGACGTTGAGGACTTCGTCTCGAAGGTTGAGGTGATGCTCGGCCAAGCTGGAGGCTGAGCGAGATGTCTGAGAACGTGAGAATAGGGGTCTTCATCTGCCACTGCGGCATGAACATAGCCAAGTCGGTAGACGTAAAAACGGTACGGGAGTACGCTTCGACGCTTCCAGGCGTTGTCTACGCCGAGGATAACGAGTTCACGTGTTCAGAGGCGGGGCAGGAACAGATACGGAAAGCGGTTAAGGAGCACAACCTAAACCGGGTTGTGGTCGCGTCGTGCTCGCCGAAGCTGCATGAGCCTACGTTCAGAAGGGTCGTCTCGGAGGCCGGCTTGAACCCCTTCCTCTTCGAGATGGCGAACATACGTGAGCACTGCTCCTGGCCGCACTACCATGAGGGGGAGAAGGCTACCGAGAAGGCGAAGCGCATCGTCGCCGCCTCCGTGGAGAGAGCCAGATGGCTTGAACCCATAGGGAAGGTCTCGTCTCCCGTGAAGGGCGCGGCGCTCGTGATAGGCGGAGGACCGGCAGGGATGCATGCAGCCCTCAGCCTCGCCGACTACGGCTTCGACGTGCACCTCGTCGAGCGACAGCCATTCCTCGGCGGACGGATGCTCCAACTTGGCAAGGTCTTCCCCACCGAAGACTGCAGCACCTGCACCTCGCCGATGGGGCTCCGACAGCATCGACGATGCCTCTGCAACGCCGGGGTCCTTATGAACCCGCGTGTAAAGACGTACCTCTCCTCAGAGGTCAAGAGCCTCGAAGGCTACATCGGCAACTTCAAAGCCACGATCAGGACTGGGCCGTTATTCGTCGACGCGCAACAGTGTATTGCATGCGGCAAATGCGAAGAGGTCTGTCCGGTGGAGGTTCCGAACGAGTATGAGGGAGGCCTCTCGAAGCGGAAGGCCATCTTCATGCCGCATCTCCACGCGCTTCCCTACGTGTACGTCCTCGACCCAGCGAGCTGCAACAGATGCGGTAAATGCGTCGAGGCATGCCCGACCAAGGCGATCAACCTAGCCCGAGGGCCCTCCGAGACCGATGTCGAGGTCGGCGCCCTCGTCGTCGCCACAGGCTTCGACGAGTACAAGCCTAAGGGGCTCCTAGGCTACGGAGAGTACCCTGATGTCGTGACGCAGCAGACGCTCGCGAGCATGCTCGACCCAAGCGGCCCCACTCACGGTAGACCCGTTCGCCCAAGCGACGGCAGGTTCGCGAAGCGGATCGCGATGGTTCAATGCGTCGGTTCCAGGGATCCGAAGACCCACGCGTACTGCTCGAAGATATGCTGCATGATCGCGTTGAAACACGCGAGGTCCATCAAGGAACGAGACCCTGACGTGGCGGTGACGGTCTTCTACAAGGACATCCGTCTCCCAGGCAGGAACTATGAGGATTACTACTATGACTGCGAGAAGCTCGGCGTCAACTTCGTCTGGGGAGACGTCGTTGGCCTCAAGGAAAACGAGCAGGGACTGGAGCTGACAGTATCGAAAGGCACAGGTGGCACCGAGACGGCATCCGCGGACCTCGCGGTGCTCTCCTCGGCGATGGTACCCTCCCAAGGTACGGAGGAGCTAGCCCGGAAGCTCGGCCTCAGCCTCGGAGCTGACGGCTTCTTCTCAGAGCTTCATCCGAAGCTTGCACCGATCGATACGAGACTGGACGGCATCTTCCTGGCGGGCGGCTGCCAAGGACCTAAGGACATCGTGGAGACGCTGAGCCAAGCAGAGGGCGTCGCCTCCCGCGCGGCCATACTGATGGCAGAGGGCCAGGTCGAGATGGACCTAGCTAAGGCTAGGGTAGATGAGAGCCTCTGCATCGGCTGCGCGAACTGCGTCTACGCCTGTCCATACAGGGCGATCGAGATGACCCCTTCAGGCGTGGCCAAGGTCATCGAGGTCGCCTGTAAAGGATGCGGCATATGCGCGGCTGAATGCCCAGCGAAGGCTATGACGCTACGCCACTTCAGAGACGAGCAGTTCGATGCCGCGATACACGGCATCCTAACGGAGGCCTAACCTATGGCGGGGTTCGAGCCTAAGATTCTCGCTTTCTGCTGCTGGTGGTGCAGCTACGGCGCCGCAGACCTCGCCGGGACGAGCAAGATGGAGTATCCGACGAACGTTCGGATCGTACGAGTCCCATGCACAGGGAGAGTTGACCCCCTCCACATCTTGGAAGCCTTCAGCCGCGGCGCCGACGGGGTGCTCGTAGCCGGATGCCTTAAGGATGGATGCCACTACGTCGACGGCAACATCAAGGCTGAAGCCAGAGTGATGGGGCTGAAGAAGAAGCTGAAAGCCGTAGGGCTAGGCGACGAACGGCTCGAGATGTACTTCATGTCAGCGGCTCAATCCGACCGCTTCGTACAGTCGGTAACCGAGTTCACGGAACGCATAGCAAAGCTAGGGCCAAGCCCATTGAAGTGAAGAGGTGACATGATCTTGGAGAAGCCAAGGCTGGTAACAGTTGGGCTGGCAAGCGACGCAGGATGCCACATGGTGCTCGTCAATCTCCATGAGACCCTGATGGAGATCGCTGGCCGAGTAGACATTGTCCACTCATATCTTCTAACGGATGAGAAGACGATCCCGAACCGCGCCGAGATAGGCCTCGTCGAGGGCGGCGTCAGGACGGTACATGACGAGGAGCTCGCCAGAGAGGTCCGGTCGAGATGCCAGACCGTAGTCGCCTTCGGCTCGTGCGCCGCCTTCGGCGGCGTACTAGGCCTAGCGAATACTGCAGGCCTCGCGGAGCTTCAACGCGAGGTCTACGGGGTTCCCCCAACCGTAGGTGTTCCCGCCGCGTTACCTACGGTCCGTCCCGTATCCCAGGTGATAGACGTGGACTACGTGATCCCCGGTTGTCCGCCGGAGGGCTCCGAGACGGTCGCCCTGCTCACCGCCCTCGTCAAGGGCGAGGAGCCCCAGCTCCCGGTGAAGAACGTCTGCTACGAGTGCAAGAAGCAGCAGAGGAGGACCTACACGAGCGAGCTGAGGCGGCTAGGTCAGCCGCTGCTAGACCCACGCCAATGCCTCTTGGAGCAAGGCTACCTCTGCATGGGTCCGGCGACGCGTTCAGGATGCAAAGCCCGATGCCTAGAGATGGATGTTCCATGCGAGGGCTGCCGCGGCCCCAGCGACAGGGTTGAGGACCCAGGCCTCGCCATGATAGATGCTCTCTCCACGGTCGCCTATCCGCTCGTTGAGAACTACGGCCTGACACAGTACTCGGCGGCACTCCATCGCTTCACGCTCGCACGGCTGAAGACGAACCGCGTAGCCCAGGGAGGTGGACGACGGTGAAGGAGGTCGTGCTTCAACCCGTTACGAGGATAGAGGGCCACGCGAGAGTCTACATCCGCATCGGCGAAAAAGCCCTTCAGGAGGTCCAGCTAAACGTGGTCGAGCCGCCCAGATTCTTCGAACGCCTCCTCGTCGGCAGGCCGGCGGAAGAGGCACCCCGGCTGACAGCTCGCATCTGCGGGGTCTGCCACAGCTCCCATCACCTAGCCTCGGTGAAAGCGGTGGAGGCCGCCTGGGACGCGAGCCCACCTACGGCAGCGAGGCTGGCCCGCGAGCTACTGCTGACAAGTGGACATGTGACAAGCCACTGCCTGCACTTCTCCCTACTCTCGCTTCCAGACCTTCTAAGGCTGAAGAAAGGCGCGGTCAGCCTGATGGAGGAGAAGCCTGAGCTAGCCAAGGCGGCGTTCAAGCTGCACGAGTACGGCTTGAGGATAACCCGAGAGGTGGGCGGGCGTGACGTTCACTCCATCACAGCCATCCCCGGGGGCATGTCCACCCCCATCGACGGCTCAAAGGTGGACCTTCTCCGCGAAGGCTGGGAGGACGCCTACGCCGTGGCTATCAGCCTAGCCGATATCGCCTTTGAAGCCTTAGAAGCCAAGCCTAACGTCTTTCTCGAGGCTCCCTCATCCTCAACTTACTACATGGCGCTCCACAGGAACGGAGACCACGCGTTATACGATGGCGCTCTAAGGGTGGTCGCCTCGGACGGCGCGGTGAAGCATGACTTCGACGTGGCTGACTACTCGCGTTACATCGCCGAGGAGACGTCCGACCATTCTTACGTGAAGTACCCGTACCTTCTGGAGCTAGGCCCTGTGAGGGGAAGGTATAGGGTTGGGCCGTTGGCCAGGGCGAACGTGGCCGAGGGCTTCGGGGGTAAGGCGGAGAGCTACCTGGACAGGCTCAGGAGCCGTTTCGGACGGGTCGTCCATCACCCGATGCTCTACCATCTCGCTAGGGCGGCTGAGCTGGTCAAGGCGATGGAGCGCGTGAAGGTTCTGCTCCACGACCCTAGACTTGTGAACAGCGATGTGCTCGCGGAGGCGAAGCCGAGGGAAGGCCGCGGCGTAGGCGTAGTAGAGGCCCCTAGGGGCAGCTTGATCCACGACTACGAGACAGACCGGCAGGGGCTCATCACGAGGGCAAACCTGATAGTCGCGACCTGCCAGAACGTCCCATCGATGGAGGCCGGCGTCAAGGATTACGCCTCCATGCTCCTACCGAAGATGCTGAGCGGCAAACTCGAAGAAGCCTCATGGCGGATCGAGACTCTAGTCAGAGCCTACGACCCATGCCTCTCCTGCGCAACGCACTTCATCAAGATAGAGCTTAGCCCATAGAAGGAAGATAACAGCAAGGCCGGCACATCACTCCTCTGGTCCAGGACCGGCTCACCTCGAGGAGACCAGCGGTATCGGCCAGCCTGCGGATACTGTTACTTTAGGGGAGCCTTAGGAGGCCTTCCATAGGGTGATGCGTAGACGGGCTCCTCGAAGCCCTGAGGGATAAGGGGCTCTTCCAGCGTAACAGGGTTGCTGTCCGCGTGAAGCTCAGGGCCTGCCTCCTCTACCTG
>JAWCPE010000020.1:0-8634 GCA_038870415.1 Bathyarchaeia archaeon
GCCTACGCTGGTCTCCGTCTCTGACGACGGCAAGATAAGACATAATGGCATAACGCTAGGCTTGCTCTACTGCATCGCGGAGGACGTACAGCCCAAGGATGCCTATCCTCATCAAGTTCCTTGATGAAGCCGGGAAAGGAGTGGTTGACGACCCGAAAACTGCGAGTAGCGCTGCTCGGCCCAATACAGGTCAAAGAGACGGAGAGATTGACGGACGAGGAGATAACCACGTTGAAGAGACGGTCAAGGCTTGGAAAGGGCGGCTAGTTTCTCGCCCCTACCGTAGAGCCAAGCGGAAGCCAACCTCTCATAGCCCTCCCGCTTCTGGTCTCGGCTGGATCAGGGCTTTCCAGGCGCTCTTCTAGCGGCATAAAAAACCAGCTGAACGTATGGCGAAGGGTCCCATCAAACCGCTTTTCAGCGTCTGAAGCAACGAAGACGTGTTCATGAGAGTTGCTTACACGGGATGGAAAGAAATCGTGGAGGCGGCTGTGAAGCCGCCTAAGGCACAGCTGCAATCGCTGCGTCATCCTGGACAAGCCCGGCTCCCACGGTGTTCGCTCCCCACTCTACCGTCGTCCAGCCAAACTGACAGCTGCGCAGAACATTGAATATCGCCATTGAGCTGGGCGGGATCGGTAGAGCTGCGCTCTTCACTATAGCCTCTCCTCAGTGCGGGTAGACGGAGTAGGCCCAAACTGAGGGGAAGCCCCCTCCGTCTCGAAGAGCTCATCGGGCAGAGGCATCCAAGAGGAATAAGGCTCCCTAAAGCTAAAGTTCGCAGAAAGCGTCATCAAGGCGAGGAGGCGGGTACGTACCCTCGCTGCCCCTAAATGCCCCCTCCTAGAGGGCATATAAGTCTGCATCTTGCAACAGCACGACACTGCTCAAGAGAGCGGTTCAGGAGGGGACGATTCCACGGTGAGGAAGGGGTGAGATTCTGGACTCATATGAGCGGTTCGTGAGGTGTCTGAACTTCGAGGAACCTGACCGCGTAGCGACGTGGGACCTGATAAACGAGGTAGGCATCTACCGTGCACTAGGCGGCTCCGGCCCTGTTGAAGAGGTTATCCCCAGAACCTTCTCGCGGCTGGGGATAGACGCGACGAGGACGGGGCTCGCTTTGCCGCCGACGGAAGCGAAGACGTGGCGTGGCAATAAGTCGCATTATATGGTCTGCGAGGGGGAGTTCACGTTCCAAACCGTCCCAGAGGAGGGGACAACATGGATCGCTGAGAGGCCCTTCAAGACCCTCGAAGACCTACATGAGATAAACCTCGAACCACTCTCGGAAACCGAGATCCTGGACGAGTTCGTGCCCGCGGTGGAGAAGAACCTAGAGGCCTACCGCAGGTTCGGCGTCCAGTACATCTTCTGCGGCTCCGTCATCTTCGACCAGCTCTTCTGGTACCTCGGCTGGCCCCTCTTCATAAAGGCCCTCTACCAGGCGAGGGACCAGGTCAGGAAGCTGCTGGATAGGTTCACGTTCGTGGAGGAAGTCCTAGCGCGAGCGTGGGCTGGGTTCGACGCTCCCGCCTACATGTACGGCGATGACATCGCTTACAAGCACGGGCTCATGATCAGCCCAGAGTTCCTACGCGACGAGTGGCTGCCAAGGGTGAAGCGAGTGATACATCCCATCAAGAGGAGGGGGATGAGGGCGCTCTTCCACAGCGACGGAAACCTCTGGAGCTTCATGGACGACCTTGTCAACGCGGGGTTCGAGGGCATAAACCCCCTCGAGCCCATCGCGGGCATGACCGTCTCGAGAGTCAAGGAGAAGTACGGTGATAGACTCGTCCTGCTAGGCGGTATCGACTGTTCCCAGATCTTGCCTCTAGGCTCGCCACAGGACGTGGAGAGAACTGTCGTCGAGGCCGTAAGGGAGGGTGCCCCAGGGTCGGGATACTGCCTCGGGTCAAGCAGCGAGATCCGTGCAGGCACACCTCTAGTCAACGCTGTGACAATGTTCGAAACAGCACGGAGGTATGGACAGTATAGGTCCACTTGCTCGTAACGCAGCGCAGCTTCGGTCTGAGCTTCTCGCTAAATGGAGAGAAAGGGGTAAGTTGCCAGACACCATAGGGTATCGCATAGTCTTCGCAGACCATTCATCGCGGACGGTGTCAGGTTGAGTGTTCCGAGGCCTGAGCATCCGAGGCCCGACTTCGAGCGCATAGATTGGCGGAACCTGAACGGTGAGTGGCAGTTCACTGTGGACGTGGGCTCCAGCGGCGTCGAGCAGGGATGGCAGTCCGGCGGCAGGGAGTTCGACCAGCGGATAATCGTCCCTTTCCCACCTGAGAGCAGGCTCTCGGGGCTCGGCCACACGGATTTCATGCACTCACTCTGGTATCGCCGCCCCTTCGCGTTTCCCGACGGCTGGGCTGGGAGACGCGTCTTGCTTCACTTCGGCGCCGTCGACTACGAGGCAACCGTCTGGGTGAACGGCGTCGAGGTTGGGCATCACAGAGGATGCTACACGCCTTTTACCTGCGATATAACCCACGCAGCCTATCCGGGTGAGCCGAACAGCTTAGTCGTCAACGCGAAGGATGATTGTCGGAGCGGTCTCCAGCCGTCGGGGAAGCAGAGCCCTCGTCTCCACTCGTACGGCTGCATGTATACACGCGTCACAGGCATCTGGCAGACCGTCTGGCTGGAAGCCGTCCCGCGAAGCTACATCCAGGGTTTCAGGCTGATGCCTGACTTAGAGAACGCGGCCGCCTACGTGACGCTGAGGCTGGGAGGCGACCCCGGCCGATTCGAAGCTTGCTTAACCGTCCTGAACCTAGACGGAAGCGAGTTGAGGTCATTCAGACGGAGAGTTTCCGGCAGCACGGTGACAATCCCCCTTGAGATCGAGAAAGCTAGGGCTTGGAGCCCTGAGGACCCGTACCTCTACGGTCTAAGGCTGGAACTCCTCGGTGAAGAGGGCGTACGCGACGAGGTTCAGTCATACTTTGGGCTCCGCAGCGTACGGGTAGAGCAGAACCATATCTTGTTGAATGGGAAGCCGCGTTTCCTGAGGTTCGTCTTGGACCAAGGCTACTACCCAGACGGTCTCTACACGGCTCCTTCCGACGAGGCGCTTCGCAAGGACATCGAGTTGGCTCAAGCGATGGGCTTCAACGGTGCTCGGCTGCATCAGAAGGTCTTCGAGCCGCGCTTCCTCTACTGGGCAGACAGGTTGGGGTACTTGGTCTCAGGCGAGTTCGGGGATTGGGGCCTCAACCTCGCCGAGCCGAAAGCGAGGGAAGCCATCGTCGACGAATGGATGGAAGCTCTAGAGCGTGACTTCAACCATCCCTGCTTGGTCATGTGGACGCCTTTCAACGAGCGCGTCTTCCGCCGTGGCGACGAAGCATCCGCAGCCTTGATCCGCAGAGTCTACCGTTTAACGAAACGCCTAGACCCGACTAGGCCCGTCATCGATACGAGCGGCTACACGCACGTCGAGACGGACATCTACGACGTGCACGATTACGAGCAGGACCCAGCCGTCTTCAAGTCGCACTACGACCGCTTCGCCGAGACCGGGAAGGGCGATGACCTCTACCGAAGGCCGGGGAGCGAAGATGCCGCCTACGCAGGTCAGCCCGTGATGGTGAGTGAGTACGGCGGAACCTGGTGGCGTGAAGCACAGGCGGAGGATGGAAGCTGGGGATACGGCAAGCGTCCCCGTAACGTGCAGGAGCTGCTGGAACGGTACCGAGCCCTAACGGAGGCCCTGCTCCTGAACCCACTGGTCGCCGCCTTCTGCTACACGCAGCTCTACGACGTAGAACAGGAAGCGAACGGGCTCTACACCTACGCCCGGGAGCCGAAGCTACCCCCAGAAGCGGTCAGACGGATCAACCGTCAACCCGCCCGCATAGAATACTCCTCGACGGGAGAGCGTTGAGGCTTAAGGGTTGCTTCTCCAGAGGATGAGGGTTGCGGTGAGGCCTAGGACAGCCATGAGCGTCCAGGCGGGTGCGAAGGAGCCGTAGGTATCTCGGAGGACGCCTATGATGATGGACCAGACGGAGCTGAAGCCGAAACCGGCTGTGAAGAAGACTCCGAAGAGGATCTCTCTCTGGCCGGGCTCTGCCACCGCCGAGAGGTGAGCCTGCAGGAGACTCGTTATCGCGAAGCCTGACAGCCCCATCACGAAGAGGTGGGGAACCAACAGTATACTCGCGGACCGGTACAGGATCAGCAGCAAGGTCGCGGTTGAGGTTACGACGGCGCTTATCATCGCGGCATTCAGGTGGCCGATGCGGTCAGAGTAATGCCCTAACAGAAGGGTTCCGAGGACGCCTGCAAACATGGCGAGGGAGTAGATAGCCCCCGTCTCCACGGTGCCCATGTGAAGCTCGTTCGTCAGGAAGAGAGGCATGTAGGTGACCATCGAGCCCATCCCTGTCGAGCCGGCTAGGAGCATCTGAGCCCCCATCACCGCCCAGGCGCCCTTCACGCGGAGAGAACCCCTCACCTCCCCGAGGAGCCCAGCCCGCGGCCTCTTCTCGGTCTCCGGACTTTCTCCGGCCAGGTAGAGCATCAGGAGTACACCTGTGAAGGCGGGTGGGATCGCTAGGACGTAGAGAGCTTCCCTCCAGCCGTAGGCGACCGCGATCGCCGTGAGCAGGAGCGGGCTGACTATGTTCCCGACGTAGGCGAGGCCGTAGTGAACCCCAAGGGCGCCGCCAACCGTCCCGCGCTCGTACCTGTCAGTGATTATCGAGACGCCCACGGGGTGCTGAGGAGCCGTTCCTGCACCACCGAGGAGGTTCGCGGCGACGAACTGGTAGAAGCCTCGGGTAAGACCCATCATGAAGGTCCCTAGGGACATGAGCAGGTTCCCCGCGCCGAGCAGCAGCCGTTTAGGCGCGTACCGGGCGGCGAGGCTGAACCCGAACTGGAGTAGACCCGACGTTACGGAGGACGCCCCCACGGCTATGCCTAGCTCCGTGTACGAGATGCCCAACGTTGCCATGATGGCTGGGTAGAGGACCGCGATGCCCGCGTAGAGATGCTGGGTGAAGTGCGAGAGCGTGACGACCGCTAGGACGCTCCAAGCAGACCTACCGCGACGCTGCCTCCCTGCCCCCACCGTATCGACGGACTTGATCGGGTCACTCCTCCCAGCGGCAAGCCACTCCGCCAATCCCAGCTTCACCTCATAACCGTTTACTTCTTCACACGAGTCCAGCCGTGGGGGCCAAGAGAAGAGGTACTGCGGCTGGCGAAAAGAGGCGGAAAAACCGAGATTGAGAGCCGCTCAGGGAGCCTCAGCTTCGCCGACTCTTTCTCAACCAGAAGCGGGTGGATGAACCGCTACGATAAGCTTGGAGGCCTGCATCTGCCGCCAGTGTCGGCTAACCCCTCGAGGATGAAGATGATAGCCTCGATGAGGGAAGCCCGGACTACAAGAAGCTCGTACCTAGGCGGACTCACGCCTAGGCTCCACCGATCGAGAAGCGCGGGGTACCATGGGAACATAACGAAACAGGGCCAAAGGACGGTGAGGGGCTATGGTGGAGGCCGCAAGGGTCGCCGTATGGCATGACGAGCGATAGTAGCCGTAGCCTGCAAGAATATTGAAGCCCATCTAGTTCATGCTCTAGAGGAGGGAACCTTATCAAGGCATGGAGCGGAAGCTCTACGACGGGCTGTGTCCTAAGGGTTCGCAGCTCTTCCCCAATGAAGGCGCCGATGCTCGCCGACCTGCAGTCGACCGGGCAGAGCGGGCTTTCAAGATACAGCCAATCCGTGGAAGCCATAGGCCCAGAGCCACAGGGCATGCTAAGCCTCATAGAGGAGGTGCTGTATAACAGCCTTCCCCGATCCCCGGGAAAGGCTTTTTACCCCCTTGTCGGCACTCGTAGTCGATGCCGAGAGCTATCATCCTGATCAACGCTGAAGCTGGCACGGAGACTGAGCTTGCTACGAGGATAAAGGGTCTCCCTTACGTTCAGGAGGTCTATCTTCTCTACGGCGCCTACGACATCCTGGTCAGGGTCGACGTTCAGGAGATGAACCGGCTCAGCCAAGTCGTGCTCCAGCAGCTGAGACCTCTCCCCGGCGTGAGGTCTACCGTCACCTTGGTCGTCATGGATGAGGTGTGAATAATCACATCTCCCGAAGCCGGCTGCCTAGCGGTCGACGTAACGAATCATGATCTCGGCCTAAGGAGACTCCTTACGCACCTTGTCCATTATCCCCTCTTGTTCCGCCAGTCCATAAAGTAGTACCATAGAGCCTATATGACTCACATGAGGGCGCGTCCAAGAATTGCCCTGCCCCTTAGTACACTGTACGTCCCTCATTTGAAGAATGGAGACGGAGGGACGCCGGGTGCAAGATAGACCTACTATTCCCCAATATGTGGAAGTGAAACGAGTTATTCGACGTATCCCTCGCGTGATAAGGCTTAACGGCCGGTCTACGTGCGACTGTTATGAACCTGCTTAGGCCTTCAACTGGGAACTCCTGACAGCATCGATCTTGCTCAGCCTCATCTAGGCCGCCCTCTTAATCGGAGCTCAGCCCTGCAAGGCTCACGTCATCTCGTTTTTAATCTCCGACCGATTTTGTCGTAGCGGTTAGCCGAAGTGGTTAGGATATGCGGAAGGGGGTCAACGCCTGGATATACCCGCGTTCTTTCAGCATCCCTCGCGTTCTTGAGGCTAGCGCGGCATTGGGCTTCGAAGGCGTCGAGCTTAACGTTGACGAGGAAGCGCTTAACCCAAAGAGGCTCTCGGCGCAGGATCGCCGTGAGCTCGTTGACACCGCGGCAAGTTGGGGCTTGCAGTTGCCCAGTCTCTGCAGTGGGCTCTTCTGGAAGTATAACCTCGGAGGCGCGGATCAGACGGTCAGGAGGCATGGTATCGAGCTGGGGAAGGAATGCTGCCGTCTCGCTTCAGACCTGGGCGCTAAGGTCGTGCTCCTGGTTCCCGCGGTGGCTACGCCTGTGGTTCCATACGAGGAGATGTGGGCTCTCGCTAGGGCGTCGGTTCAAGAGATCGCCTCGACAGCCCAAGGATGTAGGAGTGACTGTTGGGGTTGAGAATGTTTGGAACCGTTTCCTCTATAGCCCGCTGGAGTTCACCCGTTTTCTTCGAGACGTGAACAGCGAGAGCGTGAAGGCCTACTTCGACGTTGGCAACATCCTACTGCTCGGCTTTCCGCAACAGTGGATAGAGGCGCTTGGCAGAGAGATCGCCTGCATCCACGTTAAGGACTTTGACCTTAAGAGACGCGAGTTCACGGGCCTCCTCAAGGGCGACGTGCCCTGGCCTGAGGTCATGAAGGCGTTAAGAGAGGCTGGGTACGACGGTTTCCTCAACGTAGAGCTGAGCCCAGACCCGAGCGACCCGCTGCGAGCGGCCCGAGAGAGCGAGGCAGCTCTAGCAGAGATCCTCGTAATGTAGACGCGCATCGAGAACTCTCTTGTTTAACCGCGGGATTTCCGCTGGTGGTCTGTCGGCCTCAATTCGTCGAGTGGGATGTTCAGTTCTCGTTCTATGGCGGTTATGTGGCAGAACGAGTTGGCTGTTCTTACCATGTGCCTCGTAGTCTTCGGGGGGAGCTTAGGCCCCTCCACCCCGGCTTTAAGAACCATCGCCTTTGTGACGTATTCACCCTCTCTCCACGGGAGAACCTCTATCACAGGCGAGGAGTAGTCCACGAAGTAGACGGGTGTCTTCGAGCATCCGAGGGCTCTGAGCGCGTTCACCCTATGATGGCCGTCTAGGATGACCTTCGTCCTAAGGTCGGCTACGATAGGTCTTCTCAAGACGCCGTCCCTCCTGATCTCGTCACTCAGCTTCTGAAGGTGGTCGGGGCGCGTCTCCTCATGTCCTTTCAGTAGGTCGATGTCAACAGTCCTCTCAAGCATAGCTGGGAGAGCCGTCTTCGTCTCTTCAGCCTCGGACAGTGGCAGCCAGATCGCTGAGGCGTCCCTTGGTGACAGGCCGCCGAGTTCTTCGCGGAGAGCGTCCCCATTCGAGGCGATGGCTTCACGCCGCCGCTGCCACATATGGCCCCTTATGGTCCATATCTGCGAATAAAGGTTTCGCTTTCAGCCTTGGCGACTATTTCAGGGCAGTGGTCGAAGACCTATCCCAGCCTGGTAGTAACCAGATGTTTCGCGGAGCCCTAGCCGCCGCTTACCGCAGGTAGGATGTGTATCTCGTCTCCTTCGTTTAGGGGCGTTTGAAACTGCTGCAGTAGACGTGTGTTCCTGCCGTTGACGTAGAAGTTCAAGAATCGCCGCGGCGCCCCGCTTGGGTCGAGCACTCTCTCCGCGAAGGCATCCCCGAACTGCTCGACGAGTCTCCTCAACGCTTCCTCTATGGTGGAGGCGTCCAGCTGGACTACGCGCTGCCCGCCTGTGGAGTCTGCGAGGACTGTGGGGATAAGGACTTTGACACGACTCAAGGTTGTCAGACCTCCAAACGGATGGCCTCAAGAGCCTCCAGTCTGGGCTGAACCTCGAAGGGCTGAGGCAACGAGGAGAGCAGGCAGTCGGGCGCCTTAAGGCCGTTGCCTGTTATGTAGCAGACTATCCGTTCGTCAGGTGAGATTTCTCCGTTCTCTAAGCCTCTTCTGAGCGCTGCGATGGTCACAGCTCCCGCAGGCTCGGCGAAG
>JAWCPE010000020.1:8644-18626 GCA_038870415.1 Bathyarchaeia archaeon
GGCGAAGACTCCCTCCGTTTTAGCCAACAGCCTTATGGCATCCACGATCTCCCAGTCTGGCACGGATTCAGCGAATCCGGCGGTTTGGGCTATCGTCCGCGCGGCGTACAGTCCGTCGCCCGGGTCGCCTATAGCGAGGCTCTTCGCCACAGTCTCAGGTCTCTCAACTGGAAGGATATCGTTACATCCGTTTCTGAAAGCGGAGACCACTGGCGAGCAGCCCTCTGGTTGAGCCCCGGTCATCCTGACCTCATCACGCTCGATTAGTCCCACTTTTGCAAGCTCTTGGAAGCCCTTATGGATAGCGCAGAGGAGGGCGCCGCTCCCCACTGGTATGATCGCGCGGTCGGGCGTGGTCCAGCTCAGCTGCTCGCAGGTTTCGAAGGCTAGTGTCTTCGAGCCCTCCACGTAGTAAGGTCTGACGTTGATGTTGGCGAAGGCCCACCCGTACCGTTCGGCTGCCTCTGCCGCTAGCCTGTTCGCGTCATCGTAGGTGCCCTGGACGACGACGATCTTGGCGCCGTAGCTTGAGGCCTGCACGGTCTTCGCAGCCTCAGTGCCGGCGGGTATGAAGACGTAGCATGGTAGGCCAGCCTTCGCCGCGTGGGCCGCTACTGCCGCTGCGAGGTTGCCCGTGGAGGCGCAGCCCACAGCTGCCGCCTTGAAATCTAAGGCCTTTGTGACAGCCACAGCTGCAGGTCTATCCTTGAAGGACCCGCTAGGGTTGACGGTATCGTCCTTAACGTAGAGCTCCTTCACGTCTAGGATGTCACCGAGCCTTTTCGCCCTCCTGAGTGGTGTGAAGCCAACCCCGAGGTCGACGATCTGGGAAGCTTCACCGACTGGCAGAAGCTCACGGTACCGCCAGATCGTTCGGGGCCGCTTAGCGAAGACGCCCGGCTTAAGGTTCAAAGAATCGTACTGGTAGATGACTTCGAGGGGGCCGAAGCACTTCTTACACACGTATAGGAGCGCGGGCGGGTATTCCGTTCCACACTCTCTGCATCTAAGAGCCTTGACAAAGGTGAGCTCGCATACCTCCTGGAGCTGTCGAGGCTGTAGGCGCGGGCATATATAATCTTTTGCATAATCCCCAAGCTAAATATGAGTGTCAGTAATCCAGACCTGGAAACTGATTTAAGGACGTGACAGTACACCTCAACATTGGGTCGTAGAGTCTTGGCTAGGGCGATCAGGATCTGGACGAGGAGCACGGGCTACGTTCAAGCTGAGTTGTCGGAGGAAAGAAGCCCTAAGACGGCTGAGGCTGTCTGGAAAGCCTTGCCGATAAAGGGAAGAGCCAACAGGTGGGGTGACGAGATATACTTCTCCATACCCGTCAAGGTAGGGGAGGAGAAGGGGCAAGAGGTCGTTGAGAGGGGCGACTTGGGCTACTGGCCGCCGGGGAACGCCTTCTGCATATTCTTCGGCCGCACACCTGCCAGCCAGGGGGATGAGATACGAGCAGCGAGCCCTGTGAACGTCTTCGGACGAGTCACCGGAAACCCCGAAGCGTTCAAGGCGGTTAAGAACGGGGAAGAGATAAGGATCGAGAAAGCAGAGTAGCCCTACTCCGAATGGGTTAATGGCCAGAGGCAGGCCGCGCCCCGAGTTAGGAGTGAGCGAAGCGCGCCGTAATCTTGCCATTCGTCGAATCGACGCGTGCGAAGCCGAACCGCTCGAACTGGACGATCTCGCCTGGCCTGAGGCCTGCGCACGCGTCTTCAGAGAGGCCTGCGACCGTCGAAGCGTCAGGCATCAAGACTTCAGTAGGGATACCGGACCCTCTTGGGATCCAGTGGATCACGCGCGCCCCCATCTCTCGCGCTTCGACATGGCTGTCACTGAGGTAGGAGGCTGTGACGCCTTCAGGCGAAATGCTCGTTATGCGAACGTTGAAGAGTTCCATCAAGCGTATCGGCTCCCCCTCTTTGAACCTGGCTACGTCGCTTGCCGAGACGAGGACGGTAGCCGTGCACTCGCTAGCTTTCACCTTTAGGGTTCTGCGTCCGCGGTCGCGGAAGCTTGGATGTAGTGGCGGATGTGCTTCTCGGTCGCCTTTCACGCCTTGAACCGTCATCTGTACGGGTGAGGCGACGAAGAAGTACCGGTTAGCGATAGGGTCGACGACCTTCTTGTTGTACGCGTAGAGGTTCTCCCAGCTGAGGGTTGCCTCGCTGGGCCCGGTGCCGACCTCAAGGATCATCTTGTGGATGGTCTCGGGCATTATCCCCCTGCGTCTTAGAGCCGCAAGCGTGGCAAGCCTGGGGTCGTCCCAGTCCTTGAAGAGTCCTTCCCGCAGGCCTTTCAGGAACTTCGATTTAGAGACGACGCCCATGCCTCGGATCATCCACTTTCCGTAATGTATCGCCTCCGGGTATTTCCAGCCTAGATGCTTGTAGAGGTATGACTGCCGCGTAACGCTAGGGAGGAACTCCTTGCCCCGGATGATATGCGTCACACCCATCAAGTGATCGTCCAGACCTGCCGCGAAGTTGTAGGTCGGCCAAACCATATACCTGTCGCCTACGATCGGGTGGGGGACCCGCCTGGTGTTGATCACCCTCAAGGCGACCCAGTCGCGAACCGCGGGGTTCGGATGGTTCAGGTCGGTCTTTACGCGGACGACTGCGTCCCTCTCGCCGTAGCCGCCGTTCAGCATGCGCTCCCATCTGTTCAGCTCCTCCTCGGGGGCAAGACCCCTGCATGGACAAGCCTGACGCGCGAGTATTCGCTGCTTAAAGTCTGCCGTTTGGCATGTGCAGACGTAGGCTTGACCTGCCTGAAGCATCTTGGCGGCGTACTCGTAGTAGGTGGGCATCCTCTGGCTTTGGATGTACTCGGCGTCCCATTTGCAGCCGAGCCACTCTATGTCCTCGCGGATCGCGTCGTAGTACTCCAGCCTCGGCCTCTTCAGTTTCGGGTCGGTATCCTCGAATCGAAGGATGAAGATTCCATGGTACATCCGCGCATAGTCATAGGAGAGGTAGATGGCCCTCGCCTGTCCGAAGTGTAGGACGAAGTCGGGGTTCGGAGCGTACCTCGTCACTATGGAGGCGTATCTCTCCGCGTTCGGCAGCGGCGGAAGCGTCTTCCCCTGAGCCTCGACACGTTTCTCCTCTAGGAGTTCAGGCCACCTCTCCTGGACCAGGGCCCTCTGCCTCTCAACCGCGAGGCTGTTAACCTCTTTGACTGTGGCTGAGGCTCTCCTAGTCAGGTCTTCAGCCATAGGTCTCAGGTCCGGTCTCTCCGAGAGCAGTTGGCCTACCACGGGGCCTGGCCTAGCCTTCCCTTGATGCCTTACGGCGTTCAGAAGCGCGTACTTCAACAGCAGATCGTCGATGCTCTCGGACATCGCTGCAACCTCACCTGCGGCGAGATGGCTGCACTTTGCTAGAAACGCCTTGCTGCTACAAAGTCCGCGACTTGAAGGAGCTGGGACTTCGCCGGGCTCTCCTTAAGCCCGCTCAGCGCGTCCTTCGCCGCGGCCACGTACTCCGATGCTTTCTCCGCCGCGTATTCGAGCGATCCAAGGCTCCTCAACGTGGCTACCGCACGGCTGACCTCCATGGAGGTGGCTCTCCTGTTGCCTAAGGCGGCGAGTATGCTTCTCCGCTGGCTTGGCGACGCCTTTGCCAAGCCGTGGATGACCATCAACGTCTTCTTTCCCTCCTTCACGTCGCTGCCCACGGGCTTCCCCAGCTCCTTCTCGTCTGCCACAAGACCTAGCAGGTCATCGGCGATCTGGAAGGCTATGCCTGCGTTCTCACCGAACTCGGCGAGCATCCTCGCTTCCTCATCGGTTCCTTGGCCCATCAGGGCGCCTATCCAGGTGGAAGCCTTGAAGAGCGCCGCGGTCTTCTTGGCGACCATTCGAAGGTACTCCTTCTCCGTCACGTTCAGCCTGGTCCCAAACTGCATATCCATCGTCTGGCCGACGCAGATCTCGATCGCCGCCTCTGAGAGCACGTTCAAGGCTTGAACTATCGTGAAGGCTGGAAGCTTCTCTAGGTGCGGCCCCCTCGTCGCAACGGCGAAGACCTTCGCGAAGATCATGTCGCCCGTGATGATGGCTTGCGGTGTCCCCCAGAGGATGTGAACGGCCGGCAATCCCCGCCTCTTCTCGCTATGGTCTACGATGTCATCATGTATGAGCGTGAAGTTATGAAGAAGCTCTAGGGCAGACGCGAAGGGGAGAGCATCCTCGGCATGGCCGCCTACAGCCTCACATGCCTTCAAGGTCATGAAGGGCCGAAGCCGTTTCCCTCCCCCCTTAAAGATGTGGACTGCAGACTCGTAGAGCGGAGGGGCATCCTCTCTCAGCTGGAGCGCTTCCTGTATGAAACGATTGGTCTCCTCTGCCCACCGCGACATCTCGGCGGCCACGCTCTCCAAACCGCTTCTCACCGTCTCGGGAGCTGAATGTCCCTCTGACGTATCCAGTCTGCTGTCAAGCCTGTAATAATGATGGGCCTTGCTCTTAACTCTTGGATACTCCGCGCACCTGTCAGGGCCATCGTGATCCTCAGCTCGTCTATCATCGTCTCAAGCTCCGCCACGACTTGGGCAGCTCCCTCCGTCGCCGCTTTGAGGACACGTTGAGCTAAACCACCGAGTGAAGCGCCCAGAGCCAGTGCCTTCGCGACCTGGATCCCGTTCCTGACGCCGCCTGAGGCGACGACCTCTAAGCCTTTCACCTCGCCGGTCTCAAGCAGGCTGGCGACGGTAGGTATGCCCCAGTCCCAGAAGGCCTCTGCGAGCGCGGCTCTCCTCTCGTCGCCTGCGAGGAGGCTCCGGTAGTATTCAACCCCGGCCCAGCTGGTGCCCCCGGCGCCCGCTATCTCCAGCGCTCTCACACCTAGCTCCCTGAGGGTCAACGCGTCCTCCCGCGAGATGCCCGCTCCTGTCTCCTTCACGACGACCGGAACGTTCATGAGCCTGGCCACTGCCGAGATCTTCTCCGCCGCTTCTCCTGCCTGTCTCTCGCCTTCCAGCTGGAGGAACTCCTGGAGTGGGTTCAGGTGGATCGTTAAAGCATCAGCGCTCAACATCTCTACGGTTCTTCTAACCTTCTCCGGCTCGTATCGGAGTACCTCGGAGATACCTAGGTTCGCTGAGAGGAAGGCTGAAGGGGCTCTCTCCCTGGCGACCCGGTAGGTGTGTTCCAAGGAGGCGTCCTCGATGGCAGCTCTCTGGCTGCCGAGACACATGCCTATCTGCAGCTTCTCAGCGGCCTCGGCGAGGTTCGCGTTTATCGCGGCGGCCTCCTCAACCCCTCCAGTCATGGCTGAGATGAATAGAGGCGCCGCGAACTCTTTCCCCAAAAACCTCGTTGACGTGTCCACGTCCTCTAGGTCAACGTTTGCCAGGCATCGATGGACGAACTGGACGTCCTCAAAGCCCGTCTTGACAGCTCTTGCCTGGACATCCTTCTCGAGGCATATCCTCAGGTGTTCAAGCTTCCGTTTCCTCGTCGCGCTCATCGCGATCAGCCAGAACTTATCCGAGTGCCGTAGAAGTCCTCGCCCTTTAACGCTTTTCTCAGCCTATCCGCCTGGGCGGCGTTCACGACGAGAACCGTACCGCCGTTCTCAACGAAGACGAGCATCTCGCGCATCTTCCCCGTCATGCCGCCAGTCACATCGTTTCCTCGGTTGGTCCGGGCCTCGTCCAGCAGCGACCTGAGCTCAGTCGATGTCACATGCCTGAGTAGTTGAGCTGTCCGGTCTATCTTGGGGTCTGCCGTATAGAGCCCGTCCACGTCAACGCCTAGGATGGCCCGCCTCGACCCTAGCTCTAGCGCAAGCCGTGAGCATAGCTGGTCGCCTGAGAGCACCGTAAAGCCTAGCTGTCTGTCTGCAACCACGTCCCCGCAGAGGACTGGGGTGAGGCCTAAGGAGAGGAGCCTGCGAAGCGGCTCCAAGTCAACCACCTTGACCCTTCCCCCCTCCGTGGTGAGAAAGGCGGAAGGCCTGATGGAGACCGCGGGCACCCCCTCGCTCGTGAGGCTTTCGACGACGAGAGTGTTAAGCCTCGTCATCGCCTGATGGGTCAAGGCGAAACCCATAAGCTGTCTCTCCTCGGCCAGTCCCTCTTTCAACGCGTACTCTATGGCTAAGGGGTGGCCGAAGCTGCCGCCCCCGTGGACGAGGACGAGATGGGGGACGTTCGACTCCTTGATCTCTCGCGCTAACCTAGTGATGGCTGCTTCGTCAGCTGTCATGAACTGCGACTTCCGGGTTACGACGCTTCCTCCAAGCTTGACGATGAGCGGCGGCTCAGAGCTCACGCGACGACACCTTCACTCGACAACCTTGTCCGGAGTGGAAAGCCACCTGAGGCCTGGATCGCCGCAGCTACTGCGTCAAGCCTATTCGGATAGGCGAGGGCGATCATACAGCCGCCCCCACCTGCCCCCGTGAGCTTCGCCCCCAGTGCGCCAGCGTTCCTAGCCGCGTATATGAGCCTCTCGAGGCTCGGGTGGGAGACCCCTACCGATGAGAGAAGCCCATGGGCAACGTTCATCATCTCGCCTACGCGTTGCAGGTCTCCTTTCTCGATCGCCTCTCTTGTCTCCGCCGCGAGGAGAGATGCCGCTTCAGAGATGAGAGAGGTCAACCGAGGGTACCTCTCGTTCAACGCTCTTACTCTCGCCACAAGGTCGCCTGTCGTCCTCTCCACCTTGGTGTTGCCCACGACCAGCGGGACTTCCGACGCGGCTGAGAGCTTCACGAGCGGTTCACCACGCTGGAAGAGCATGATTCCACCGTACGTGGATATCGCTGGGTCGACCCCCGAGGGCGTACCGTGGACAGACCTTTCCGCCTCCAATGAGACACGGAAGACCTCCTCCCTTGGAAGAGGAGACCCGAGAAGCTTCCCTACAGCCGCCGCTGTGGCAGCTGCCACGGCCGCCGAGGAGCCGAGCCCCGCGGAAGGCGGGATCTCGGAACGCACTACGATACGCAGGCCTACGGTTTTTCCCGAGAAGGCTTCCGCCATCTTGGCAGCCTTCACTATCGGCTCGACCTGACTTGGGCTAAGGTCAGGTATCTGCTCTGATTCAACGCTGACCTGGTCTCCGGGAAGCTTCAAGGCTGTTACGTAGGCTCTTCGGTCGATAGCCATGACGAGCGCCGGCTTCCCGAGGACTACGAAGTGTTCGCCGACGAGTATGACTTTCCCCGGCGCAGAGGCCGTGACCGCCTCTAGGCTCATCCCCGGTCACCCAAGGAGGTCGAAGAACCGCTGTTAGGCCCTCCTCAACGTGATCGAAGCGTAGCCTACGACGGAGCTGCGGTCGCCCGTCACGTCTCCGCTCGTCGCGTAGGCTAGGAGCTCGCCCCTCTCAGCTTTCAACGCTTTCGCAGCTGCGATAGCAGCCATCACGGGGCCGGGGCCGCACATCGATACGCCTAGGCTATCGACGACTTGGGCAACGCCTGACGCGTCTAGGTTCAGCACCGCGTCGATGACCTTTCGATCCTTAGCGGCAGCCTCTGAGTGGGGCTCGTAGTGCGTGAGGTCTGTGGAAGCTACGATGACCGCGTTCTCCCCAAGGATGGACTTTGCGATGGTCTCTCCTACTTCCCGCGCCGTCTCCGGGTCCTGCATAAGGAAGCATACCGGCACGATCTTAGGGGAACCGTATAGGTACTGGATGAACGGCAGCTGCACCTCGATCGAATGCTCATGCCTGTGGGCAGACTCGTCAGGGTCGATGATCCGGCAGGAACCGACGAGCGCCGCGGCTAGCTCGCGGTCTATCTCCAAGTCGCCGAGAGGGGTTCTCCAACTGCCTTCAACCATTATGGAGACGCCGCTCCCGAAGCCTGTATGGTTCGGGCCGAGCAGAATGAACGTCTCCGGCACTCCGTCCTCCGCGAGCGCATAGTACCCGTGCGCGGCCACGGGGCCAGAGTACACGTAGCCGGCATGAGGCGATACTAAAGCGGATACGCGTCTCCCGCCTTCTGAGTTGACTCTAGGAAGCTCGCCCGGCCCTAGCCTATGCTTGAAGCACGCTTCGATCTGCTGCCTAAGAGCCTTCGGGTCTGAAGGATAGAATGAACCTGCTACCACCGGGAATCTTCTCTTCAAGACGGTCACTTGGGCTAGATGCGCACGGGAATTCTCTTCACAGGTAGCCTTAAGGTTTGCCGGTTCCTCCGCTCACAGTCAAAGCCAGGTTGCGTCCTAACTCTGCTCTGCCCGGTCGACTGCAGGTCGGCGAGCATCGGCGCCTTCATTCGGGAAGAGCTGCGAACCCTTAGGACACAGCCCCGGAGATTGCTGGAATCACTATTCCCTATCCTCCTCGAGCTGACCCATCAGCTTTCCTCGTCGCCGAGCCCATGGTCTGCTCTGAAGGAGTTTTCGAGGGCAAACCCTCCCTCATGCTGTTGAGGCCAGGTAAGACCGAGAAGCCACGGTAAGAGCATGGAGGATCGCTGCGAAACCACACAGAAGGGTTCTAGAATAGGCCTGGGGCCGCACTCCTGAGGAGAACTATGCATGTATGTCTTCCCGTCTCTACTCGCCTTTAAGCCCCTAGAGGAGATGCCTAAACGTGTTGCTGACCTAGACGGTGTTGATCTCGACGGGTTGGTTCGCTATGCTCCGTGCGCGCTCGATGATGGTGTCGTGGTCTATGAAATCCATCCCCTCGTATGAGGCGTCGCTCGCCGCCTCCTGAACGATGTTCTTTACATCCCTAGGCGTGGCGATGTACTCGTCCCGTATCCGGATCTGTCTACGAGGTACGGTTGCCTCGTAGACCTGTCTTCTTCTTCGTAAGACCTGCCAGACCTCTTCGAAGGCTGAGTCGGAGAGCCGGCCGCGGTCCACGAGGACAGGGTCGAGCTTCACCTTTGACGCGTAGAAGTCGAAGACTCTCTTGATCTCCTCTCTCGTCTTCAGCGGTGGGACGTAGATGACCTTCTTTATCCTGTCTAGGAGGGCTGGGTCCATGACGCTCGGGAAGTTTGTGGCGAAGAGCACGACCACGTTACGGTTAACATCGAACCCTTCCCCGAGTTCCACGAGGAGTTGGTTGAGCATCCCTTGAACATCCCTCCCGGCGTCTGTGGCGGCCTCCATCCGCATTCTGCCTATTGCGTCGGCCTCGTCGATGAAGAGGATGCTCGGCGCTACTTCCCTCGCCAGCTTGAAGACTTCGCGGATGTTCTTCGCCGACTCGCCCAGCCACTTGGAGACGACCTCGTACCCCTCTATCTTGAGGAAGCTCGTAGGTTGCCCCATCCGGCTGGCGGAGCCCGCCGCGGCCTTAGCCATATATGTCTTCCCCGTTCCCGGCGGGCCGAAGAGGAGCACTGAGCCGGCTTCCTCAAGGAGTCTCCCGTCGACCACGATCTTCTCGCGCCGCTCCCTCAGGGTAGGGTTGAGGACGACCTCCACGGCCTTCCTGAACTCTGCAAGCTGCGTTTCCAGTCCGACGACATCCTCGTAGTAGACGCGTGGCGCCGTCTCCACCTTGAAGGCCCAGATCGAGGCCTCCTTAGGCCTCTCGATGACGTTCGTCACGGTTCCTCGGTTAGGAGCAAGGACGACCTCAGAGTCGCGGCTTACCTTCCCAGCTAAGTCGGGTGGCACCGTGACCTCGAAGGATTGTCCACCGGTGAGCTTGACGTAGGCGAGGTTGCCCCGGACCTCTTGGACGGTCCCGACGGGGCGCATCCCTTGCTTCAGCTCCTCTATCACCGCATAGCATCGCTTGAGCTCCATTCTCAGGTACTCGATCTCTCTCTCCCTTCTCATCAGTTCTCTTTCGAGCTCGATAACCTCACCGTAGCGACTCATCGACACCACAGCTATGCCGTAGATGAAGCAGATAAAGCCTTGCTCCCCCGGTCGAAGCTCTGTTACCTTAGGCGCATCGCCTCCTCTAGGGATGTTATGAGCCTAAGGTGTTCTGGCTGCATGTGGAGGATGAGGGCTTTAAGCCAGCTCTGAACGTGCTCTA
>JAWCPE010000021.1:0-18503 GCA_038870415.1 Bathyarchaeia archaeon
CCGCATACGATCGGCCCGTGCGCTTCAGCGTCGGCGACGTGCTCGCGGAGGGCACCTACAGTGCGGCGAAGAAGATCAGCCAGATGAAAGGCGTCGACGTCACGAGGTACGCGGTCCACGTGAAGGGCGTCGAGATAGGCGCCCACGGAACCCGAAGCGGACGAGACATGAACCCGATCGGGTACGCGGCGAACGTTCAGGGCGGCGACCACACGTCGAGCGTCTACGACGGCTACGACGATATGGGCATGGTCTTCCTAGACTCCGCGGTAGTCTGCGCCTTCGTCGCCAGGGGCGAACTCACCTGGAGATACCTCGACGCGGTGACAGGGTGGGGAATCACCAGAGAGGAATGGAACAAGGTATTGGCGAAACGGATCATCGCCATACAACGGGCTGCGGAGCTGATCGGCGGACCGGACGTCAGGTGGAACCCGGCGACGGACGATGATAACCCGCCGAGGTACTACGAGCCCCTACCCACGGGGCCCCACGCAGGCAAGACCACCGACAAGAGCGCCGTCGAGCAGAGGAAGAAGGAGTACTACAAGGCAGTCGGCTGGGACGAGAACGGCATCCCTAGGTCCGACGTCTTAAAGGAGCTCGGCCTGGAAG
The DNA here is from genome assembly GCA_038870415.1 of Bathyarchaeia archaeon. Classification (GTDB taxonomy): domain Archaea; phylum Thermoproteota; class CALKCG01; order B24; family JAWCPE01; genus JAWCPE01. The sequence continues at coordinate 616 of JAWCPE010000021.1, forward strand.
ACGTGGATAAGGCCCTCAACAAGGTTAGGCCGTAGCTCGCTCCTAGGCCCTTAAGGGGCCTCTCTTCTCCTCCTGCACGCTCCCGCAGAGGCTTCCCAAGCGCTCACACTCCGCGTCGTGCAGAGCTGGCCGCTTAGCAGTTCCATCGGACACCTTCCCGTCTCACACTCCTCAGGGGACCAACTAACTCGCTTCCACGCGGTGAACCTTGAGGCAGCACGCAAGGCTTAAATATCCATGCATGAAAAGCATGGACAGCCTCATGGAGGCGCTTGACATGGCGAAGTGTCCGAAGGATGGAACAGAGGTAGCAAAGCCGAGCAAGGAATGGGATGTCGCGCCTAAAAGCAAGAAGGGACCTAAGCTTCACGTGAAGCTCTATACCTGTCCAAAGTGTGGGCATAAGTGGAGAGAAGCTACCAAGGTCTAGCCAACAACGAACAACAGGGTATCACATCTATCCTACTTTTTTCTTCTCCCCCCTCCTCTGATTCGATCGCAATCCGTCAGTCGATTGTTTCAGTACTGTGACGTGGTTCTGTCACTATTCATCGTGCCGGACTAGTTTCGACAATGTTTTCCCAGAACGGAGAGGGACGCCGTAGCCTCTGGATGGCCGTATTCTATTACACGAGAAGAACGGATACCAGCATGAAGCGGTTCATCTGTTGAACTCTGGCTTAGTCCTACCAGCCTTCTTGTCGAGGCAGGCTTTCACAAACCCGTAGTACGATGGGCTCGGCCTTCCCGGCCTACTCTTGAACTCGGGGTGGAACTGTGTTCCCATATAGAAGTACGAGGAGGGAAGCTCGAAGATCTCGACTCGTCGCCCGTCTGGGCTCAGCCCTGAGAAGACCATCCCGTGCCTCTGTAGGGGGTCCCAGTAGGCTGGGTTGACCTCCCACCGGTGGCGGTGGCGTTCACGGATCGTCTCTAACCCGTAGAGTCTGTGGGCGACTGTGCCCGGTTTAACTGAGATATCATGGGCGCCGAGTCTCATCGTGGCGCCTTTGTAGGTGACCTCCCTCTGCTCAGGCATGAGGTCCAAGACCGGGTGAGGGGTCTGAGGGTTGATCTCTGTGCTGTTCGCTCCGGCCAGCCCGCAGACGTACCGGGCGAAGGCAACGATCGCGAGTTGGAAACCGAAGCAGATACCTAGGTAGGGCATATCCTTCACGCGGGCGTAGTTGGCGGCGAGGATCTTCCCTTCTGTTCCCCTCGTCCCGAAGCCGGGAGAGACGAGAACCCCGTCGTAGGAGTCCAGCTTCTCTAACGTTGAGGGGTCGGCTTCGAAGCTCTCCGTCTCTATCCAGTCGATCTTGACCTTGGCTCCGCAAGCGGCCCCCGCGTGGTTCAGAGCCTCGTTGATGCTGATGTACGAGTCGGCTAGACTCGTGTACTTTCCGCAGAGGGCGATCGCGACGGTTTCTGAGGCGTCTGAGAAGGATTGGACGACCCTCTTCCAGGGATGCCAATCCGGTTCCTGAGCCTGGATGCCCAACCTGCGGCAGAGATAGCTGCCCGTGCCTGCAGCGTCGAGGATGAGGGGAAGCTCGTAGATGTTCTTCACGTTCGGCGAGCAGAAGACCGCCTCCTCCGAGATGGTGCCGAAGAGCGCGATCTTCGCCTTCACCTCCGGCGCGATCATCTTGCTACACCGGGCTACGATGATGTCGGGCTGTATCCCGATCCGGCGGAGCTCATTGACGCTATGCTGGAGGGGCTTCGTCTTCTCTTCGCCTGTAACGTCGAGCACCGGGACGAGGGCTACATGGACGTAGACGGTGTTCTCAAAGCCTTTCTCCAGCCTGACCTGCCGAACCGCCTCCAAGTAGGGGAGCCCCTCGATATCTCCGACCGTTCCGCCTATCTCCGTGAGAACCACATCGTAGGGAGTCCTCTCCGCGACTTGGTAGATCCTTCTCTTTATCTCGTCCGTTATATGGGGCACTATCTGAACACATTTTCCCAAGTAGTCGCCGCGTCTCTCTCTGTCGATGACGGCCCCGTAGATCTGCCCGGTCGTGATGTTCTGGTCCTTAGGCAGGTCCATGTCTAGGAAGCGTTCGTAGTGGCCCATATCTAGGTCGATCTCGCCGCCGTCCTCTGTGACGAACACCTCCCCGTGCTGGTACGGGTTCATCGTGCCGCAGTCCACGTTCAAGTACGGGTCGATCTTGACCGCTGTGACCCTCAGGCCTCTCACTTGAAGCATCTTGCCCAGGGAGGCCATCACTATGCCTTTCCCCACGCTGGAGAGGACGCCTCCCGTCACGAAGACGTACTTCGTTGGGGTTGCTCCCCCGGCCTGCATAGACTCAAACGAACAAGGCGGAGATAAAAGAGTTCCAGTCTCCCAAGCCCTGCCTCGTCGGTTCAGCCCCCTTCTAACGACCCTTCGCGACGGGTTTCAGGCGACTAGACAAGGGGTCTCCTCTCAGACCTAGGTCTCGAAAGAGTATGGCGGGTCGTAAGCATAGAGACGCGGTATGGAGTCCTTTTATACGCGGTAGCGAATCATGCATCGGTGAGCGGCCTTGCCTAAAGTGTGGGTTGCAGAGCCGATCCCCTGCAGCGAAGTCGCCGTGAAAGAGCTTGCGGGCTTCGCTGAGGTCGAGGTCTCGAAGGATTTCTACCATGCGATACCAGCAGAGAATGTGCTGGGAGTCGACGGGGTCATCCTAGGTGACGCCCGCTTCACAGCCGAATCACTCAGAGGAGCGGACAGGCTCAGGATCGTCCAGAGGTTTGGCGTAGGCTTCGATACAGTGGACTTGGAAGCCTGCGCGAAGCGCGGCGTCTACGTCTGTAACATGCCCGGTTTGAACGCTGTAGACGTGGCGGAGTTCGCCGTGGGCGCGCTCGTCTCTAGCCTCCGTGGCTTCGTGAAGCTGGATGAGTCCGCGCGGCGCTTGGCCTGGCAGGAGAGGCCTTCGCTCATGGGCGAGAGGCTGAAGGGCAAGACGGTCGGGATAGTCGGCCTCGGCCGTATAGGGCGGGAGGTCGCGAAGCGTCTGAAGCCCTTCGACGTGCAGCTTCTGGCCTTCGACCCCTACGTAACCCAGGCCTCGGCGGATGAATTGGATGTAAGGCTTACAACGCTCGACGAGCTTGTGAGAAACTCTGACATCATCACCGTCCATGCGCCTTTGAACGAGGAGACCCGCGGCCTCATCGGGGCGAAAGAGTTCGACTCCATGAAGCCGACCGCGATCGTGCTCAACACCGCTCGAGGCGCTGTCGTCAACGAGGCTAAGCTGGTAGAAGCGCTCCGAGCCGGCAGAATAAAGGCCGCGGTCATAGACGTCTACAGCCGGGAGCCGCCTGAGCCCGGCAACCCGCTCTTTGAGCTTGGGAACGTGCAGCTCTCGCTCCACATGGCTTCGTGGACGCGTCAGTTCTTCGAGGACGGCATGGTCTGGTGCTCACGCAACGTGATGAGAGCCCTACGAGGCGAGAAACCCCTAAATATCGTCAACGCAGTTCCATGACGGGAGAAGCTCGTCCTGAAGACAGCAACCCCATCAAGACTAGGCATCTAGACCTACCCTCCCTTTCAAGGGCCGGCTTCTAGCGGCGGCTGAGACGAGGCGAGGCCTAGGATGAGCGCCTCTACGCTGTATGACAGGATTCGGGAGCTTAGAAGCGGCGGTGTCGGGGAAGAGGTCCGCAGGAGGGTTGCAGAGTTCCACGAGCTAAGCTCTCGAGGCGCGGAGGAGTGGTTCTCTGAACTCTGCTTCTGCATCTTGACAGCTAACTCGAGCGCAGTCCTCGGGCTGAGGATCCAACGGGAGGTCGGGGCGGAAGGCTTCCTCACCTGGCCTCAGGAGAGGCTTGCGAGGCGGCTCTCGGAGCTAGGCCATCAGTACGCGGAGCGACGCGCCGAGTTCATCGTGGAAGCCCGAGGCTTAGGCGACGTTAAGGAGATCGTTACGCGTTTCGGCGAGGAGAGGCTGGCCCGCGAATGGCTCGTTGAGAACGTGAAAGGCCTCGGCTACAAGGAGGCGAGCCACTTCCTCCGGAACGTGGGGTACTTGAACGTCGCGGTCCTCGACAGGCATGTCCTCAGGGCTCTCGCGGAGCACGGCGTGATCGACGAGGTGCCGAAGACGCTCACGAAACGAAGGTACCTAGAGATCGAGAGGAGGCTGGAGGCCCTCGCGGAGAACATGGGCCTAACCCTAGGAGAGCTAGACCTCTACCTATGGTATACGAGGACGGGGAGGGTTCTCAAGTAGCCGGGTGGAGTTGCCCGGTAAGTTCTCTCCGTGTGGGCAGGGCGCCTCACGGCGCAGCTGCACTGTTCTCAACGTTCCGCCGTGGCTCTCGCTTTGGCTTAGCCTCGTCATCCTCGGGGTGAGATGAATAGCACGGCGAAGGCGAGCCAGTCGTGTCCTACGTGAACCCCTATCGGCGCCCAGAGGTTGTAGCTTCTCCGTTGGTAGACGTACCCTATGAGTAGGCCTGCAGCCGTAACGCCGATGGAGGACCAGGGGCTGAGATGCGCGAGGCCGAAGAGGGCTGAGGCGAAGACTAGGCCGGTTCTCCGGCTGAACCTTCTCTCAAGCCCCCGTTGTACAAACCAGCGTGACAGGAACTCCTCGCATGGGCCTACGAATACGAGGATGACAACAAACCAGGTCGCGAGGTCAAGGATCGAGCGAGGGGCGAGGCTTTCCATCGCGTCGAGGTACTCCTGCGGAGGAGGAAAGGCTAACGCCACAGGATAGTTGACCGCCGCGTCCACTGCGAAGCTTGCCGGGCTGACGATGAGCCCGAACAGGAAGTCCATGATAGAGGGGCGTCTTGGAAAGCTCAGGCTGCGGACGAGAGTCCCTTGGCGGAGAAGGTAGAGGAGAGGCGGGACCGCGAGCGCAGCCTCGGAAAGAACCGTGGCCAGCAGAAGGTTCTCTGTCAACGTGGCGCCGAGGGCCGCGGACAGAAGCAGAGACAGAAGCCATACGATAAGGGTTGCCTTAAGTCCCGGGATGAGCCTCTGAAGGGGTTGCCCGCAGCTGGGACAGTATCTGGCCTGGACCGCCACCTCCCTAGGAAGCTGAAAGCCGCAGTTTGGGCACAGCCTCAACGGTTTCCCACATTGATGGCAGTAGAAGTCTTCAGAGGCCACTTCGACGCCGCAAGCTGGGCATTTTCCCAAGGAAACCACCCGCAGTCGCGAAGAGACTAGGCTTAGAGCTGACGTACGACACATCAGACCACCCGTGAACCTTATAAGCAGTTATCAGGCTGCCCTCCCCCTCTTACATCTCTCACCCTGGAATCTCGAGCAGTACCCGTCTCGCGTAGAACACAGCGTAGGTACAAGCCAAGCCGAGGCTTGACTAGACATATAGCGCGCTATCCCCCTCGACTAGGAGGCGCTGCTACCCGGAGGGGTTCAAGCCCCTCTAGGGTTCCCTCTGAAGCCAGCCCGCTCAGAGGCCTAAAGCTTACTCAGCCTCGCCGCCTCGAACCGTTCCACCACCCCCAGTCATCGCGAAGAGGTAATACCATCCCACGGGAAAACGCGGCCACGGAAAGAACTCGTCACGTGTGAACAGCCGCATGGGTCGACGCTGGGGAGCTCCCAGGGACGGGTCGGAAAACCATGCTGTGAACTTTAGCTCATGTCGCCACTTCCCTTATGAGTCCCAGCATGCCTGGGAATTCCGGGCCCCTCTAGCCGGATGGTGAAGCCTTCACTGCCATGCGGTACCTGACCCGGTTGTAGAAGCCCCTCCAGGCTTCCAGGAGGCTCCTCGCGTGGCTTAAGGGCTTCCCGCACCTGCACGGTACGTATAGAAGCCCTTCAGGCGGCGCTTCACCTCCCCGCTCAGCCGCTCGGCGAGGTTTAACAGGTCTCGGTCGTAGACACGCTTGAAGAAAACCGAGGAGAAGCCCTTAATACCATACTTCGCCGAAGCTGAGCCGTTCCGATGAACGCTGAGGGATCGAACGTGAACAGACCTGAGCTGCAGCAGGAGATCCGAGGGGCCCTTGACGGTATGCGGCTTGTCGACCATCACGACCATTTGACGAACCCTTTCCTGCCGAAGCCCAGCATCGAGATGGACCTGCCCTTCTTCCTGACCCAGACGTACCTTCGAGGAGACCTCGTCGCTTCAGGGATGCCGGAGACGCTTATGAACGCGAAGAGCTTCGAGTACCTTACGAAGCCCGACGCGAAGGATGAGAGCGAGCAACGATGGAAGGAGCTGAAGCCCTACCTGGAGAACGTTCGAAGCAGCGCGTACTACCGCTACCTGCTCATCGCTCTCCGGGACCTCTACGGTTTCGAAGCGGACGAGGTAGATGACGGGAACTGGCAGGAGGTCTCCGCCAGGATTCGTGAGAGGAGCCGAGAAGGCCCAGCCTGGTCGATGAAGGTACTCGACAGGATGAACGTCTACAGGATGATACTCGACATCAGCGGCACAGGGATGCCGAATACACGGATAGTGAAGGACGAGAGGCTCGTCCACGTCGTGCGTATGGACGGCTTCATCAACGGAGACCCCCAGGCGGCGAGAAGCTTCACGGATAGGCCTACCAGGTCGCTCGACCAGTACTTGGAAGCGTTAGACGAGGCGTTCGAGGCGGTTGTGAAGGCCGGGGCGGTCGGGGTCAAGTCCGGCTTAGCGTACGAGCGGATACTCTCCTACGAGCCCGTCGCCAAGCCTGAGGCTGAGAGGGTCTACGCGAGAGGCTTGAGCCGGGCCTCAGCGGAGGGGCGGAAGGCGTTCCAGGACTTCGTCATGCACGAGGTCTGCGAACGATGCGCACGGCATAGATTGCCGTTCCAGGTCCACACGGGCATCCAGGCGGGGAACTACAACACGGTCACGAACGCAAACCCTACGCATCTGACGAACCTGGTGAGGAAGTTCCCCGACGTGAGGTTCGACCTCTTCCATGGGGGCTACCCGTACATGCAGGAGGCCGCGTTGATGGCGAAGTACTTCCCGAACGTCTACCTCGACGGCTGCTGGCTCGCGCACATCACGCCCGCCGGGTATAAACGCGGCCTAGACGAGTGGATCGAGCTCCTCCCGGGGAATAAGGTCTTCGCGTGGGGCGGCGACCACGGCATACTCGAGCACAGCTACGCCTCGCTGATGCTGGCGAAAGACCTTATAGCGGAAGTCCTCGCCAGGAAGGTGGCGTCAGGCTACTTCCCCGTGAAGACCGCCTTAGGACTCGCGGAGAAGATACTAGGCGAGAACTCGATCAAGGTCTACGGCTTCTAGGCCTGAAGCGTGGTCGACTTGACGCCTCGTGAACGGTTCCTCCGAGCCATACATTTCGAGGAGCCTGACAGGGTTCCGCACGCGGTCCAGTTCTGGGCCGAGACTATAGACGACTGGTATGCCCGAGGGGAGTTAAAGATGGACCTCCGCGCGAAGGGCAGACGCGAGTATGGGCCGCTCCCCGTCGGAGTCCTCGACTACAACGTCCTCTGCCCCCTCTACGGCTTGGACATGATGCCTCCCTGGGTTGCTGGAGGCCCCTTCTTCGGGACGAACTTCAGCCCTATGCTCCCGGAGCGAGTCTTGGAAGAGGGCGACACGTGGAGGGTGGTCTGCGACGAGTGGGGTGTCACGAAACGCGTGAGGAAGGACGGCCGAAGCGTGCCGCAGTTCCTCGACTGGCCCGTGAAGAACCGCGAAGACCTAGAGAGGTTCAAGGCGTACTTCGACCCTGAGGACCCTAGGCGTTACGCGGAAGGCTGGGAGCGGAGGGTCAAGAGCGTCCTTGAAACCGGCAGCGCGCCTATCGGCTGGGGTTTCCCAGGCTTCTTCGGCACAGCACGGTGGCTACTCGGCCTGGAGAGGCTTCTCATCGCGTTCATGAGGGATCAGGCTCTGCTCCGGGCTCTCTTCGACTTCTGGTCAGACTTCGTCCTGAAGCTCGCGAAGAGAGCCCTAGAGCTGCAGGTCGACTACATGGGCGTCTGGGAGGACATGGCGTACAAGAATGGACCTATGGTTCCGCCCAGGCTCTTCAAGGAGCTCATGGTCCCCTACTATAAGAAGGTAACCTACGCGTTCCGCCAGAAAGGCGTTGACCTCGCCCTTGTTGACTCGGACGGGAACATCAACTCGTTGATCCCGCTCTGGCTGGAGGGAGGCGTTAACGGCTTTGTGCCGCTTGAATCTCAGGCCGGGATGGACGCCGTCGCCTTGCGGGACCAGTACGGTGATAAGGTCGTCCTGATGGGTAACATAAGCCTCTGGGCCTTGAGGAACGGGCCATCCGCCATAGAGGAGGAGCTCCGCAGAAAGTTCCCGGCTTTGCTGCCGGGAGGAGGCTACATCGCCTCCACGGATCATCATATACCGCCTGACGTATCGTACGGTAGCTTCCTGCACTACCTAGGCCGTGTCCAGAAATGGGGAGAGTACCCCTACCGGAAGGGCTGAAGGAAGGCGAGCAGAAGCGTACCCGGAGAAGGGCTGTCAGGGCTACCCTTGCATGAGATGTTACGGAGGCACGTTGCGGAGGGACCTAGCAGGGAGAAGGGGGAGAGGCTTAAGGCCTCCATGGAGGAGGACTTGAGCGTGTCAAAGCGAATGCTGGCCGAGGAGGCCTAAGCGTAAGCGGAAGTTTTCGAATCGCCAGACGACTGGCTGGGGGTATACGGACGATAGCGGGAAAGATAGGTGCAGAGGGCGGGAGTCTACCTTCTCGGCTCTGTGCGGAGGGCAAGCACACGTAACCCAGCGATACGGACCTTCCGATAGTGACAAGGATGAAACCGGAGAACGTGGTAGAGGAGCTTCAGAGGCTAGGCGTGACCAGCCCCTTTAAGACCCGCCTGTTTCCGCCTGAGAACCCGAAGCTGGACAAGGGAAAGGGCAAGCCCGCGAAACTGGGCTGACGGCAGAAACCTAGGCTTGGCTGAGACTCTACTTACCGGGAAATCTTGAGTAAAAATCACCCCTTTGAGTGCCCCCTGGGTCTTCCAGCTGGATGTAATCAGGAAGCAGTGCAAACATAGCAGCCCAGCCTCACTCACGGTCTCCAGGGGCTTCTCCGCAACCCAGCCGGGGACCACTCGCGTAGAAAGCCTCTGGAGGCCGCCTAACTCTTCTCGTCGGTATCTAAGATCCTCCCGAGGTGGAAGACGCCACTCGTGCACCAACAACGTCTCCGAAGATGCTGTTGGACCGGCCGCTAAGGGCGCGCCTTCAAGCTGTCAAGGCTTAAGTAAGGGCGTGGCGAAACGTGCGGCCGGACTCATGGCGGATGGTATGCTTGATGAATATGAGAAGCGAGGATATCAAGAGGGGTCTGGAGAGGGCCTCGCATCGCGGACTTCTCAGGTCTGTGGGCGTCTCTGAAGACGACCTTGGGAAGCCCTTCATCGGCGTCGCGAACAGCTACACCTCGATCGTGCCTGGACATCTGCATCTCCGCTCTGTGGCGCAGGCGGTCATCGAGGGCATCAGGGAAGCTGGAGGCGTCCCCTTCGAATTCGGCACAGTGGCTGTCTGCGACGGGGTCGCGATGGGCCACGAAGGTATGAGGTACTCCCTGCCTTCTCGAGACGTGATCGCGGACTCGGTTGAGTTGATGGTGGAAGCCCACCGCCTCGACGGCGTCGTCCTCGTCACAAGCTGCGACAAGATAACGCCAGGGATGCTGATGGCGGCCGCCCGCCTGAACCTCCCGTCTATCGTCGTCTTAGGCGGCCCAATGCTCTCAGGTGTCCATCATGGCCGCAAGATTGGGATCTCCTCCATGGCTGAGGCGATCGGCTCTGTCCGGTCGGGGGCCATGACTGAACGCGAGCTAGCTGAGCTTGAGGCGGCGGCATTCCCTACCTGCGGCTCGTGCAACGCGCTTTATACGGCGAACACGATGGCCTGCCTCAGCGAAGCCCTAGGGATGGCTCTTCCCGGAAGCGGTACGATCCCCGCGGTGAACTCGGAACGCATCATCGCTTCGCGTAAGAGCGGCAGCCAAGTCGTGGAGCTTGTCAGGAGAGGCGTCAAGTCGCGAGACATCATGACCATGGAGGCGTTCGAGAACGCGATCGCGCTGGACATGGCCCTAGGCGGCTCCACGAACACGGTTCTCCATCTGCCCGCAATAGCTAAAGAGGCAGGACTCCGCCTGGACATAGATCGCTTCGACGAGGTCAGCCGCAAAGTGCCGCATATCTGCAACCTCGTGGGGCCCGGAGGCGAGTACGATATGGAGGAGCTTCACCTAGCCGGAGGAGTCCCCGCGGTTCTAAAGGAGATCGAAGGCCTCCTCCATGTTGACGCGTTGACTGTCACTGGGCAGCCCCTCAAGGCCAGCATAGAACAAGCCCGCATCCTAGACCGACGGGTCATCCATCCCGTCTCTGACCCCGTCCATAAGGAGGGAGGCATCGCAGTCCTCAGAGGTAACCTAGCCCCAAACGGGGCCGTCGTGAAGACCGCCGGCGTCCCAGCGAAGATGATTAGCCACGAGGGCCCGGCGAGAGTCTTCGACCGGGAGGAGGACGCCATCTCCTACGTCCGCGAGGGGGAAGCGGCTGAAGGAGACGTGATAGTCGTCCGGTACGAGGGGCCGAAGGGGGGGCCCGGAATGAGGGAGATGCTCGTCCTGACAGGAACCATCGTGGGCATGGGATTAGCCGACCAAGTCGCTCTGATCACGGACGGCCGCTTCTCCGGGGCTTCACGAGGCCTATGCGTCGGCCACATCTCGCCCGAAGCAGCGGAAGGAGGCCCCATCGCCGCGCTCCAAGACGATGACCTAATCCGGATCGATCTAGGGAGACGCCTCTTAAACGTCGAGCTGGACGCCGAGCAGCTCTCGCGAAGACTGAGGGAGTGGAGCCCACTGAAGAAGACCCTTACAGGCGTTCTAGCTCGGTACGTCCACTGCCTCAACCTTCAACCCTAGGACCCCGGTGCCGTCACAACTGGCTCATACGCGATGCGTCGCTCAGACATCGATTGTGTAGACGAGGCGCCAACAGGATACCCCTGGCGCGGATAAGTGAGCAGAGAGTAGACCGCCGCAACATCAGAAACGGCTGGCTTCCGGCGCGGCCTAGGTTAGAAGTCTACCTTGGTGGTCCAGTGCGAGTACCTCTCGTCTCGTCCTCTGGCGACCTTGAAGAAGAGCTCTTGAAGACCCCTCGCGACGGGGCCGGGCTGCCCGTTGCCTACGGGCCGTCGGTCGATGCTTATGATGGGCGTGACCTCTGCGGCTGTGCCTGAGAAGAAAGCTTCTTCACAGATGTACAACTCGTTACGGGTGATCATCCGTTCTATAACTGGCCTCCCCACGTCGCGCGCCAACGTCATGACGGCGTCGCGGGTTATGCCTTCAAGGATGGCTGCTGAGACAGGCGGCGTGTAGACTTGGCCGTTTCTCACGATGAAGATGTTCTCGCCCGTGCCTTCGCAGACGTACCCGTGGGAGTCAAGGAAGATCGCCTCGTCGTAGCCGTTCTTTAACGCCTCCATCTTCGCAAGAGCGGAGTTCACGTAGTTCCCGGAGGCCTTCGCGTCAGGCGGGAGCGCGTCTATCGGTATCCTTCGCCACGATGAGACGCAGCAGTTGACGCCCTTAGTTGAGTCTAGGTACTTCCCGAAGGGGAAGGCAGCTATCGCCGCCTCGACCCGGCTTCTAGAGGGGTCTAGGCCTATCACGCCGTATCCGCGGAACGCGATGGGCCGGATGTAGCAGTCTTCCTTCACTGCGTTAGCCTTCAGTAGCCCTATGATGGCGTCTTTCAGCTGCTGCTTCGTGTAGGGGATCTCCATGTAGTAGGTCTTCGCGGAGTTGAACAACCTATTCAGGTGCTCATCCAGCCTGAAGACATAGGCGGCCCCGTCGGACCAGTAAGCCCTAATGCCTTCGAAGACCGCCGTCCCGTACTGCAGAGCATGCGTTAGGATGTGGACCTTAGCCTCCTTCCAATCGACGAGGCTGCCGTTCATCCACACATACTTGGCTTCTCGGATCGCCACGGTTAAGTCACCTCGGTGCACGCGCCTTCTTTTCTCGAGCTACGTGGACCCAATCGCGGCGAGAATGCTTAAAGACCTTTAGGAGCCTCCAGGGGGTCGCCACCCAGCCCAGTGAGCCCGCAGAGGATCGCCGTGGATTGGATGCACCTCACTTCAGCCACACCTTGTGGCGCCATAGGCCTGACGATGAAAACGCTACATCCCGCGTTCCGCACTTGAGCGAAGGTTCACCTCAGGCCGACATAGAGACCCTGAGAAAGCGCTTAGGGAGACTACGAGCGAAGGCCTAACATCTTTCCGGCTTCTCACGCTCATCTTGCGGCGTGACGCTATCGCGTACACGAAACAGGGGTAAGACTGTACTCCGTGCGGCTCTACTTCCGGAGGTTGAAGTACCTGTAGTCTCGTGCTGCAACTGACGATGCCTTCCAAGGGAAGGGTTATCAGACCGACAGGTTATGTATTGCTATACCGAACCCGACGTGGGAAGACTAGCTATGGACTGGATCAAGCTGAGGTGTCCAGCGACGACTGCGAACCTCGGCCCCGGCTACGATGTCTTCGGACTGGCCCTAGAGGAGCCGTACGATATCCTAGAGGTTGCGAAAACCTCCGGTGTAGGCATCAGGATTGAGGTGTCAGGCTACCCTGTTCCCTCTCAGCCCGAAGCGAACTCCGCAGGGTACGCGGCTCTCAACATGCTGAAGGCTTTCGGCCTCTCCGTCGGCCTAGAGGTGCGTCTAAGGAAGGGCATCAAACCGGGGAGCGGCCTAGGCAGCTCCGCCGCGGCGGCGGCCGGAATGGCCTACGCGCTGAATAAGCTCTTCAACCTAGGTCTCGAAAGAGAGGCTCTTGTCGAGTACGCCTCCCAAGGCGAAGTTGTAGCCGCTGGGACAGCGCACGCAGATAACGTCGCGCCAGCCATATTTGGGGGGTTCATCATAGTCGTTTCACGCAGCCCGCTCAAGGTGGTTCCCATCCGGCCTCCGAGAGACCTAGGCATCGCAGTCGCCCTACCGAGCGTCGAGAAGGGCTCCACGAAGATAGCGCGAGAAGCCGTGCCGAAGCTGGTCCCGGTCACAGACATGAACTTCAATGTAGGCCACGCCGCGCTCTTAGCCGCAGGAATGGCGTTGGGAGACATAAGCCTGATCAAGCAGGGGATGGAAGACCGCGTCGTAGAACCAGCACGGGCTAGGGCGGGCATCGTGAGAGAGTACAAGGCTTTCAAGAGACTAGCGAAAGAGATGAACGCAGGGATAGCTGTCAGCGGCGCAGGGCCCGCGATGCTGGGCATAACAGAGACTGCGAGAATAGATGAGCTGGCTAAGGCGATGAAGGGACTGTTCGAAGAGAGAGGCTACAGATGCGAGGTCTACACGACCCGTCCCGGCATAGGCGTTCAAGAGACGACTTGGGGTTGAGAGTCTATGACGGAGATGATGACCGTCACAACGTCCCATTCGGGAAAATAGCTGACTGGGCTTACCTCATGGTGGTATTCGTGAACAGAAGCCTCCCGCTCAGACTGGCTTGGTCCTTCATCCGGTACAAGCTGGGAAGACCTAAACTAACATACGTCGTCTACTGCTGCACGGCGAGGTGCAACTTGAGGTGCGTCTTCTGCGGATGGTGGAGGCGCCCGAGGCCTGAACTCGCGACAGAGGGGGCGTTGAAGGTGGTAGCTCAGCTTGCCGACTTCGGCGTCTGCACGATAGACTTCTCAGGCGGAGAACCTACGCTCAGGCGGGACCTAGCAGCGCTCGCCTCTTCGGCGCGGGATTACGGGCTCTTCACCGTTCTGAGCACCAACGGCACGCTGCTCGACGAGGAGAAGGTAAGGGAGCTCGGCTCCGTGTTTGACGTGGTCAACGTTTCACTCGATGGGTTCGCCGCTACGCACGACGCGACCCGAGGTGTGCCTGGAACGTTCGAGAGGGCGAAGAGGGCGCTCCGCCTCTTGTCTGAACTAGGCGAGGCCAAGGTAGGCGTTGACCTTACCGTTCACCGTGGGAACATCTCTGAGACCCTGAAGCTCTTCCAAGCCCTGAGGGAGGAGGTAGACTTCGTCTCTTTCCAGCCTATTCAACCGTATCCGCCTCCTGATGACCTGGCCATCACCGTGGCAGAGGCGGAGGCATTAGCGGAGGGGCTTCTCGCCATGAAACGAGGAGACCCCTCCTACGTGGGCCCCTCGAGGGGTTACATCTCACTCTTGAAACCATACTTTGCTCGCACGATGGAGAAGCTCTGCGACGCAAGCGTGCTCTACGCCATGGTAGACCCGGCGGGCGGCCTCCTAGGATGTACGAATTGGCCTCAATCCCATATAGGAGACCTGACTCGTCACTCCCTCAGGGAACTATGGGATTCCGAGCATCGGCAGAACTCGATCAAGTCTATGGCTGCCTGCCCCGGATGCATGTCTCAATGCACCACCCTTGTCTCGATGTCGTACCGAGGAGGACTCTCCCTATCAGACCTGAGAGGCATGTTAGCGCTGAGCAGACGAGGAGGAAAGGCTGAGAGGAGATGGGCCCCGTAGAGGTCTCCGTCATCATACCGACCCTCAACGAGGGAGATTATCTCCCCGCCCTGCTCAGGTCCCTCGATAGGCAGAGCTTCAAGGCGTTCGAGGTCGTGGTCGTCGATGGCGGAAGCCAGGACAGAACCATCACTGAAGCCCTCGAGTTTAAGGCGAGGACGATAGTGAGGAGAAGCAACATCGCCGAGGCTAGAAACATCGGTGTAGCCTTCAGCTCAGCACCGTTCTTGGTCTTTCTAGACGCAGACACGGTAGTCCCCCCCGACTTCCTTCGGAAGGTGGTGCAAGCCATGAGGCGAGGCGCAGGTTTCATAGTGGCTCGCCCTGAGCCCTTAGAGCGGTCACTCGCAGGCCGCCTCGGCTATGCTTTCGGATGGGGCCTATGCAGGCTGGGCTTAACCAATCCCTGCTACATGGGAGTTGGAGTCAGCAGAGAGGTCTTCGCTCAGGTCGGGGGATTCGATGAAAGCCTCGTCTACAATGAGGACCTAGACTTCTTACGTAAGGCATTGACGGTCAAGAGGTCCGTCTTCCCGAGGGACCTCGTCAGCTACAACAGCACACGTAGATGGATTCGGAGAGGAAGAGGGGGCATCCTTGAGCCGTTCCGGATACTGGGACGTATCCTAGAATACTTCCTTTTCAGAAAGTCCAAAGCGTACTACCCCACCTACCACGCGAAGAGTGCTGAGCCTTAGCTTCGCGGTTGAGGCTCGTCGCTGACTCAGCCCTGGTAGGGATGAGACTCGGCATGAAACCTAAGACAAGACGAGCTTATACGCGGTTGAAGCCGATCTCAGCCAAGGATATCCTATGCCCAGACTGGAGCGCTGTGACCAATCCTCTCTGAGCGTGAACGCGATCCCTGCTCTCTGACGAAGACCGATCGCTTCAGTTTGCGGATGTGCATCTTCAGGACGGCAGGTTGAGAACGCACCCCTGGAGCATCTCCGGAGACCTTAAACGCTTAAATGATTAACTGTTGATATATCTGGAGGGCAGAGAACGCCTAGGCGGGTGGCCTCAAATAGAGGTGGAACTCCCCCAGCTTCGCAGGCAGGGCCATGGCGACACTGAGGCCCAGGCGTCCGATCAGACGACAGAGGTGAAGTTCGCTAAAGCATTCCTAGACGTAGTGGCGCTCAACAAGCCGAAAGCCTATGCACGGCTACGAGCTCATGCGAGTGATCCAGAGTAACCTCAAGGTCACGATCAGGTCTGGGACGCTCTACCCGCTACTCCATAGGCTTGAGAAGAGTAGGATGCTCAGCGACAGGTGGCAAGGCGGAGGTAGACCGAGGAAGCCCCTCACCCTTACATGTGAGAGGCTTCACTATCTCCGCGAAGCGAGAAGAACGGTTCGCCGCCTGATAGAGGGCGCACCCTAACCCCTGACCCTACCGCGTTCAACGAGACACTGCCAGTGCTTACCGTCACCATTCCCGGAGAAGCTTATAATGGACCGGAGCCAACTCTCCCCTACGCGGGTACCCGCGTCTTCCCAGACAGACCCATAGCCTCAGAGCCCGGGAGCGCTGTCGAATGGAGGATGAGTCAAGCCGCTTCTTCACGATGCTAGGGCATCCCACCCGGCGTGAGATCGTTCGAGTCATAGGCGAGAAAGGCGCGGCCAGCTTCACAGAGCTGAAGGCGAGCCTACAGGTCAGCGTTGGAACACTCTACTACAACCTCGACCTCCTCAAAGGGCTCGTAGCCCAACGCCAAGATAGACGATACATCCTTACAACCAAAGGACAAGTCGCCTACAAGCTGTTGGTAGAGAGCGAGGAGAAGATCGCCTCCCAAAGCATCACGGCTGTGCCCGTCGAGAGCCCGGCGAGGGGCTTCCTAAGAGCCGTCATGGCGTGGCGCCTCTTCTCCTACCTCTACGCGGATCCCAAGCTGGCGGCGCCTTCCGCGCTAACCATCCTCGCCTACGGGGCGTGGATAACCTACCAAGCTGGCCTGCTCCCCATCTTGATGCTGTACAGCGACAAACCAGCGGTGGAGCCCCTCATCGCCCCGATCGCCTTCCTAGGCGGCTGGCTCGCCCTCAACCTCTTAGCTAACGGATTGACCTATGCCCTCTACCGGTCCAGTGAGGGAGCGCCCTCACTCCTCGTAGGCTCCTGCTACGCGCTGCTGCCTTCCCTGCTCCTCCCAACCTTGTGGGCTCTCTCCAAAGCCTTGTTTCTGCCCCTAGACCTGATTACGGTGCGCCTGGTAATGTTCGCCTCGATGGGTTACAGCCTTCTACTCCTTACCTCAGCTGTTGGGATGGCGAAAGGCCTCAGCCTGGAGAAGGCCGCGGTCGTCACGGTGGCTGCACTATACGCGACTATAGGGCTCGCACTTCTCGTCTTCCTGTTCTAAAGGCCCGAACATTGTTCTAGACAGTAGAAGACTTAGATTGTAAGAAAACCGAATAGTTACAGTTAAAAGAAGGAGAAACGCTTGATTTAGCAGCGAAAAGCCGAAAGAGGCTGAGAAGGTGAGGAAGACTCAGACGTTGACCATCTCGTTGCTGATAGGCGTCATGGCTATCCACCTAGCAGCGTTCGCCCAAGCTGCGCCGACGAAAGCCGTAGTGAAAGCCCTCGTGGTGGAGGCGCGAGCCTCCGCAGCCGGCACCCCATACTCGAAGTATAATATCTCAGCGAATACGACAGATGGGGGACGAGTAGAGTTCCTCTTCGTCTGGCAAAGGTCGATAGAGTGGAACCTGAAAGGCTTCTCAGGGAAGCTCATCGTTGACACGCAGCCGATACTCCACATGGCCAAGTACAACAAGAACGGCACCCTGGAGGTAAGCCTAAGCTACGTTCCCCTCTTCGTAATGCAGTACAACGACTCGGATGGAAACGGCCTCTTCGACCTATGGACGAGGGGGGGCAAGGGCTTCGACGACGAGGTTGAAGACGACGAGATAGCGTGGGAACACCTTAAGGATAGACCGTACCGCATATATCCCCTCGCACCCATGTTCCACATGATTTTCCGTCAAAGCAAATGGGAGTGGACGGTCAGCTCCCTCGTCAACAGGACGATCGTGGTGAACAACACGCAGGTGGAGGAGTTCTCATGGAACATCACCGCGACCGTGCCCTCCATACCCTGGCAACATGCCGAGGTCGATGAGGAAGAGCGTCTCCGCCGGAGAGGGCTCGAATGGACCACCATAGACATCACGTTAGGCTACCACGTGAAGCTCCTACCTGAGAACCCTGAGGTCAAGTATGACCTTGCCTTCGCCAACATAAACTGGGCAGACGCAGAGAACCTGCGCCTAGCGATGATCTCCGCGATACTCTACCGCGACGTGGAGCCCGTCGTCGTCAAGCTCGGCTCGAGAGGGTTGAAAGTCTTCA
>JAWCPE010000022.1:0-13399 GCA_038870415.1 Bathyarchaeia archaeon
TCGGAAGGTGTTCTTCACGTCCATGTCTTTCTCCAAGGTCTCTTTGACCGCTTCCTCATGGATGACTGTTCCCTCGAAGCTCTTCTCAAGCCTGTCTAAGCTGACCTTGCTGAAGTCAGCCTTCTTGGAGAGGGCTCCGAACCTACGGGCTACGTGCACCATCCTCCTCTTGAATAGCCCCGTCTTCTCCGCCGCCTCGATGGCAAGTTTCTCAACGTCCCGAGAGGCGAGTTCCTCAAGGAGGTCGGCTACGTCTCTTGCTCCTGCTACCTCGCCTACCTGCAGGATGACCCTGTAGGGGTCTTGTTGAACCCCTACTGTGTGGCCGGTCCTCTCGGAGAGGAGATGGCCTAGAAGCCTCGCGAGTGTACGGTTGACGAGGCTGCCGAAGCTAGCCTGCACGACCACGTACTCCTCCCACTCCTCGACCGTGATGAGCCGGTCTGAGGGAACAGGCAGCCTCATCTCAACCTGCTCGACGACCTCTTTGATAGCCCTCAGCGCCGTCTCTTCGTCCACCGGGTATCTGCGTGCGATCCTCTGAGCTACGGCTTTGGGCTCCGCGCCCCTAGCGATGCTTGCCGCCGCAGACCTACGGATTGAGCCGACCTCCATAGCGATGTCGAAGGGCACGGGGATCTCTTCGCCTACCCAGCTCGGTATCGCTCCTGTCGGGTCTTGGATAGGGCGGACGTATATCTTGTCGCCCACGATGCTAAGCATCTTCCACGGGCTTCCTCGGACGATGAACTTCGTGCCCGGCTCGCCGTACTCGGCGACGAAGGCCTCGTCCAGGATGCCTACAGGGGAATCATCCGTCTCATCGATGACCAGGTACTGTTTCTCGTCAGGGATCATGGAGAGCTTATCGAAGTAATAGTCGTAGAGGGCCTTGATCCTGGCCGGCCTAAGCATCACCTCGTCCTGGAATGAGACCCAGGCCAGCCTCGGGTATCTCGTATGCATGTATTCTAGAACCTTTGCCAAGTCTTGTTTGTCCATGCCTCGGTAGGGGTAGGCCTTACCGTAAACGTCGAGTATCTCGTCGAAGTACCAGCGGCTCTTCTGGACAAGCAGGCCTACGAGCTGGTGGTTCAACGCGTCGTAGGGCCGGAAGGGGATCGTGACGGGCTCTAGGCTCTCCTGCTTGGCCCTGCGGGCTATCACCATCGCCTCCAGGGTGTCATCTGGGTCCATGGTGATGATGACGCCCCTCGCGGTTCTCCCTATCTGGTGGCCGCTTCTACCCACTCTCTGCAGGAGCCTCGTCACCTGTCGCGGGCTCATATACTGGATGCAGAGGTCGACCCGCCCTACATCGATGCCCAGTTCTAGCGAGCTCGTGCAGATGAGGCCCTTCAACCCCCCTGTCTTGAGTCCCTGCTCCGCGGAGACCCTCGCAGGCTTCGCGAGTGAACCGTGATGTATGCTGACGGGGAAGTCGACGTCCCATATCTTAAGCCTGCTTGCCAGCACTTCAGCTGCAGGCCTAGTGTTCGTGAACAGTAGGACGGACTCATGTTTCTCGATCATGTCTCTTATAACCCGGAGCCTAGCCGCAACCTCCGGATGTGTATAGAGCTTCTCCGCCAGCTCGTAGTCGGCGGTCGTAGGCTCAGGATAGAAGATCGAGAACTCCATGCCGCGCGCGACAGGAACCCTCACGACTTCAACCGGCCTGCCGTTTCCGACGATGAACTGAGCAACCTCCTCCGGGCTTCCAATCGTGGCTGAGAGCCCCACCACTTGGAAGTCTCGGCCCGTGATCCAACGGAGCCTCTCAAGCGCCAGCGAGAGTTGGCTCCCCCTCTTGTCCTCGGCCAGCTCGTGGCACTCATCGATGATGACCCACTTGACAGCCTTCAGGTGTCTTCGCATGACTCTTCCGGGCATTATTGCTTGGAGCGTCTCAGGGGTAGTGATAAGCAGGTCGGGCGGACTACGCGATTGGCTCGTCCGCTCCCTCGTATCCGTGTCGCCATGCCTGACGCTCACTTTGACGTCTAGGCGTTGGCACCACCACCTGAGCCGGTCGAGTAGGTCCCTGTTCAACGCCCTGAGCGGCGTAATGTACAGTATCTTTATGCCCAGGGGTTTCTCAGGGTCTTTCACGTAGAGGTCCAGAATGGGCAGGAAGGCTGCTTCTGTCTTACCGGTTCCCGTCGGGGCTATGAGGAGGATGTTCTTGCCGCTCAGGATCTTAGGGATCGCCGCTACCTGTGGCCCCGTGGGGTTCGGGAAACCACGCTCCTCGACGATCCCCCGAACAGGCTTCGAGAGAAGATCGAATACGTTCCGCTTTCCCGCCATCTTGTTAAGCCTTTCCGTGATACCGCCAGCCCTAGGCGGATAAAAAGTCTATCTGGCACGGACATTGACCGCCTTAAGAACAACTAAGTCGCAGAGATGTAGAGGAGACCAATGCGCGTCGACGGGGCTAAGGGAGAAATACGGTCAGATGCCATTCTCGATCCTATCTTGCTCCGATCAGCTGGCCTCCTGAGACGTAGTCACAGAAGGTTCATCGCGAAGGAGGCTGAGGAGATGGCGTCTCCTAGGCCGACGGTGCTAACGGTTCTCTCAACCCACCTGGACGGAGCGTACACGAGCGAGAGGCCGTCCAGTTTAGCGAACCCCTGCTCGCTTAGGCTTAAGGCAGCGGCGGGGTCCTCGCCCCTTACCGCGTCGACAAGGGCTTGATGCTGGCGGAGACCGCGAGGGCTGGGCGGAATAACCCCGTCCCTTTGGAGTCTTAGGATCTGCTCAGGGGGCGGGAACCTACCGGTAGCGGCGCGAGCTGCTGCGACTGCGGCCCCTACGAGTAGGCCGTCCAGTTCCCTCTCGGCTCTCTCCGCGTAGCGGCCTGAGAGAACGCTCATAGAGAAGTCACGCGTGTGAACGTTCAACCTTTCCACCTTGAGTTCGCTCCGCAGGGCTAAGGCGTCTCGGTAGACCGCTTCTGCTGAGGGCTCACGGTTTCTCGTTTCACTAACGGGGCGCAGCGCTAAGGCTGCAAGACCGCTCTTCAACTCGTCTTCGTTCATCCCTACGCTGTGGAAGAGACCTGACGCTCGGAGCGTCGCAGCCTCGACCTCAGGCGCCTGCATCGAGCCCAGCTCTAGGTGAAGCCTCAGCTTCGGGTTGAGTTCCCTCCACTCGCGTAGTGGTCGTAGGGCCCTCTCGAGCTTCGCCTCGAAGCTTGAACCGTCGCGGTAGCTTCTCCTAAGCAGGTGGAAGCCGGAGATGATGGCGCCGTCGAACTCTGCTATTCTAGCTGTGACGCCTTCAACGAAGCTTGAGGATATCCGCAGCTCAGCGTTGTCCTCGTCGTACGTGGCGATGAACCTATTCTCACGAGGAGCCGTGATAGTTATATTGTTGAAAGAGACTGTGGCGCCTTCCTTGAAGTTGAGCACCCAATGGATGAGCTTCTTATCGTTTTCTCGCGCCGCGTCGACAGGTCGCGCAAAGACTGTTCCCAGGGGCCCCACAGTAGGAATACGTGTCCGCTCCTGGTCATCGAAGAGCTCGGCCTGTTCCCTCGGTAGCTGTGCGACATGCGGAGCGACGAGGCGGACGCCGAGCGAGCTGAGCACGTTCGCCATTATCCCTGCTTGGCCCCCCATCCTGAGCTCGCCGGGTCCGAAGGCGCGGCTGAGCCATTGAAAGACGTCCTCGGCAAGTATCAGCCGTTCGCCGCCTGCCCCCTCCCGCATATAGTAGAGTAGGGCAGCGACCAAGTCGGAGAGGTCCGTTACCTCGCCTGGGGTCTCCCTGAACTTCTCGGCGACCCGCTCCTTGAGGTCAGCGTCCTCGGCGAGAAGTTGCGAGAGCCATCGTCCGTTAACCGTCTTCAATCCGTCAATGTTGGTGTTGTAGGCTACTATGATGCCTCTTACCGGCCTGATAGACTCGGCTGCCTTCCCAAGTGCGTCTATGTATCTGCTTTCCCAGTCAAGAGGCATCTTCGCCCTTCAACCTTTCACGAGACGATGGCTTCTCCCCGGAGCGATGTAGCCGGGCCGGAGCTAAGCTGCGGCCCAGCATACCCTACGGGAACCCCGTGCAGTCTAGGCTGCGACTACTCTCTTGTCTAGGGTGCCGATCCTCTTCTGTAGGGCCTCTATCCTCGCGTTCAGACCTGACACCTCATACTTCATCATGGCCGATTCGAAGGCGAGGGCCTTCCTGAAGGACTCACTGATGTCTCCTGCATCCTCAGGCGATATCACGATGTGGCGGGAGTTGATCTTGTCAGGCTTCACCTGCTCGACGAGACGCTTGGCGTTCGCCGGGGTGATCCCGCCTCCCACGGAGACGACTAGGCCGGCGGCTTGGGCTTTCTTCGTGATCTCGGCCGTCATCCTGATGACCTCCGGGTCGTCTACTTTCTTCCCGACCGACTCGGAGAGGTCGCTCCTGCCCACCGTGACTTGGTTCAGCTCCTTAGCCTCCGGCATACCAAGTATCTCGTCGATCCGCCTGTAGCAGTTGACGGTCTCCGCGTTGATGCCCTTGATCATCTTCTGCCTCTGCGCAGGTTCGATGATGTCCCTCAGGGCGGTTACGTATTTCAAGAGGCCATAGGGGGACTCAACCATAGGCGCGATGAGGCCGCCTACGCCCATTCGGGATAGCTGCCGTATGTCGTTCCGAGCCTCCGGCCCTCCGATCTTCACCACAACCGGGAGAAGCCCCGAAACGAGTTTCTGAACCCAGGCGATGTACTCGAAGCTGCAGTCCTCCACCTCAGTGCCAAGCTTCACCGCGATGCAGCCGTACTTGTCTTTCAGCTCCTCCGCCATCTTCCTGAGCTCCGCTTCCCCGGAAGTTAGGAAGTCAAGCTCCATCCTTTGCCACCGTTGATGAAGATCACCGTTCTCTTCTTAAGGCTTCCGCAGAGCCAGTCGGCAACAATCCTCCTTGACAAGCTTGATTAGGGAGGCGACCGATCTCCCGGCTGGGTGGGCGATTCATGTCGGAGAGATTCGATGCTCTCGCTTTGAAATGGCATCGTTTCTACCGTGGTAAGCTCTCTGTGGCGCTCAAAGTGCCTGTCAGCTCATACCAGGACTTCGCAGTCTGGTATACGCCCGGCGTCGCTGAGCCATGCCGGGAGATCGCGAAGGACCCTAACGCCGCCTACGAGTATACGAATAAAGGGAACTCAGTCGCCGTGGTCACAGACGGCTCAAGGGTGCTGGGGCTGGGGAACATCGGCTCCACCGCCGGGATGCCCGTGATGGAAGGGAAGGCTCTGCTCTTCAAGTACCTCGGGGATGTAGACGCCTTCCCTATCTGCCTCGGAACACAGGACCCAGACGAGATCATACAGGCCGTCAAGTGGATCGCTCCCGGCTTCGGCGGAATCAACATCGAAGACGTAGACGCGCCGAAATGCTTCTACATCGCCGAGAGGCTGACGGAGGAACTTGACATCCCGCTCTTTCACGACGACCAGCAGGGAACAGCCGTAGTGACCCTGGCCGGCCTCATAAACGCCCTAAAGCTGAGGGGCAGCAAGATCGGTGAGGTAACCTTCGCCAACCTGGGCGCCGGCGCAGCGGGGATAGCGGTTGCGAAACTCCTCATCGCCGCTGGGGCAGACCCGGGCAAGATGGTCCTGGTGGACAGCAGAGGCATCCTGTATAAGGGCAGGGGGTCCATGGACAAGTGGAAAGAGCAGATGGCGGAGATCACCAACCGCGAAGGCAAGACTGGCGGAATCGCAGAGGCGATGAAGGGCGCCGATGTCGTCATTGGGCTTTCAAAGCCTGGTCCAGGTGTCATCACGGAGCCAATGGTCCGTTCTATGGCAGACAACCCCGTGGTCTTCGCTCTCGCGAACCCGTGGCCGGAGATCTACCCAGACGAGGCTAGGAAGGCTGGTGCCCGGATCGTCGCCACGGGCAGGTCAGACTTCCCCAACCAGATCAACAATAGCCTAGGGTTCCCCGCGATCTTCCGGGGGCTCCTCGATACAGGTGCGAGGGTCATCAACACCGAGATGCTCTTGGCGGCTGCATACGAGCTGGCTGCCTGCGCCGAAGAGAAGGGGCTGCGAGAGGACTATATCATGCCCACGATGGATGAGGTAAGCGTCTACGCCAGGGAGGCCGCTGCCGTCGCGGAAGCCGCGGTGAGAACAGGCGTCGCAAGGATCAAGTTGACGCGGGAAGAGGTCCGCGCTCGAGCTGAGGAACGGATCACACAGGTGCAGAGACTGAACCACTTCGCGGCCAGGGAGGGATTCATGAAGCCCCTCCCGCCCTGACATTCCTGTAGGAGCCGAGATCACCCTTAGTTCCTCCGCTCAGCTTTGAAAGCGCGCCATTTCTGAGGCCTCAACCCCTTGAGGAAGAAGTAGAGTGAGAGCATAAGCCACGCTAGGCCTCCTGTTGCCCGTGCGACGAGGTCGCTGAGGCCCGCGAAGAGTGAGACCGGCCCGCTGTAGAGCTGAGGGGCGAACTCAAGGATGCCACCGTAATAGTTGAAGTACCAGTGAAGCAGGATTGGGCCGGGAACCCCATAGTACAGGTATGTCAACCCGAGGATGAGGCCTGAGAGAAACGTGGTGGTCAGCTTCCCAGTCTTCCAGCCTATGCCTGACAGAACATGCGCGAGCGCGAAGACCGCGGAGGATAGAAGGATGGCCCCCCACTCGTAGACGCTCAGTCCATGTATCGGGCCTCTCTCCCTGACCCCGGTGAGGCCTGACTGCGACTTGGCTCTCTCAGGCGATAGGAATGCCCAGGCAAAACGCCTCCATCCGCTACCGGCTGGCGCAGGGATGAGGAGAAGACGTAAGAGTAGCACCAATCCCAGCGGCACGATCCTGAAGGCGAGTTCCTCCATGACCGAGGCGTATGAGAGTTCCACCAAGCCTCGGTATGGGTCGGATATACTGATGTTCCCGCTGGGGACCCCATAGATATCCTGAAGGCCTGTGATGGCTAAAACTGCGAAGAGAAGCATGTTCGCGAGCACGGGCATCGATAGCAGGTAGTTGCCGAAGAGCTTTTGAAGAGCGCCTGCTGAACCCCCCCTCAGCGCCTCAGTCCAGCTGAGTGGCGACCCCAGCGCCGCAGCGATCATCGACGCGGCGACGATCAGCCAAAGAGCTGCGAAGAGATGCCCGAGCGTTACGGGCCAAGGAACTGGGAGACTAAGGTAGAAGAAGACGTAGACTCGGAGTAACTGAACAGATTGACGTGCGACCTCCTGTCCTTCACTGGTGAAGTAGAGCATGTGGAGTCCAAGCATCATCGAGAACAGGTATGAGCCCAGGGAGAAGAGGGCAAGTGCAACGAACGCCGCGACGAGAGCCACTCTCGCAGCACTAAGCCCTCTCTGAGCCTCTCCTGAAGCGCCGCTGCGCCAAGCCATCTCTGCCCTGCTCAGGTCGGACTCCACGGTCGAGGTCGTATAAGCCTTTCCAGAACTTCAGCTCAGCCTGCGCGAACGCTCAGAGATGTCTTACCCGACGGCGGAAAAGAGACTGAGCGGGTCTTAATCTAAGATGGGCTTCTGAACGGTCGGCGAACGCCAGACGCCTAGGACCAGTTCCCTCCATGCCCGGCGGAAAGCTCACCGAGCCTTAAGGAGCTAGACCCACTATAGACGGAGGGAAAGTAGCCGGAAAACGAAGCGAAGCGTGGTCTCCTCCGAGCGAAACACGCTCGGAGGCAAGCCGCGGAAAAGGTCGGTCACCCCTTGCGAGTCTTCGCCTCTTCGCCTCTACGAGCCCTCCAGACCAACACGACGAGTGGGATGCACGCTACGGCGTTCACTAAGGCGGACATCTGGAAGAGGAGGGGAGGCCCGAGATTGTCCCAGATCCAGCCACCGATCGCGGGCGAGGGGAGCGCTATGAGGCCGATGAACGACTGGACCGCGCCTAGGGCGGTGGCGCTTCCGGTTCCGCTCGAGTATCTCGCGATGAGGAGGCGGCGGCTGGGGATGTCCCATCCCGCCTCGGAACCCCAAATGAGCAGTATGAGGAAGAGGACGTATGGGTCGCTGTTCGCGCCGAAGAAGTAGACTATGGGCGCTGTGAGGAAGACGTGAAGGAAGAGGACGACCTCAGCGCTGAACCGGTCAATGAGCCTCCCGCTCGGGAGTTGACCGAAGATATCCCCGATCTGACGCGCGTTCATGAGGACGCCTACGAGCACAAGGTCCAAGACCAGAACGTTGCTCAGGTAGAGCCCTAGGTACGGGATCGCGAAGCTCGTCGCAACTTGGTGGACCACCGACCCAGCTATGAGGAGCAAGATGCTCGTCTGCCCCATCAAGGCGATCCCATCCTTGAAGGAACTGTAGACTGATGCGCTGCGACCCGGCTCTCTCTTGGCTGGCAGCATGGATTCCTTGAGCTTCGCGAAGGCGAAGACTCCTGAGGCCAGAATGAGGGCGGCCCCTGTGAGGAATGCTGCTTGGTATCCGAGAACCTTAGAGAGCGGAGCGCCTGCCGCTGTTCCGGAGACCATGGCTAGGAGTTCGAAGAAGTGGAAGGTGGCGAAGGCCGCGCCACGCCTCTCCGGAACCACGTCGAGAATGTAGGCGCTCACGGCCGGAAGCCTCAGACCGGCTCCTACTCCTTGAATACACGCTAAGAGAAGTATCAGGCAGTAGTCGCGTAGGACGATGAGGCCGAGGCTATAACCGAAGGAGAGGGCGAAGCCGAAGAGGATGGGCCTCTTCCGCCCGACCCTGTCGGCGATGATGCCTGCCGGCAGCATCGTGAGGCTGGAGACAGCGCTCTGAAGCGTTGAGACGAGACCGATATCCAAGCCGGAGAGACCGATGGAGCTGAAGTAGATGTTCAGGTAAGGGTTCCAGATACTGATGCCCGCAGTGAAGAGGAACTGGGTCGCGACTAGAGCGACGATCCCCTCAACGGCCACGTACTTCCTTAGAGCAGCGACGATTGGTTCCGCCAATCACCAGCGCCACGGTAAGCTCTTGCGAAACTGCAAGGACCGAATATATGCCTTCTCAGCCGGCACGTCTATTTCTCGCTCAGCGTTCGCGCATCGGGTCTCAGCTTAGCTTAGGGGCTGCTCGTATCTACGGAGCCTGTACTTCTCCACAAGCTCGATCGCGTCGGTATTCGCGGCGTAGGCCTCTCTGAAGCCCCTGATACCTCTTCGTTCCGCGAGGACCTTCCGGTAAGTCGTCCACTGCCAGGAAGGAGGATAAAGCAGGAGTACGATCGCGCGTCTAGACCGGCTTACGTAGGCTACGATCTCACCGTCCCGGATGACCTTGGGCGGAAACCTCCAAACGTTACTTCCCGCCATGTCGTGGGTCTTCACGGAGTACCTAGAGCCCGCGACTTGACGGAGAAGGCCGCTATCGACCTCGTCATCGAACTCGACCTCGAAGGCATCCGGCGTAAGCCTCCTCAGCCCCTTGACACCCCTAGGCTTAGGGCCTTCGTAGACCGTAGGAGGCTCCCTCGACGCTTCGAAGAGCATAAGGATTCCCTCTCGGAGGGTAACATCACGCCGCGCCACCTGCTTCGCAGGTCTCCCAATTCTTATGGCGAAAGGCCTCCTCAACGCCTCAAGGATTTCCTGGGGCTTCACGCTGGTAACTGCTGGGGAGGCCTTAATTCTCTTCTGGTCTACCTGTCTAAGATGCTCTTAGGAGGCAACCGTGCGGCGACTTGTCCAAAGCGGAAGGCCGTTACCAAGCTTAAGAGCGCTGCCTCACTCCTCTTGCGCAGAACGAGACGAGTTGAGGTGCCGCCTTGCGGATAGTAACGCTGGGCTGTGGATACGTGGGCTCCGTCTTAGCCGGTGAGCTGGCTGAAACCATGCCGTCAGCCGAGATAGTCATCTCCGACAACGATCCCAGAAGAGCCCGAGAGACTTCCGAAAGAATAGGACGGAGTAACGTTTACCCTCTTCAGCTAGACGTCTCCGACGACGTTCGGCTTGCCCAGTTTCTCCGCCGTTTCGACTTGGCTGTAGGCTTGACACCTGGGAGGCTCGGATACCGGGCTCTCAAAGCGTCCATCGAAGCGGGCGTAAACATGGTCGACCTATCCTACATGCCTGAGGACCCCCTAGCCTTGAATAAGGAAGCCTCGGAGGCAGGTGTCACGGTGATACCTGATTGCGGCTTAGCCCCGGGGTTAAGCAACATACTCGTGGGTAGAGCCGTAAGTCTGCTAGACGAGGTCTTGGACGTGCAGATACTCGTCGGCGGCCTTCCTGAGCGTCCTATCCCTCCCTTAGGGTATCTGCTGACCTGGTCTGTAGAAGACCTGATGCAGGAGTACGTTAGGAGGGCGAAGATCATTAAGGATGGGCGGCTCGTCGAGGTAGACGCCCTAGACGGACTCGAAGAGGTCGAGTTCCCAGGGGTCGGTAGGCTTGAGGCCTTCTACACGGACGGAGTTAGAACCCTCCTCCACACGGTGAAGGGCGTCAGAAACATGTGGGAGAAGACGCTCAGGTACTCAGGACATGCCGGCAAGATGAGGCTTCTAAAGGACCTAGGCTTCCTCGACGAGAGCCCTTTGGAAGTCAACGGCCTCGCGGTGGCACCGTGGAAGGTGACGGCGAAGCTCTTGGAGAAAAAGTTGAGCGCGCCCGGGGTGAAAGACCTCGTGGCGATGAGGGTCGAGGTAAGCGGGCTTAAGGACGGCTCGGAGGCATGCTACGTATACCGCCTCCTTGACCGCTACGACGAGGCGCGGAACATAACCGCGATGGGAAGAACGACCGCCTACACGGCCTCCACCGTCGTCCAGCTGTTGGCGAAGGGTACCATCGAGGAGAGGGGCGTAATCCCACCTGAAAGGCTCGGGATGAGAGAGAACATCTTCGGCCAGATAACCTTAGAGCTAAGGAGAAGAGGGATCGAGGCCCGTGTAGAAAACCGCTAGTAGCCGAGGACGCCTCGGCGTAAGGCACGGATTACGAGCCGCTAGCCTGAAAGGCTGCGTCGAGGTCAGGTGGCTCCAACCCGGCTCTTGCAAGGTTCTCTAGGACTTCCTCGTCGGTGAGGTCGTACAGCGCTTGTAGGCGTCTGCAACCACGAAGAGGAAACCTCCTCTCACGTTCAAGCATACGGGTTCGTCAACCTCGGGAGGAACAGCTCTACGGCGTCCTGGGAACCTGTTCGAACCGCAACCCTAAGCCGGGCTGGCTTCTGTTTCCTAACGGACCTTACGCAGGCCAACATCATGTAGCCTGAGGCTAACCCATCGTCTGTGAGGATGACGAGCTTCCCCTCAAGCTTCGGCGGAGTTCTCCCGCCTCTGAACCTCCTCGTTCGGGCTTCTAAACCCTCCAGGCCTCCTCGATGCCATGCTCAACCATGAGCTCGGTTATCCCGAGGCTTGCGATGAGGCCCCGGTTCAACGCTGTCTCACCATTCCATGAGACAGCTCCGTAACCTGCCTCCGTGCTGCCTGGGATGGAGACCTTCCGAGCTATGGCCAAGTCGAAGGGCATCCTCAAGCCCCTCGAAACCGCGTACCCGACCGGGACGCCTCCTGAAGGTATCTCCAGCACGATGCCGTCTTGGCTGCGGTACCTCTCCAGCCTGGACGCTAGCATTTCGCCGGCGTGAACCCTATCTCTGAAGACGTAGAGTCTGCCCCGAAGGCTGGGCTCGTCTACGAGCTTCGAAGACCACAGGCGTCTCAATCCTTCCGAGCAGCTTACGAGAGGATAGTCGAACTTGCGATATATGAGTTCAAAGCGGAGGCTGTCCACAAACCTGAAACAATCTTCGCCTACAATAGGGGCCAGTCAGCCATGCGAACTGCTCAGTCCTCGTCCCGCTACGCTTTTACCTTGGACGAGGATAGAGTGCCGGTCGGGTGAATGGTCTGTCCGAAGAGGTTAGGCTTCTAGCGGCGCTCTCAGACGCCTTCGGGCCGCCGGGCAGCGAGGACGAGGTGCGCGGGATCCTCCGGAGAGAGCTGGATGGGTACGCCGACGAGGTGAGCGAAGACAAACTAGGGAACATCCTCTTCTACCATCACGGAAAAGAGAGTTCCCCCAGAGTGATGCTCGCAGCGCACATGGATGAGGTAGGCTTCATCGTCACCTTCATCGACGAGAACGGTTTCCTCCGCTTCCAGACGCTAGGAGGCGTAACCAGCAACATCCTACCCGGACAGAGGGTGCAGCTTCAAGGGCGTCAAAGCCGCGTCAAGGGGGTCGTCGGCACCAAGCCGCCGCACGTCATGAAAGAGGAGGAGAAGAACAAGGTCGCCCCCGTAGAGGACCTGTTCATCGACATAGGCGCCCAAAGCCCAGAGGAAGCCGATGAGAGAGGAGTCGACGTAGGAACAACCGGGGTGTTCGATGTGAAGTTCGCAGAGCTCGGAGGAGGGTACGTTATGGGTAAGGCCTTCGACGACCGGGCCGGCTGCACGGTGCTCGCCCAGGTCTTAAAGTCTCTGAGGGATTCGCCCTGCAACCTCGCGGCCGTCGGTACCGTTCAGGAAGAGGTAGGGCTCAGAGGGGCACGTACTGCAGCCTGGCAGGCCGAACCGGACTACGGCCTAGCCTTAGAGGGAACCTTCGCAGCGGATGTTCCAGATACGAGGCCGGATAGGATGTCAGCCAGGCTTCAGAGCGGCCCCGTCGTCACCATCGTGGACAGCACCACCATCACTCACCCCGCCGTTCTGAGGACGCTCATCCAAGCCGGGCGGGAGAAATCTATACCGTTCCAGTTCAAGAAAGTCCCCGTGGGAGGGACTGACGCTGGAGCTATTCACCTGACGAGACGGGGGGTGCCGAGCGGCACGATCGCTGTTCCCTGCAGGTACATCCACGGACCTGCCTCAGTAATGCACCTCGACGACCTGAGGAATACCGTCGCCTTGGCGACGGAGTTCGTGAAAGCCATCTCCGCGAGATAAGGTCAGCAGGGGCTGCTGAAGTTACCTTGAGATAAACCTGTTCCCTTCTATGAAGAACCTTAACTTCCTTTCTAGGTCCCTCCTCACCCCAATTCTATGGGAACTCCCTATCTTGAAACCGGCCTCGCCCTCCTGAGACGAGATTGTGACCTCGCTCTCCTGAGAGAAGACGGCGATGCCGTTCAGTGCCTTCCTCACCTTTAACGCCTTTGAGAGCTTCCCAGGCCCATTCGTTAACTCGAGCACATTAGTGACCGGCCTGTTCCGTCTCATCGCCTCAATCCCGCTCGTAGGCTCCACCGCTCTTATGAGAACCGCGCCTATCCTGCCTGGTTCGTGAGCGACTATGTTCAGCATCCAGTTGTTATGCACGTTATAGACGAAGACTCTTCCCGGCTCTCCCAGCATCAGCCTGTTGTAGTCCTTTATGCCGTGATACACGCGTGAAGCTGGGTCATCTAAGCCGTAGTAAGCCTCGGTCTCCACGATGACTCCTTCCATGACATC
>JAWCPE010000022.1:13409-18135 GCA_038870415.1 Bathyarchaeia archaeon
CTCGCCCAGTTTTCTTGCCAGTCTCTGGCCGAGCAGCTCTCGCGCCACGTTCTCCGGGTCTCTCTCAAAGAACTCCCTAGGCAGTAGACTCCCGCGGAGTTTCTCTTGAGCCCCGATTCTATGGGCTGTTTCCATCGACTTCAACACCTGAACCCCTAAGCAGGGACCTGAAGCTTCAGATCAAGCTGGATACCTTCATCGTCGAATCTAGCTTTAGCCTAGGCGAATTCTCGTCTTCCGGCCTGAATGCCGGACATTCTGTCTTGTAGCCGTTGTGGCTAGCCACGATGCTCCGCGCGGTACGTGTACTTGCCCTTATAGTCTATGACGATGGGTTTGATGTCGGGCAGGTCTGCGAAGAGCCTTGTGAACTCTGCTGGGTCAACGTCCCTGTTGGTGAAACATCCGTAATGCGTAGGGATGACTATCCTGGGTTTGATGACCTTCGCGAAGACTAAGGCGTGCTCAGGCCTCCTGCCTGGGTAGTCACCTATGATCGGGAGCATCGCTATGTCGGGCCTCGCTTCAATCACGGGCTTTAACACATTTAGGGGATGCTCCACCACGCCTGGCGACGAGTCACCCATATTGTAGAGCTTCCCTACGGGCAGGGAGAACACATACCCGTAATGGGTTGTATCAGGCTTCTCTCGAGGATCGATAGAGTAGAACGCTGTAGCCTCGAGTTCCCCGAAGCGCATGGCTTCACCCGCCTTCATGCCAACAGCCTGAGAAGGGGGCACGCCGAGCTTGACGAGGTGCTTACGGCCCTCAGGGGTGCTCACGAAGACCGCCCTCGGGGAGCACTTCAGTATCCCCGGAACCGTGTACGGGTCTAGGTGGTCCAGATGGTCGTGAGTGCTGAAGGCATAGTCCACGACGACGTGATCAGGGGCTATGGGTGGGTCCGCGTACTTGTGGCGCTCCACCGCGTAGACCCTTGAGAGGTACAGGTCGATGCCCACCAGCGTTCCTCGAGAGGTCTTGAGGATGAACGAGTTCTGGCCGAGCCAGAAGACCGCCAGCTCATCAGGGGCTACTCTCGCCTCTAGGACCTCTTCCATGAGCGTCATCCCGACCGCCTCAACCGTCTCGAATATAGATAGGGTCTGAACCCATATTACACTTTACGGTCGCCTGAACGATGTGCATAACTGGCTGAGGCTTTTCACGCTTCACCAGCGGCCGGAAGCCCATCACTTCACAGGCTTCATGCAGGAGGTGACCCGCCTAAGTTAACAGAGCCTCTGCGTATTTAAGAAAGATTTAAATAAAGATGCTTGCGCAGCCGTTTAGCCCCTGCAGGGTGCGGCTAATCGCTAGAATAACCACGTTAGCAGACTCCCGGTGGGGTCAAGGTGTGAGGTTGCTCTTAGAGGAGCTGGAGAAGGATGGGAAGGCTCCTGCGCCTCCGCGCATGCAGGGCATAGACCGTTGCCCCGAGTGTAGCAGCGAGGACTTGGTTCAAGACTATGAGCGGGGGGAGGTCGTATGCAGCGTCTGCGGCCTCGTTATCCGCGTTAACGTGATGGACCAGGGTCCAGAGTGGCGCGCTTTCACGCAGGAGGAGCGTGAGGGCAGGAGCCGCGTCGGCGTCCCCACCTCTTACACGATCCATGACAAGGGGCTCTCTACGGTCATTAACAGGGTGAGCAGAGACGCCTATGGCCGAGAGCTCCCCCTGAGCACGAGGATACAGATGTTAAGGCTGAGGAAGTGGCAGATCCGGAGCCGGGTCCACTCCTCGGCGGATAGGAACCTGAGCCAGGCGATGGCGGAGCTCGACAGGCTCTCGGATAAGGTACATGTTCCCACCTCTGTGAAGGAGAAGGCGGCTGTCGTCTATAGGAAGGCCTTGGAGAAGGGCCTCGTGAGGGGTAGGTCTATCTCCGCGCTCTCGGCGGCCTCGCTCTACGCGGCGTGCAGGTTGACGAATACGCCTAGGACGCTTAAGGAGATCTCGGGGGTCAGCGTCGTAAGGAGGAAGGATGTGGCCAGGTGCTACAGGCTCCTCTTGAAGGACCTTAACATGACGATGCCAATCGCCGACCCTACCCGTTGCGTGCCCAAGATCGCCTCGAGGATAGGCGTCAAGGAGAAGGTTCAGCAGACCGCTGTAGGCATCCTGAAGGAATGCCAGAGGCTGAAGATATGCGCCGGGAAGGACCCTATGGGCTTAGCCTCAGCCGCCTTGTACGTGGCCTGCGTCAGGGAGGGCGAGCGGAAGACCCAGAAGGAGATAGCTGAAGCCGCCGGAGTGACAGAGGTCACGATCCGGAACCGGTATAACAGCCTTATTCGCTCCCTCGAAGGGCGGACCCCAGCCTAGGAAGACGTACGCGTTCCAGCACTCTTCCTCCAGCTTGCCGTACCGCGAGTTAGGCTTCCTCTCCGCCTTCCTCTTCCTCTTCGTCTTCGCCTTCGCTGAGCGTTAACTCTAGGAGTAGGGGGCCTCTATACCCGCAGCTTTTGCAGATGTTGACTTCCGGCAGTAGCCAGGCGTCGAGCCAGCTTGATAGCTGCAGCTGGCTGCTCTTGCATCGTGGGCAGAGCCTCACCGTGGGCTTGGGCTTGGTGAAGCGTTTGACGAGTCCTTCGAGGGGTCTCTCTGGGTTGGTGAAGGGGCTCTGCCTCCGTGAGGTTGGGCTGCTACTCTACGTCGATGTTCGTCTCGGGGAAGCCGAGTTCCCTCAGGTAGTCCTTCGCCGCATTCCTGTGGTCGCCTTGGAGCAGTATGCGGTTCTCCTTGGTGGAGCCGCCGCAGGCGCAGTTCGCCTTAAGGGTCTTCGCGATGCTCTTCAGGTCGAGCGACCTGTCGACGATGCCGTCGATGACGGTGACGGGCTTCCCGTACTTGCGTTTCTCAAGCTTCACGACGATGCGTTGTTCCTGTTTGCTTAGCTCCTTGCAGACGCAGAGGTCGAAGGGCAAGCCGCAGACACTGCAGATGTCCGCCATGCCGCGTCTCCTAAGATATCGGCCGCATCATCGCGGTCCACGATATATAAGCTTGACCCTTAGAGAGGCCGCGTCGTGAAAGCCTGGCTTCGCTCCGCTCTTCTTCTCCGCTCCTGTGGGTCGGCTGCAGGTCGATGCGTGCTCATGCCCTAGAGAAGAGCCGAACCCTCTAGGAGATGTGCCTCTAGAGGCATGCGGGAAGCAGGCCGATCTGTGGCCTCAGCTGAGCCTAGGTCTTCTCGTTCGGGGAAGGCGAGGCGCATGCCTGTTCGCTGCAGGGTTACAGCCGCCTCTGGAGCCCTGGGAGGGGGCTCTTCCTCTTCTCCAGCCTTAGCATCGCGTAGGTTACGATTGCGGTGAGCGCGACCGAGAAGAGGACGGTTCCAGCGGCGCCGAGGAGCGACTCGAAGAGGGGTGAGGCGGCGCGTCCGAGGTAGGCGCCTAGGAGCGTGGCGAGCATCTTTCCGGCGAGGTAGGCTAGGAAGAACCTGTAGACGTTGTAGCCCATCAGGCTGAGGGGTATCACGACCGGTTCATCCGGCACTGGTGTGGCAGCCGCGATGAGGAGTAGAAGAGCTCCGGACTTGCCGACGCGGGCCCTGTACGATTCGAGCTTCCTTCGGCGTTCCTCCCCTAGGGCTCGGGCGGCTAGCAGTGCGGCGTAGGAATGGCCCGTCTTGGCTACGGTAGCCCCTAGGGCGACCGCGGCGGCGACGGCGAAGGGGTGTGCTGATGGGAGCAGCATGACGGCGACGGCGGCTAGGAGCGTGTTTGAAGGGCCGG
The DNA here is from genome assembly GCA_038870415.1 of Bathyarchaeia archaeon. Classification (GTDB taxonomy): domain Archaea; phylum Thermoproteota; class CALKCG01; order B24; family JAWCPE01; genus JAWCPE01. The sequence goes on from JAWCPE010000022.1 coordinate 17,151, forward strand.
CGAAGGGGATGAGCCCGAAGCTCAGGGCGACGAGGAAGGCCCCCACGTAGCCGAGGCTGATGAGGCTCCAGGGGTCTACCAAGGCGCCGGTCTCCTCCCATCGCCGCCATCGCGTACGGCTTCGCTGAGGGGAGTCCACGCCGTGGTAGATAAAGTGGTTTCCCCCTCATCGGGCAGGCAGGCTGACAAGCCGGGCTGACGGGTGGACGGCGGGGCCTCGTGAAGACCTAGGGGCGAAGGCGGGTTGACGTGTAAGCCTTCAGGCCGGCCTTCCTGTCATGGTTGCCTCCATTTATTTCATGAGGCTAAGTGTTATCCTATCAGTCCCTTCTGCCGACGCTCTCATAGGCGGAGAGGGGCGACCTGCAGCCTTTTGCCATGGAGCTGGCTCCGCGTGAGCTTTTACACCTGATCAAGCCCAATATTCAGGGGGTAAGCAGGTATGAAGGGCGGGAAGAGCATCCAGCGAATGGTGGCTCAGGTCTCTATCCTCACGCTTGCCGTTCTAGCCCTCTTGATGCCATCCTACGCCGAAGCTAGGGGAGGGAACGACCTCACCGCCACGGCTGCAGAAGACGGAGTCACAGTTGAGTGGGAGGCCCATGCAGGCCCAGAGATCGCCAGGATCGACTTCTACGCAGAAGCAGTTCATGATGGTACGACGGAGCATTTCACCCAAATAGTGTACGGAACTGGTGAACGGAGGCTGTCAGGCGTCTGGACTTTCGGCGAAAGTCTGCCACCTGGAACCGTCGTGACCATTTGGATGCTCGTCCATGGGAGAGCGCCAAGGGCGAAGGTTGTCTCAACGACCCTGACCGTCTAGCGAGAGGCCGCCCTCCCCGCACTAACAGGGAGCACGCAGGCTCCCACCGCCTTCAGACAAGATGAGATAACATAAGGTAAGGTAAGGGGTTTCCCCTGCGTTTTGGGCTTGGCTTAGCCTCATCTGCCTTGTAGGCGGCCTGCCTCATGTAGGAGAACG
>JAWCPE010000023.1:0-17315 GCA_038870415.1 Bathyarchaeia archaeon
GGTACATCTCTCCGCGTTGAAGACGAGGACCTGCTGCCCCCCCATCTAACGCACCTGACTCAAGGGACCTTGCAGGAGCCTACCCAGCGTTGAAACGGCCCCCCTCCGGGTCGGCCTGAAGCCCTCATGGGCGCACTGTGCGCACACGCCGCAGACTACGTATGGGTCGGTCGCCAAGCGTGGTCAAGCTCTGTCGCCACATAGGTCTCTTATCTTAGTTGCTCTCCCGCCGCCAACATTCACGCTTGGCCTGAAAATTTAAGACGCTTGCTGACGGCTAGCCTCTAATACCTGAGGCCCGGTAGTTGCCTCGAAAGGTGACTGTTCTATGGGCGTTGTGACCTCCCCTCTTCCGAAGGAGCTGAAGCTTCCAACGCCAAGGTTCCTGATAGCGGTGAACCCGGCGGTCTGCTCGGGCTGCCTCTGCTGCCAGCTCGCCTGTTCGCTCCTCCATGAGGGAGAGTGCAGCCCGGCCCTCGCCCGCCTTCACGTCTTCCAGGACCCTCTGGCTGGGATGGACAATGTGATCGAGGTCTGCAAGCAGTGTCTAGCCCCATCCTGTCTGTATGCATGTCCTGTACCCGGCGCTTTCAAGGTCGATGAGACTACGGGCGCAAGGGTGATCGACGAGGAGAAATGTGTAGGCTGCGGCCTATGCGCGAAGGCGTGCCCTCTCAATGACCGCGGCACGGTCCTGAGGTATCACCCGGGTAGGAAGGTGTACGTGAAATGCGACCTCTGCAGGGGAAGGGAGGAGGGGCCCCTCTGCGTTGAGGCTTGTCCGTGGGGAGCCCTGACGAGATCGAAGGCCTAAGGGGCAGGTGGGAAGACGCATACGCCATCCGGGTGGACCGGCAGGATTCTCAGAGTCGACCTTACAGCAGGGAAGATACGTGAAGACGACACGATGAGGTATGCCAGAGACTACATCGGGGGCAGAGGCATCAACGCTCGAATCGCTTGGGAAGAGATTCCGCCCGAGGTAGGCCCCTTCGACCCTGAGAACAGACTGATGCTCATGACGGGGCCGCTGACAGGCACCCTGGCGCCATCCTCAGGCAGACTCACCGTGGGAGGCGTAGCGCCGCAGATGTATCCATCCTCGCGTTACTCGCGTTCAGGCATGGGTGGACGTTGGCCCTCCGAGCTGAAGTACGCCGGATACGACGGCGTCGTCATCCAGGGCAAGGCTGAGAGACCAGTCTACCTCTGGGTTCACAACGGGGAAGCCGAGCTGAAGGATGCCGGAGACCTCTGGGGCCTCGACATCTTCGCGACTATAAGGGCCCTGATGAACACGCATGGCGACGAGGTCAAGGTGGCCTGCATCGGGCCTGCAGGCGAGAGGCTTGTACGCGTCGCGGTCATCCAGAACGATTCCGAGAGCGCTGCCGGTCAGGGCGGCTTCGGAGCCGTGATGGGCTCTAAGAACCTGAAGGCGATCGCTGTAAGAGGCACTATGGGCGTCAAGGTGGCGAGGCCCGAGCCGTTCCTGAGCATATGCCTCTCCGTGGACCGGAGGGGGATCATCCCGCCTAAGATGGGGCCGCCTAGGCCTTCTCCAAGCCCCTACGAGCACGTGCAGGCCTGCAGCCTTGCCTGCCGCGCCTTCTGCGTGACGACTTTCCGTAAGAACATCCCAGGCCGCGTCTACCCTGGCCTTAACAGCGGGCAATGTCACTGCTTCGGCTTCCCCGCCGCGTCGCTGGAGGAGGAGTTCGAGGCACGCGTCACCCTGAGCAGGTACGGCCTGAACGGGTTTGACGTCCCCTACGGGATCGCTCGTTGGCTCGCCATCTGCGCCAAGGGAGGGCTCATAACTGACCTCGACGGGGAACCTATACCCCAACGGGTCGATAGGAGGACGCCGGGCAGGTTCTGGCTTACGCTTATGCGTAAGATAGCCTACCGCGAGGGCATAGGAGACATCCTCGCCGAGGGAACCTGCAGGGCTGCGGAGAGGCTCTTCGACGGTAAAGGGAGACGGTTCCTAGATGCGGTCTACCCGGGCGCACCTGAGGCCCCGCTGGGCCAGGTGGGGCATTGGGACGGGCATGGCACGTGGGCTGGGGCTCCGCCCTTCCCCCATTGGCTTGTCCCCGTGCTGATATGGACGTTTGACACCCGCGACCCGGGCAGCGATACTCTACACGCGTTCACGAATCGTGTCCAGAGCTGGCCTGTCGAGGGGGGAGGCATCCTGACGCTTCCGCAGATGCGTGAGGTCGGGAGGAGGGTTTACGGCACGGAGGGGGCCTTAGACCCCGAGGTCTCATACGAGCCCGCATCGGCGAAGGTTCTGCCGGCGATATGGCATACGGACCGTGCATGCGTCGTCTCAAGCCTCGTCGTCTGCGAACAGTTCTTCCCACAGGTTCTAAGCGAGCACACCGAGGACCATGTTGGAGACCTAGCCCTTGAAAGCAAGCTATTCTCCGCCGCCACAGGCATCGACGTCTCGATGGCTGAACTCGACAAGGCAGGGGAGAGAATCTTCAACCTGGAGAGAGCTATCGAGGTCAGGTATGGTCGTACGAGGAGAGACGACGAGAAGATGATCGCCTACTACGAGCAGCCCGACGATAAGGGCGTTATCCTCAACCGTGAGAAGTACCTCAGGCTGATGGATGAATACTACAAGTTGAGAGGCTGGAACCCCCAGACCGGGAGGCCAACCAAGGAGAAGCTTAAGGAGCTAGGCATGCGCGACGTAGCCGCAGAACTCGATAAGCGCGGCCTTACGCCCTGAGCCTCACGTAAACCCACCCGGGGGCATTCTCAGCCCCCTTCAGGCTGTAGGCCCAGTCTCCTTAGGTCTCTCTCTGGGACGCGGTCTCCTCGCCAGCGCCGCGTAGGCAGCCACGAGCACTACGACTAGGGCTGCCCCGCCTAGTAGGGCTAGAGGCTGAAGGTAGTCGGGCCTCCATCGCGCCGTGAGGGTCTTAGGGGAGTCCATCAGGACCGTTACCGAGCGTTGTGGGGAGACGAGGTCTCCCGTCCACCCTTCGAATACGTATTTCCCGCCTAGCGCTCCGGTCCAGTCCTCTGCGGGGGCCTCGCTCTCGACCGAGACATTCACGTAGGAGCCTTCAGGGTGCCAGCCAGCCCCGGTCGGCCGGCCGCGGTCAGGCTTCACCTCGAGGAAGTACTCCGTCCTCCAGGAGGCCGTCACGTTCTTCGGCCCATCCACGAGCAGAGAGGCAACGGCATCTGTGGCGTTCAGGTCGCCGGTCCATCCTGCGAAGATGTACCTCGTCCGGTTACCGGCGTCTACCGTGGTCGGCGTGAGGTTGATGACCGCCGTGGCACCGGCGTCATACCATCCTTCTCCGCCGGCTGCCCCATGCGTCGAGGACAAGGAGACGTAGAACTGCTTCTTCCACTCTGCCGTAACGGTCTTCGGCGAAGTCATAAGGATGCTGCCGGAGGTCTCGTTGAGGGTTACGTCTCCGCTCCAGCCGGTGAAGACGCGCCTCGTCCGGTTTCCATGGTCGACGATGGGCGCAACGCTGAACCTCGCCGTTGCGTTGACATCATACCATCCAGAGCCTTCGGGAGCCCCATACGCCGAGGCCGTCGCGAGGTAGAACTGGGTCTTCATCACCACGGCGAAGCTCTGGTCCAAGTCCATGACGACGGTCCTCGAGGCGGAGCCCCAACCGTCCGTCCATTGCTGGAAGACAAGCCTCGTCCCCGCGGCGAGCGGAAGCGGGCTGTTCACGGCGAACGTGTAGGTGCCGGTGGAGTTGACGCGGACCACGGCTTTTCCAGAGGCGTCAGTCGTGTAGTTTACGCCATTAACTTGGAAGAGGGCCGCTTGGGCAACTGGGCCGGTCAGGACGAGCCTGAGCGGGTTGACGATGATGGTGACAGACTCCTCAGCCGCCTGGTAGACGGAGGACCCAGCGTAAGACGCCTTCAACACGTACGTCCCGGCGGGAACCGTGAGTGTGTAGACGGCAGAAGCGGTCCCTGAGGCTCCCGTCGCGACGGTGCCAAGCGCGGTCGCGTTCAGCCTGAAGGTGATCGAGGCGCCTGAGAGCGTGTTCCCATCGTTGTCTCGCAGTGTAGCCGTCAGGGCGATCGCCTCGCCGACCTTCGCCGCCGTGGGAGCGGCGAAAGTCATCCTCGTAGGCAGCAACGTGACGGTCAGCGTCTGAGACGGGCTTGTAGAGGCGTTATAGTAGGCGTCGCCGGTCCAGGCGGCCCGTAGGTAGTAGGTGCCCACCCCAGGCGGGGACCACGCGTACATGAAGCTTCCCGCGGTGGGCGTCGCGTTCGTTATCTGGGTATACTCTACGCCCGTAGTGCTGTACTGAAGCGTCACCGTGCCCGTCGAGACAGGGGGGCTGAGCGAGGCGGTGAGGATGACAGACCGCCCGGGATAGAGCGTCGTGTCGGAGAGGTGGAGCGAGAGGTAGGATGGCGCCTTTCCAACACTGAGCGTAGTAACGTTACTTGTGGCCGTGTAGGAGCCTCCGGTCCATGCGGTAGACCAGACGGACCTAAGGTAGAGCGTTCCCGCCGAGGGCGGCGTCCACGTGTAGTTGTAAGCGCCGCCGGTCGCCGAGACGAGGTCAACCCACGTGGCGTTGTCGAGGCTATACTGGAGCTTGATAGCGCCGGTCGTCTGCCGTGGATCCGTGTCCCCTATCACGGTGACGGATTGACCGTAGGTCGCCGAGGCTGGCGAGACCGAGACGGAGGCAGAGGCGTAACTGTACGTTATGCTCAAGGTGGGCGCGTAGACCCCTTCGCTCGAGTAGAAAGAGGCTGAGAAGTCCGACCCCAGGGCGGGATAGACCCGTAGCACCTCTGTCAGAACGCCTGAAGAGAAGGCGTTCTGCACATCGGCGAGTACGTTGAGCGAGTACCAGCCCGGGGCTAGGCTCCCAGCGCGGAGAACGACGCTGCTCGTGTAGCTGCTATCCGCAGGGAGGGCGTCTAGCGGCGCGTTGCTCCAGGTGAGAGTTGAACCGTACCAGGAGTTGTTCGTGCATCGAGCAGCCGTCAAGGTCATAGCTGAGCCTGCATCAGTTCGCCAGACGCTCAACACCGCCGTCTGGATCGTCGCTTGAGGGGGGATAGATGCCAAAGAGAACTTGAGCCAACCCTGTATCTTTCGCCAGTAAGTCGCGTTTACGTAGTAGTACTCCACCAGCAGGTTCCAGGCGCCGCCGTAGTTAGTGTCATTGTTGAACGAGTCGATGTAGGCGTCTTCGATGGGCGTCAAGGTGACTGTGGTCGTCTGCGCCCCACGGGATAACTGAACGCTCTGCGGTAGAAGAGCGACGAGGAGGACGAATGCTGAGGCCCCGAGAAGAATGCGGCGCATAGCCCCTCAGCGGACAGTTATGTTCTGCCGAGAAAAACCTTTGCACATAGAGGGTAGCCGGGAGCTACCCTGCCGTTACGCGTGCGTAGTCTCTACGGTCTGCCTCTAGCGGAATCGTTGCGTCCACTATCCACTTGCCGGTCAGGCCGCTCTTTCCCTGCGAGGGGTCTATGCTTGAGCCGTGAGCGTCCGGGATGACGACAATCCCCCTTGACGGCTGGAGTCTTGTGGCGACGGCCCACTCTACGCTGACAGGGTCGGTCACGTCGATATCCTCGTCTACCACGGTGACCATCTTCAAGCTGGGGTGAGCTGCGAGAGCTGCCAGCCCGACATTCTTGCCCTCGCCTTCAACCGTCTTCTTGATCGCTACGACTGCATGAAGCCAGTTGCAGCCGCCCTCGGTTAACGCCACGGCGATAACCCCAGGGCTCGTGTTCCTGATGATCCTGAGCATCCGCGGCTCCTGCGGTAAGCCCATCAGGAGCCTGTGCTCTCTCCCGCCGGGAAGGATGACCTGCCAGATGAAGTCGTCACGCCAGTAGAGCGTATCGACCTCTACGACGGGCTCCTTCCTGACCTTATCCCATGTGCCTGTGAGGTCGACGAAGGGTCCCTCATCGGCGGTCTCGTCGTGGAGGACCCTGCCCGTCATCACGACCTCAGCCTCGGCGGGAACATCTATGCCGTTCACCGGAAGGCACTCGAAGCGGTGGAAGGCCCGGGCGAGCATCAGCTCGTTCAGGTCTGGGAAAGAGGTAGCCGCGGCGAGGCAGATGGCGGGGTGAAGCCCGCACGCGACGGCGATGGGCGTATCAGACCCGGCTGCCTTGTTCACAGCCCAGAACCTGTAGAGGTCGCGGGGCACGATCCGTATCGCGAACCGGTTCCCGCCTAGGTACATCATCCTATGGAAGGACGCGTTCTGCCTCCCGCTCTCGGGGTCCCTGGCGAAGACCACGGTTGCAGAAGTGTAGAGGCGGCCCCTCTCACGGTAATACATTAAAAGCGGAAGTATATCTTTGACGTTGGGATTCTCTTCTCTGTTCCGGAGAAACGCTGCGTCTGACGCTAGCGCGTAGCCTTTAGGCTTCTCTAAGGCTTCCGCGATGGCTGCGACCAAGGAGCCAGTTGAGGCACCGAGCGCCTCAGCGATAAGGTCCCTTGAGACGCAGAGGTTCCCTGCGATCCTCGCCCCAGGGTATCCTTTCACCCTCTCGAAGAGCACGGGCTTCCTCTCAGACGCCAGGATGCGCGCAGCCTCCAGCTCAGTTGAGACGGCGGACCTAACAGTGACGCGGTCGACGCTTTCGAGGAACCTTCTCATGCCGGCTCCCAGTCTTCTACGCTGCCGGCTTGATATACAAGGCTTCCTCTACGGGCGCATGTCCTAGAGAGCTTTCTTCTCTCCCGTCGCTGTTGCTATCCAAGGTATGCCCAGCCGTGCTCCGCCCACTCTCTTCCACGTCTTCACGACGGCGTAAGCTGGGAGCACCGAGACGAGAACGTGTACCGCGTTGTAGATGCCCGTGAAGAGGCTGATCCAGAAGAGGGCTGCAAGGGGCGAGGCGGCCTCAATCGCCAGGCTTGCCTTCAGAGCGCCCGTGGCAAGCCCTAGGAAGAAGGGGAAGAGCACCCATATGACGACGTAATTGGTCAAGGAGCAGACCGCGACGCGCGTCGCGATCGCGGTGATCACGGCTGAGCTTACGCTTAACGCGGAGGAGCACCGTCTCTTCGCGACGCGGGAGTATACCGCGATGCCAGCCCATAGACCTAGGAGTGTTGACGCGACGGCGGCGAACTTGAGGGCCGGGCCGATGGGGGACCATTCGCCTACCGCTGTCAGGATCATCCAGTACACGACAGCGGCGCTCATGGCTGGGATCGGCCCGGCGACGAAGAAAGCCACCATGACCGGTATCTCGGAGGCCTCAAACCTTAGGTACGGCAGCACGGGATAGGGCACGACGAGGTTGAGTAGGGCAAGATAGGCTGCTAAGCCTGCGAAGACGGCAACGCTTGCCACAGCCTTTGCTCTGCCCCCTTCTCCCTTGAGCATGAGCCGCGGATCCTAACCCACTCTATTATGAGTTGCGACTCAGAATTGAGAAGATTCTAATCCTGCCCCCCACGGTCAGGTCACCTTCGTCATAGGGGAGGGTAGCCTTCAAGCCACCTTTAATTCCTTCGCCAGGCCGGATCTGGACGTCGATCAGGAGGGCTGGGTGGGTTGAAGATAGCTGTCGTCGGGAAGGGCGGCGTCGGGAAGACGTTCATCGCCGGCACGATCGCGCGGTCGCTCGCTGCGAAAGGCCGGACCGTCGTCGCCATCGACGCGGACCCAGCGATGAACCTCGCCTACTCCCTGGGGATACCATACAGCGAGGCGAGGCTGATCGTCCCCCTCTCAGAGAACCTCGACCTGGTCGAAGAGAGGACCGGTGCGAGGCCGGGAACCACCGGCTCCGTCTTCAACCTCACCCCGAAGGTCTACGATATCGTTGAAAAGTATGGAACCCCTGGACCTGACGGCGTCCGATTACTCGTTTTAGGAACCGTTAAGGCGGCTGGGGCCGGCTGCATGTGCCCCGCGAACGCCTTGCTGAGGGCGCTCCTAAGACATCACCTAGTACGAAGGGACGAGGACCTTGTGGTAGATACGGAGGCAGGCCTCGAACATTTCGGCAGAGGCGTCGTGAAAGGCTTCGACGTCCTACTCGACATCGTAGAGCCGAGAGGCCAATCGATTCAGACAGGCCTGAGAGCCGCAGCTTTGGCACGTGAACTCCAAGTTAAACGAACGCTCTTCATCGGCAACAAGGTGAAGGACGAGGCTGAAGAGAAGTTCCTACGCGACGCCCTATCGGCGGAAGCCGTATCCCCGTTCAGCATCGTGCCGTACGACCCGCAGCTTGAACAAGCCGATATGGCCAGGGTTGCCCCCATCGACTACGCCCCATCCTGCAAAGCCGTAGCCAAAGTCCGAGAGCTGGCCGAACTCCTAGAGAAGGGACAGACCTCAAGATAATTAATTGATTAACCCAGTCCGTGCCCCCGGGCATAGAGGGCGGGAAGAGGCGCTGGGCTACGCCGCGGCTGCGACTCATCAAGGGGAAACCATGGCGTCGCTCGTCTAGCAGCTTGAGACCTGGCCTAGCTGCCTCAAGGCGCCTCACCGCACCCTCGGCGTCGGATGAAAGAAAGGTAATACCATCCCACGGGAAAAACGCCGCGATGGAGAGAACGGCCAGGTATAGGCAGCAGCACGCCGAGCGAGACAACCAACCCCGGCGTGGATCAGGGCCGGAGAGACGAGGCCGAGCCGGAACCTGCGCGGAAAAGGCTTATGAGCTGCCCACGTGCGATGCTCCCCAATCCTGTCGCTGAGAGGGTATGAGCATGGTTGAGCTTGAAGGCTACAACCTCCCAGACTCACTCTACTACACGGATAGACATCTCTGGATAAGGAAGGACCCTGATGGCACTGTGAGGATAGGCTTCGACGACATGGGCCAGAAACTCCTTGGAAAGATCATGTTCATACGGCTGCCTAAGGAGGGCAGCCTCATCACGTCTGAGAAGGCGTTCGGCACCGTGGAATCGGCGAAATGGGTTGAGAGGCTGAAGGCGCCGGTAACCGGGGTTGTGAAGGAAGTAAACCCGGCGTTGAGGACGAAGCCGGGGCTCGTCAACCAAGACCCTTACGGCGAGGGCTGGTTCATCAAGGTGCAGCCTACCGGCAACCTGGACGAGGAGCTGGCCAATACCGTACACGGACCAGCCATCGCGGAGTGGTTGAAGAGGGAGATCGAGGAACGCGTCAAGAAGGGCAAGAAAACCTAGCGGCACGAGTGGCTATGCGAAGACAACTAAGGGAAGGCCTCTAAGGCTTGCCATCCTACGGTAAGGTAACCCCGGCCGTCGTGAAGGAACTTGAAGCGATCGTGGGCGCGGCTAACCTCTCGACGAGGCTGGAAGAGCTCATCTGCTACTCGAGGGACTCCACCATCTACGTCTACAGCCCAGATGTCGTGGTCCGCCCGGCCGCGACCGAGCAGGTCTCAAGCATCCTTAAACTCGCAAACTCGTTGAGGATACCTGTTACGCCGCGAGGAGCCGGAACGAGCTGCGCTGGTTCTCCTCTGCCTGTGGCTGGCGGCATCCTCCTAGACATGGCGGGGATGAACCGCGTTCTATCGGTCGACTTGGACAACCAGATGGTCGTCGTGGAGCCCGGCGTCGTCTGCGACGACTTGAATGAGCAGTTGATGAAGCAGGGCTTCTTCTTCCCGCCTGACCCGGCGAGCAGCCCAGCCTGCACCATCGGGGGCATGGTCAACACGAACGCGGCTGGGAATAGGACGATCAAGTACGGGTCTACGAGGGATTTCGTCCTTTGGCTTGAGGTCGTCCTAGCGAACGGGGACGTGATAACGACGGGGTCGAAGACGCTTAAGTCCGCCTCAGGCTACGACCTGACAAGGCTCATAGTAGGCTCGGAGGGCTCCCTCGGCGTCGTGACGAAGGTAGGGCTCAAGGTGATCCCTGTCCCCGAGAGCTACGCCACAGGCCTGCTCCTATACGACTCGGTGAAAGATCTCGCCATGGCTGCGACGAAGATCAGGCGGTCCGGGGTCATCCCGGAGATGCTCGAGTTCATGGATGAGAAGACTACTCAGGCCGCCTTCGAGTATGCCGGCGTGAAAGGTCTCCCGAAGGGCAACTTTCTCTTGGTAGACTGCGGCGGCTCGAAGACTGACGCTGCCGCTTCCCTGGAGAGATGCCTCCAGATCTGCCAAGAGCGGAACCCCAGCCACGTGGAGAAGGCTCTCGACCCTGAATACAGGCTGAAGCTGATCGCAGCCCGGAAGGCGGCTCTGCCAGCTCTCGCGAGGCTGAGACCCTCCACCATCATTGAGGACTGCACGGTTGCGCCTACGAGCATCCCTGAGGCGGCTGCAAAGGTCGCGGGGCTCCCTTCGCGCATCGCGGTTGAAGGGTTCGACATGGGCAACTTCGGCCACATAGGCGATGGGAACATGCATCCAACCTTCATCTTCGACGAACGCGTCCAAGAGCAGAGAGACGCCTTCCAGAAGGCGCTCGATATCCTGTACTACGAGATCGTGCTCCCTATGGGCGGCAGCGTGACGGGCGAACATGGGATAGGCATAGTGAGGACGAAGTACATCCAAGATGAGCATGGCCCCGCCGTCCAGGTGATGAGGAGCATAAAGCAGCTCCTCGACCCGAACCTGATACTTAACCCCGGCAAGGGTAAGGGAGGACCGATCCTACCGGAGGCGAGCTAGAGACGGCAACCGACGATTTCAACATAGAGACGTACAGGGAAGAAGTTCAACGATGCATGAGGTGCGGCAACTGCAGGGCTCAATGCCCCACCTGGCCGCTCATAGGCTGGGAGAGCGGCAGCCCAAGGGGGAGAATGCAGCTCATCAAGATGCTCCTCGACCGCAGAGGGGAACCGAACGAGTACGTGATGTCAAGGCTCTACGAGTGTGCTCTCTGCGGGTACTGCCTCTGGCGCTGTCCACCAGGCGTTAAGACCACTGAGGCGATCACCGCGGCGAGAGCCTACCTCGCTGAACGAGGCCTCGTCCCGGCTGGCGCGGGGATCGCTGTGAGAAACCTGAAGGAAAACCACAGCATCTACGAGCTGCCCGCCGAGGCGAGGACCGAATGGATAACCTACATGGGCTTAGACGGCCTCGTCCCAAACCCGAAGACGGCCGATGTCGTCTACTTCCCCGGATGCGTCTCATCGATGTCGGGCAGAGCGATGAGCATCGCCTCAGCCTCAAGCCAGATCCTCTCAGAGCTCGGGCTTAACTGGTCGATCCTAGGCGAGGAGGAATGGTGCTGCGGCAACCCGTTCATCCTATCCGGGCAGGTCACGATGGCCAGAGAGGTCGCAGCCCGGAACCTGAAAGTGCTCCGCGAGAAAGGTGTGAAGACGCTTGTAACCTCCTGTCCCGGATGCGCTAGAACCTTCATGCAGGAGTATCCGCGACTCGTAGGCGAGACGGGGCTACGCATCATGCACATAGCAGAGCTGCTGGGGAACGAACGTGCCTCTGGCAGACTGAGGTTCACCCGGCCGCTTGAGCTCAAAGCCGTCTATCACGACCCATGCGACCTCGGCAGGCATCTAGGAGTCTACGAGCCTCCTAGGGCCGTCCTCCGCAGCGTACCTGGGCTCGACCTTAAAGAGTTCTCAAGGAACAGGCCGACAGCCTCATGCTGCGGCGGAGGAGGCATGCTCAAAGCCACCTACCCTGACCTAGCCCTTACATTAGCCGTGAAGAAGCTGGAAGACGCGCGCTCGATTGACGCTGACGCGATAGTCTCAGCCTGCCCCACGTGCAAGTTGAACATCTCCGATGCGATAGCTTCTTCTGGCAGCTCGACTCAAATGCTCGACATCACGGAAGTTGTCGCGCAGGCGATGGGTCTTAAGGTAGACTGAGCTCGTCCGCTCTCTTTGCGGTCTATACGTCCAGCGATGAGATGAGTGGAGGCGTAAGCCTTCAGCTTTCCCTGCCTAGGTGTTACTCCCGTTCCACGATGGAGTCGAGAGAGGTTCCCGTGGAGACATCCGTCTCGCGGTGGATTATCACGTCGATGATGTAGGGTATATCGGCTTTCACGGCGTTCTCGAGGGCCGGCCTAATGTCCTGAGGTCTCTCAACTCTCTCCCCTGCGGCTCCGAAGGCCTCAGCGAACTTGACGAAGTCGATCAGCCGCGGATACCCTATCCTGTGGTCCGAATACCAGGTGTCCACCTCGAAGTGCATATTGTAGATGTACTTCTCGGTTTGACGGATGAGGCCGAGGTGGCCGTCGTTCAAGATGACGACGATTATGGGCAGGTCGTACATGCAGGCGACCGCGAGTTCTTCGCAGCAGAAGCCGAATCCGTAGTCACCTACGATGTCAACCACGACCTTCTCTGGGCGTGCAACCTTCGCTCCTATCGCGGCGGGGAGGTCCCAGCCGAGCGGCCCCGCGCCACCTGGGACGAGGTAGTGCCTCGGCTTGTAGATGTTCTGAAGCTGCGAGGAGAGCATCTGGTTCAAGCCGATCGTGGTGACGAAGATCGTCTCCTCGTCGAAGAACTCGTTTATCTCCTTGAAGACCCTCTGAGGCTTGATCGGGACCCCGTCGAAACTCATCCGCCGGGCAAGCTTCCTTCTCAGCTCAGGGATCTCCTTGACCCTCAGGCTCGGCTCCCTCCTTGGACTCATGCGTTTAGCCTCCTCCAGCATAGCCTGGAGCGTAAGCTTCACGTCCGCGACGAGGGCGAGGTCAACCGGAACTATGCGGCCTACATGGTCCGGCTCTACGTTCACGTGGATGAACTTCCTCCCCCTCGTGTAAACGTCCAGGGCGCCCGTATGCCTGTCGGAGAACCTGCAGCCGAAGCCTACGACGAGGTCCGATTCGAGGAAGACCTTGTTGCCCGGCGGGACGTCGACGAAGACGCCTACCTGCCCGGCGTAGAGCGGATGGTCTGGACGGATGCCCCCCTTTCCCATGAGGGTCGTGGCGACTGGCACGGCTAAGTACTCAGCAAGCTCGACGAGCCCCTCGCAGGCGTCGGCCGAGACCACGCCTCCGCCGAGGAGGAAGAGGGGGCTTTGGGCTTCGAGTATCATCTCCAAGGCGCGCCTCACCTTCCTAGGGTTGGGGCTCGGCCTGAAGGCCTCCCATGGGCCGTCGCTTTCAGCATCGTAGTAGACCTCTGCTCTCTGCACGTCTAGGGGCAGGTCGATCAAGACGGGCCCAGGGCGGCCTTCTCTCGCTACGCGGAAGGCCTCCCTGAAGACTTGGGGAAGCTGAGCTGTCTCCTTTACGCAGTAGCTCTTCTTCGTGATAGGCCGAACGATCTCCGCTATCTCGACTGCTTGGAAAGCCTCCTTGCCGAGTTGAGCTCTCACGTTCTGACCTGTTATCGCGATGATGGGGATGGAGTCAACCCTCGCAGCGTAGAGTCCAGTCACCATGTTCGTCCCGGCTGGGCCGGATGTCCCCACGACAACCCCGACTTCGCCGCTCGCCCTTGCGAAGCCGTCAGCTGCGTGGGTGCCACCCTCCTCATGTCGCACCAGGTAATGCTTGATCTTCTTCGAGTGTTGCAGAGCGTTGTAGAAAGGCAGGATACCTGCCCCGGGTATTCCGAAGATGGCGGTGACACCTTCGCTCTCGAGGATATCGACGACTGCCTCCATCGCGGGAACCCGGGGGATCGCGTGCTTAGACTCAGAATGCACCGTCGCTGTGTTCAACGTTCATCCGTGACATGTAACGCGTGAATCCCTTTAAGCCTTGTTCACGCAGAAACCATGCGGCCTGATCGATGGATGGATATGCCCGTGCAGGAGGGGGCGTCGGCTTCTAAAGGGCCCAGCGCAGGCGGTATCATAGACCCATCATGATGGCTCTGACAGCAGAGTGCGCCAGCAGCCCACTCAGTCCCAGAAGGGCTTCGTTCTGATGTAGTCGCGTTCCGCTTTTAGAACTCGATGGTACAGTTCCTCCTCGTCCTTACGGTATCCTCGGAGTATCCTCGTCGCGGTGGTCGGACCGATGCCTCTACCTGCGAGGACTAGTACGCCTCTTCTCCCGTAGCTTTGGACGATGTTGGCGGATCTCCACGCGGTAAGGAACTTCCTCTCCTCCTCAGGGGTGAGCTTCGCCCGTCTCTGCCGCTTCGAGAGAATCTTCTGAAGCTCGAAGTCTTGGCGGTACGTCACGGCGACGAGGGCGGAGCCGCACCTCGCGCATCGAACCGGGTCTTTCACCAGCCGTACGGGGTATACGGCTTCCCAATCGTTCTTGGCGAGGCAGACCAGCTTCACCTTCTCGTTCTCCAGCCGCTCTTTCACGAGGGCAGCCACATCATGCGTCGGAAGAGCCGGTCTTAGAAGGTCGTGGGGCGTCAACTGGTCCAGAATAGGATACGCCATAGGCGAGTAGGGCTGCGAGCCTCGGGACACGACCACTTTGACCTTGCCCCGCCGTATCCTCGATGCGACCTTCTCCGCGGCCTCGATATCTAGCTTCTCGAAAAGGAGCTCGCGTACGGCCTCCTCGTGCACGGGAGATGCCATGAGCGCCTTTACGATGGTACGTGCGACCGAGAGCTTATACTCTGCCCCTCTTTCGACTATACCGAACCTTTTAGCTACCTGCCATACTCTCCATGCGAAGAGGGAGGTCTCCGGTAGGGTCGCCTCAAGAATCTTCCTTACGTCCCCTGTCCTCAGGGAGGAAAGTTCCTTTACGACGTCTTCAGGACTGAATAGTCCTCCGCTCATGAAGGCGATCCTGTAGGCGTCCATGTATACGCCTACGGCTATGCCGAACCTGCCGCTGAGCACGGCCGCTAGGGCTCTGCCGAGGGCTTGGTTGGCCGTATCCCCCGCGCATGAGTGGAGGACGATGAACCTTTCGAAGGCCTCGGCCACGAACAGGTCTCTGCCGGGGACCTCGAAGCCTTCCTCTATCTGTCTCCGGACGTAGTCGACGACCTTCGACTTCGCCTCCTCGGTGAGCGGATACGGCTTGAGGGGCAGTCTTGGGTCGCCGCCTCCCCTGAGCTGGTCGGCGACCTCTTCGCGGAGCCTCCCTACCTCTTCGGCGACCTCCATCGGGACGGGGATCATCTCCCCCTCCCAGCTAGGGATCGCTCCTAGGCTTTCACGGACCGGCTCCACGTCGACGCGGTGCTCCTCCTCGTCTACGCTGAGGATGCGCCACGTCTGGCCGTGCATGATGAACTCGGTGCCTGCAACGCCGTTTCTTCCGACGAACTCTTGGTCTAACGTACCGACGCTCCGGCGGCCTATGAAGTCGTAGACCGCGTACTGTTCGACATCCGGGATCATGGAGATGTTGCGGAAGTAGTATTCGTGAAGCTTCCTCCCCCTGCTGATGGAGTCTCCAGCCTGGCGGAGCGTCCCGGTCTTCGACAGCTGTGCCACGGTTGCGTCGAGCTCTTCAACTCCTATGTGGCGGAAGGGCAGTGCGCGGCGGATCACGCCTAGAGCCTCCGCGAGAGGGAGCCTCCCCTTGTCGAGGGATAGGCCGGCGAGCTGATGGGCTAGAACATCGAGTGCGCCGCGCTGCATCTGGGGTCTTTCAAGACGGCCCTCCATCATCCTCTTCGCGAGGACCCCGGCCTCAAGGATATCATCAGGGGAGGCTGCGATGATGCAGCCGGAGCTTCTTCCGTCGACGTGATGGCCGCTCCTGCCGATCCGGTGAACAAGCCTCGTGGCCTGCCTCGGAGACATGTAGTGGGCTACGAACTCAAGGTTGCCTACGTCTATACCTAGCTCCAAGGAGGAGGTGCAGATCACCGCCTTAAGGTCGCCTTCTCTGAGGCCTTTCTCCGTCTTGATTCTAGCTTCTCTTGACAGCGATCCGTGGTGAATCCCGATCTTCAAGTCCGGCCTCATCGAGAGCATCCTAGACGCAAGGGCTTCTGCATGCTCCCGCGTGTTGGTGAAGATCAACATTGGGCTACGTGTCTCCATCAAGTTGAGAAGCCGCCTCATCCTCGCCACCGATCCGGCTGAGATTAACAGTCGTTCCGCTTCTTTCTCGTCTTCGCTCGTGGGCGTGGGGGTTTCAACCCAGACGGAGACTTCCTTAGGAGAGGCGGCCTTCACTATGGTAACGTCTCTTCCACCGGTAAGGAACCTGCCGACGAGTTGGGGCTCCCCCACCGTGGCCGAGATGCCTATCCTCTGGAAGGAATGAGGTGAAAGCTCCTCTAACCGTTCTAAGCCTAGCGAGAGCTGAGCGCCTCTCTCGTCTCCGACCAACTCGTGTATCTCGTCCACGATGACCCATCTCACGTGGCGAAGGTGCTCTCTCATCCGTTTCCCTGGAAGTATCGCCTGCAGCGTCTCAGGCGTGGTTATCAGCATGGAAGGCGGCTTCAGCGCCTGAATTCTTCTGGCGGTGCTCCCGGTGTCACCGTGTCTCACCTGGACCTCTAGGCCGATCCTCTCGCCGACCTCTAGGAGTCTCCTGAAGATGTCTCGGTTCAACGCCCGGAGAGGCGTAAGGTACAGGATGGATATGCCCTTCGGCGGAGCGCTGGTTCTCGCCCTTAGGAAGAGTTCGAAAACAGGGATGCACGCCGCCTCCGTCTTTCCCGTCCCTGTCGGGGCGATCAACAGCGCGCTCCTCCCAGAGAGTATCACCGGTATCGACTGTTCCTGGATTCGCGTGGGCTGGTCTATGCCTTCCTGCCTCAGGGCCTCGATCAACGATTTGGAGAGAAGATGGAAGGCGTTCATTGCCCCGGCTCCTATGACCGTAGAGAAGACGAGTCGATGAGGATGGATGCTGACGCGGTCACGACCTACCTATCTTTCTCGGGTTCCTCGCGTCTGCGCTCGAGGAACGGATAGAGGAAAGCGAGTAGCCCAGCGAAGATGACGAGTATCCAGCTCACAAACCCGACCAAGTCGAGGAACTCATAGGCCAACGAGTGCTCACCCGCTTTCACGGCATCAAGCTAGGCAGTTCACCACTATATAAGGAGTGGCGGGGCACCTCGGCTTCTTTATAAGATCACGCTAGCCCGCATGCCACGGAGAGGCTGGGGCCCTCCGTCGTGTCCAAAGTTTTAAGAACCGTGCCTCCTGCTACTTAACGAGGTGTTCCTTTTGTCGAAGAGGTACCTGACCCGTGAGGACCTGCAGGGGAAGGATGTCATCGACCTAGAGGCTACCCGGATCGGAACGGTCAAGGATATCGTGCTAGACCCCGAGACTCAGAAGCTCTTCCTTGCTATCGCTAGGACTGTTGAGTCGGGCGTCGAGGAGCATAGCTACATCTCCGGCGAGAGGATAGAGAAGTTTCGAGACGTGGTCCTTGTGAAGCCGTCTCAAGGGAAGCCTAGCTGACACGCGTGGAAGCTTCCTATCAGGCGCCCCAGATG